>JALSIJ010000228.1 GCA_026981655.1 Rhizobiaceae bacterium | reverse complement strand
ACTTTGATGTGGTAAGAGCTGGATCCATCAAATCTATGATATTTGGTGGCGAAGGCGTGTTCTTTGCAAAGCTGCGCGGCCCGGGCCGGGTGTGGATACAAAGCCTGCCATTTTCACGGCTTGCCGGTCGAATATTTGCAGCGGCCCCTCAAGGTGGTGGCCGCCATGTTGGAGAAGGCTCGCTTCTTGGAGGAATTGGCAATTTGCTTGATGGAGACGGGTAACATTTGCGGGTTTGATTTTAAACAATGCGGCTGTGATTGCGAGAAAATTGCGAGCCCCCTTCAGCAAGTTCAGGAGGCTAAGCGGCGTGCCTTCGCAGGCTCAATGTGCAGCATTGAATTAGCCGTGAGAAGTATGAAACAAAGGCCATCGCCTATAGATAGTCAACAGGCTTGATTGACAACGAATAACATATTTGATCAATTGGTAAAAATACTTAAACAGGGAGAGAAATCATGACGCATAAGCTACATAGAAGACGATTTACCCAACTAACAGGGGCAAGTATCGCAGCACTTGGACTTGGGTTGGGACTGGGAACCGGGACGGCATTTTCTGGCTCCCACGGCGGAAAAATCAAGGTTGCCGGAATTTACACTCAGCCTATTCAGCAAAAATGGGATGCCCGCCTACATCAGGCTTTGGTAAAATCGCAGGATGCCGGCGAGATTGAATATGCATTCTCGGAAAAAGTTGCCAATACCGACTATATCCGGGTTCTGCGGGAATATGCAGAAAGCGGTGTCAAACTCATCGTTGGCGAAGCATTTGGAATTTCCAAAGAGGCCCGAAAAGTGGCGGATGAATATCCGGAAGTATCATTCCTGATGGGCGACCCTTTCAAGCCTCATGGTTCAAACTTTGCCGTATTTGATAACTATATTCATGAACCTTGTTATTTGATGGGAATTATTGCCGGTTCGATGACCAAAACCAATAAAATTGGCATGGTTGGCGGGTATCCAATAGGCGAGGTCAATCGCCTGTTCCATGCATTTCAGGATGGGGCAAAATCGGTCAATCCAGATGTGCAGTTCAAAGTGAACTTTATCGGCTCGTGGTATGATCCGCCAAAGGCCAAGGAAGCTGCATTTGCACAGATCGAGGCCGGCGTTGATATTCTCTATGCTGAACGTGCCGGTGTCGTTGATGCCGCGCGTGAAAAGGGCATTCTCGCCTTCGGTAATGTCAATGACATGAACAAGGAAGAAAATGGCACAGACGTGGTGGTGACCTCTGCTCTGTGGCATATGGAAAACGCGATCAATCATGCAGTTGCGCAAGTTAAGGCTGGAACATTTACAGCTGCCGACTACAAAGAATGGACCATGATGCAAAAGGGCGGAGCAAGCCTTGCGCCTTATTATGAGTTCGAGGATAAAATTCCGGCAGACGCGAAAGCCAAAGTGGAAGCTGTAAAAGCCGACATCCTGTCCGGGAAATTTGTTGTTAACATCAATGATAACGAGCCTAAATCCACCTATTAATCGGGTGGACAAAGGCCCCATTGATGGGAACGCTGAACGATGCCCGTTCTGCAGCTAAGAAACATCACCAAGCGATTTGGTTCGCTTACGGCCAATGACAGTATTGATCTGTCATTGGCCCGCGGCGAGGTTTTAGCCCTTTTGGGTGAGAACGGCGCCGGGAAAACCACGTTGATGAATATCCTTTTCGGCCATTACCGGGCCGATGAAGGGTTAATTGAAATTGATGGAAAGCCATTATTGCCCGGCTCCACAGAGGCGGCAATTTCCGCCGGAATTGGCATGGTGCATCAGCATTTCACCTTGGCAGACAATCTGACAGTTCTGGAAAACATCACGCTTGGAACCGAGCCTTTATGGTCCTGGCGGCAAAACAGCAAAGCTGCCCGGCAAAAACTGACACAGATGTCGAGCGAGTTTGGACTGGTGATCAATCCGGATGCAGAAATCGCCGACCTTTCGGTGGGGGAACGGCAGCGCGTTGAAATATTGAAAGCTCTTTACCGCGATGCCCGCGTTCTTATTCTGGATGAGCCTACGGCCGTATTAACGCCGCAGGAAGCCGATGACCTGTTCGAGACGCTTAGGAGCCTGACTGCTAAAGGCCTCGCGATCATATTCATTTCGCACAAGCTGCATGAAATTCTTGCCATCTCCAACCGCGTTGCCGTCCTCCGCCGTGGAGCGATCGTTGGTGAAGTTAAAACTGAGAATGCCGACAAGAGCCTGCTAGCGGAAATGATGGTCGGTGAAAAAATAACCCGCCCGACACCACGTTCGATAAAACACGGTAAAGCGGTGTTGAGACTGGAGAATGTTTCCACCAAGGGTGCCGCAACCAGCAGCAGCCTGCAAAATATAGATCTTATAATTAATGCCCATGAAATAGTTGGCATTGCTGGTGTTTCAGGCAATGGGCAGGCGGAACTCGCGGACCTTTTATCCGGCCTTTATCAACATGACAGTGGCAGCATTGAGCTGCTTGGTGAAAATCTTAAATCCATTTCAACACGCGACATGCTTTCACGGGGCGTCGGGCGCATACCTGAAGATCGGCATAAATCTGGCGTAGTCGGTGATATGCAGATTTGGGAAAACCTGATCAGCGAAGATCTGCGCTCAAAGACCACCTCAAAATTCGGCATTTTTCTCGACAAGTCAAAGGCCATAAACCGCGCCGAAGATCTGATTGCGAAATATGATATTCGCTGCAAAGGCCCATTGGCGGAAACCAAACTTCTCTCCGGCGGCAACATCCAGAAGCTCATTCTTGCTAGAGCTTTATCGCCCAATCCATCTTTTATTTTAGCCAACCAACCGGTTCGTGGTCTGGATGAAGGTGCCATTGCCTATGTACAAACCCAATTGCTTGAAGCGCGTGATCGCGGTGTTGGCATATTGCTGATTTCTGAAGATCTTGATGAACTTATGGCTCTCAGCGATAAGATAGCGGTCATGTATCATGGAAAGCTAAGCCCGGCTTTTGAAAACGGTTCGAAAACAATTGCTGAAATCGGCCTTATGATGGCCGGACAGGAAAGCTCGCTAAAAGGCACACCTCAAGCTGGGGCGGTAGCAATGGAGGGCGCCCATGCAAATTGAACCTAGAGCCAATGTTTCTGTAATTCGCGCTGCATTTGCACCCGTCAGTGCTGTATTGGTGACAATGGCAATCTGCTCCATATTGATTGTATGGGCCGGTGCGCCGGTGCTCGAAGCATGGGCTTCCATGGTGAAAGGCGCGGTTGGTTCGCGGTTTGCATTGACTGAAACACTGACCCGTTCCATTCCGCTGATGTTTACCGGGTTGGCGATTGCGGTGGCTTTTAAATCCAAGTTTTACAATATTGGTGCCGAGGGCCAATTATATTGCGGAGCTTTGGCTGTGACGTATTTCGGAACCGGAATGATCACCTTGCCGCCTATGCTTATGGTTCCATTTTTGATGCTGGTCGGGGCTGTTGCCGGTGGATTGATTTTAATTGTTCCGGTATTGTTGAAAACTCATTTGAAGGTGGATGAAGTTGTAACGACGCTGCTGCTCAATTTTGTTATTCTGTTGTTTGTCAGCTTTTTGATTGAAGGACCTTGGAAAGACCCAATGGCGATGGGCTGGCCACAGGCGGCTTCGATTATCGATGAGGGGGTAATCCCGGCAATGCTGGCAAAGGGTCGCCTGCATTACGGATTTGTATTTGCTGTTATCGCGGCCATTCTGGTTTGGGCATTTATGCGTTTCACCGTTTGGGGCTATGAAATTAAGGCTGTCGGGCTAAACGCATCGGCGGCGGCGTTTTCAGGCATCAGCATCAACACGACAATTATCAGAACCGCAATGATCAGTGGTGGTCTTGCCGGCCTTGCGGGTGTGAGCGAAGTTGCCGGATTAAAAGGCTACCTTACGCTCGATCTATCGCCCGGATTTGGCTATACCGGCATTGCGGTTGCCATGCTGGCACAATTACACCCGCTGGCGATAATCCCTGCTGCACTGTTTCTTTCCGGTATTTATGTGGGATCTGATTCCATGAGCCGGGCGGTTAATATTCCCACATATATTGCAGATGTCATTGTTGGCATGTCGGTATTGGCAATTCTGGTCAGCGTGATGTTGAGCAAATACAAAATCAAATGGGGTAAATGATGGACCTTTTGGAAATCATTTTATCCACCGGATTTTGGGCCGCGACCATTCGCATTGTCAGCCCACTTATATTTGGCACACTGGGCGAGCTTATTTGCGAGCGGGCCGGAGTTTTAAACCTTGGCATTGAAGGCATTATGACCATCGGCGCGATGGCTGGATGGATGTGGGTTTATCAAGGAGGTGATCTGTGGGGAGGGGTCATTTTTGCTGCAACAGTCGGTGGAATATTCGGGTTTCTCCATGCAATATTTACGGTTCATCTTGGCCTTTCCCAGCATGTGACCGGGATCGGCATAACGCTGTTTGGTTCATCACTCAGCTATTTTGTCTATCGAATGCTTTTGCCATCTGCGACCACACCGCCAAAAATTGTACCGTTTCAAACCTATAAAATTCCCTATCTTTCTGATCTCCCGGTCGTTGGCGAGGCGGTATTTTCACAAACACCGCTCACCTATCTGGCGCTGCTTTGCGTACCGCTGGTCTGGTATATGTTGCAACGCACACCAATTGGCCTGGCGGTTCGAATGGCCGGGGAAAACCCCGTTGCTGTTGAAGCGCAAGGAATTAATGTGCTGGCGGTTCGCACCGGCGCGGTGGTCGTGGGCAGCGCGCTTATGGCCATTGGCGGTGCATTTATTACTATGTCGGCATTTGATGCGTTTTTCTTCGGTATGATCAACGGACGCGGCTGGATTTGCGTTGCACTGGTCATATTTGCCTCGTGGAGGCCGGGCAAAGCCTTTTTGGGCGCAATGCTGTTTGCCGGACTGGAAGCCTTTCAGGTGCGTGCGCAGCAAATTACAGGAGCATCAATCATTCCCTATCAGTTCTACCTGATGTTGCCCTATATTCTATCCATCGTCGCTATGGTGTTTATGGCCCGTAAGGCAAAATATCCCCATGCCCTGCTGGTGCCGTTTCGCCGTGGCGAACGGGTGTAGGGTCTGAACCCTGATTTCGGAGTAAACAATGCTTGATCTACTGATTAAAAATGCGGCACTGGCAACCACCGGTAAAAAAGCCGATATTGCCATTATCAAAGATAAGATTGTTGAGATTTCCGCCAAAATTGATGCGGAAGCACATGAGGTGATTGATGCGGAAGGGCATTTGGTATCGCCGCCATTTATTGATCCGCATTTTCATATGGATGCCACCTTGAGCCTTGGCCTGCCCCGGTTGAATGAAAGCGGAACTCTGCTTGAAGGTATTCAGCTTTGGGGCGAATTAAAACCTCATCTAACACTGGATGCCCTAAAACAACGCGCCCACCAATTGGTCAAATGGTCGATTGCCAATGGCACGCTGGCGATCAGAAGCCATGTGGACACAAGCGACGCCAGCCTTTTGGCCGTAGAAGCATTATTGGAAGTGCGGCGAGAGATTGCGCCCTATGTCGATTTGCAACTGGTAGCATTTCCACAGGACGGGTATTTTCGCTCTAAAGGGGCTGTCAAAAACCTCCAGCGAGCTTTAGATTTAGGTGTTGATGTGGTTGGCGGTATTCCGCATTATGAACGCACCATGCAGGATGGTGCCCGCTCGGTGAAAGCACTGTGCGAAATCGCTGCTGAGCGCGGGTTGATGGTCGATATGCATTGCGACGAAAGCGATGATCCGCTTTCCAGACATATCGAAACATTGGCGCAGGAAACGCAGCGGCTGGGGCTTGAGGGCCGGGTCGCCGGTTCTCACCTCACCTCCATGCATTCGATGGACAATTATTATGTCAGTAAATTGCTGCCATTGATTGCCGAGGCGGAAATTACTGCAATTCCCAATCCACTGATTAACATCACCCTGCAAGGGCGGCATGACAGCTATCCAAAACGACGGGGCATGACTCGTGTCAAGGAAATGACCGCGATGGGCATCAATGTGGCGCTGGGCCATGATTGCGTGATGGACCCGTGGTATTCACTCGGCAGCCACGACATGCTGGAAGTTGCCCATATGGCCGTACATGTGGGGCAAATGACCGGGGTGAGCGAAATGCAAGCCATGTATGATGCGGTCACGGTGCACTCGGCCAAGGTGATGAACCTTGAGAACTATGGACTTGAAACCGGGTGCAATGCTGATTTGGTAATCTTGCAGGCCCGCGATAAAATTGAGGCAATCAGACTTAAACCGGCCCGGCTTTTTGTGGTGCGTCGGGGCAAAATTGTGTCCCGAACAAAACCGGTATTTGCCGCGCTCAATCTTGATGGAGAAGCGCATCAGGTTGATTTCCTGAAATAAAGATGATTGGTTTCAATCACCAATACCTTCATTCATCTGGCAAACAGGCATATTATGAAAGCCCCTCACGGCACGAACCATCCCACAACCCTTGCGACATTATTTGCACAGGCTGATGGTGCCATTGACCCGCTAACAGGCGGCGTTGTCCCGCCCATTCAACCGTCATCGACCTTTGTTCGCAATAAGGATTATCAACCCATAAGTGATGGGCATATATATGGCCGTGATGACAATGATCTGCTGCGTCTGGGCGAACAAATTCTCACAAAGGCAGAACATGGGGAGGACGGATTGCTGTTTCCTTCCGGCATGGCCGCCATAGCGGCTGTGATGCGCACGACCGCTTCAGGAGGCAGAATTTTACTGCAATCCGGGATTTATTGGGGGACTACCAAATGGGTTCGGGAATTTTGCCAGCGCCGCCAGATCGAATTACTGGAAGTGGATAGTTCAAACCGGAAATTGCTAAGCAGAACCATTCAATCATTCCGCCCTGACCTGGTATTTGTAGAAACCCCATCAAACCCGCTGTTGAAACTGGTGGATATTCAGGCCGCATCAAAGGCTTGCAGCAAAAACAGCTCTATTTTGATCGTCGATTCAACGGCGGCAACGCCGGTTTTGACCAATCCGCTTGATCTTGGTGCTGACATTGTCATGCATTCCGCAACCAAGGCGATTAATGGTCACTCAGATGTTTTGGCAGGCTTTCTCGCGGTTAAAGACGAAACTCTACCTATCTGGCAAGCCATTAAAACAGATCGCCATGATGCGGGTGCACTGCTTGGTTCATTTGAAGCATGGTTGCTTATTAGAGGCATGCGCACCCTTCCATTACGTGTGGAACGGATGAGCGAAAGCGCGTTGAAGACCGCAGGATTCCTTGCCGAGCATGATGAAGTAAAAAAAGTGTTCTATCCGGGGCTTTCCACTCACCCTCAATTTGAGCTGGCACAAGTACAGATGATAGGCGGGTTTGGCTCACTCATGTCGTTTCTGGTAAATGGTCCTAGCTCAAGATCACTAGAGGTTTGTGGAAAGTTAAACCTGTTTAAACGCGCCACATCGCTGGGCGGGG
Organism: Rhizobiaceae bacterium; assembly: GCA_026981655.1. Classification (GTDB taxonomy): domain Bacteria; phylum Pseudomonadota; class Alphaproteobacteria; order Rhizobiales; family Rhizobiaceae; genus SZUA-100. The sequence continues at coordinate 37,716 of JALSIJ010000228.1, read as the reverse complement.
TCGAAAGTCTGGTTGAGCGCCGCCATTCGATAGAAGAAGCCATTGACCCGAACCTCATTCGAATTTCTGTTGGCATTGAAAATGCTGATGAGTTGATTGCTGATCTGGAGCAAGCATTAAAATAACTTATTTGGCTCACGGAAATTCCGCGCCTTGCGCGGGCCTCCGCCAGGGCGGCGTGCTAACGCCGAGCCGCTCTTCGCGGCTTAACTATCGCCATAAACAGAAATAATTTATGCACTCAAAGTGCGGCTGACGGCATCACGCCATCCGGCATATTTGCGCGCTCGCTCATCTTCTTGCATTGCGGGTGAGAAATTACGCTGCAGTTTCCAGGTTTTTGCAAATCCATCCATGTCGGGCCAAACGCCTGCTTTGGAGCCTGCCAGCCAAGCGGCACCCAAAGCCGTTGTTTCCAATATGCTTGGCCTGTCTACCGGTGCTGCCAGAATATCTGCCAAAAACTGCATGGTCCAATCGCTGGCAACCATACCACCATCGACCCGCAATACGGTCTTGCCTTCTTCTCCCCAATCGTCCTGCATAGCCTCCAACAGATCGCGGGTTTGATAGCAAACCGCTTCCAATGCGGCGCGGGCAAGTTCATTCGGCCCGGTAGCGCGGGTCAATCCAAAAATAGCGCCACGTGCATCCGCATCCCAATGCGGCGCCCCAAGGCCGGTAAATGCAGGCACCAGATAAATTTGCTGCTCATCGTCGGCATTATCAGCCATTTTGCCGGTTTGAGTGGCGTTATCAATTATTCCCAAACCGTCACGCAGCCATTGAACCGCCGCACCGGCAATAAATATCGAACCCTCCAGCGCATAGGTGGTTATACCCTCCAGCCGATAGGCGACTGTGGTCAGCATTCGATTTTTTGACGGCACCAGATTTTCACCGGTATTGAGAATGGCAAAACAGCCCGTTCCATAGGTGGATTTCATCATTCCCGGCTCAAAACAGGCATTGCCGATGGTTGCCGCCTGCTGGTCGCCGGCAACACCTAATATGGGGATTTCGGCGCCAAGAATATCCCTATTGCTCACCCCGAATTCCGCCGCACAATCCAGCACTTTTGGTAACATTGAACGCGGAACCTCCAGCATATCCAAAAGCTCACTATCCCATTGATTATCCGCGATATTATATAGCAATGTGCGCGATGCATTGGTCGCATCGCTCACATGGCTTTTGCCACCGGTCAGCCGCCAGATTAAAAATGTATCAATAGTGCCGAATGCAAGTTTTCCAGCCTCCGCGCGTTTTCTTGCTCCTTCAACATTTTCCAAAATCCAGTTTATTTTGGTGCCGGAAAAATAAGGGTCAAGCAGCAGGCCGGTTTTGCGAGTAAAAGTCTCCTCAAGGTCATTATCTTTCAGTTTTCGACAATATTCAGCCGTGCGCCTGTCCTGCCAGACAATCGCATTACAAAGCGGAATGCCAGTTTCGCGGTCCCAGACCAGTGTTGTTTCGCGCTGATTGGTAATACCAATTGCAGCAATATCAACAGCCTCAAGACCGGCTTTATCGATGGCCTCACGGCAGGTATTAACAACGCTTTGCCAGATTTCTTCAGGGTCATGTTCCACCCAACCGGATTTGGGAAAATACTGGGCAAACTCCTTTTGGGCGATGCCAATAATGTTTTGCCTCTCATCAAAAATAATGGCTCGCGATGACGTTGTGCCCTGATCAATCGCTAATATATTGCCGCTCATCAGTCTCTCCCTGGATTTTATTTTCGATCAGAATAGGCAAATGATCAGCAGTTCACAACTGTCTCTTATACCGTTTATTATTTAAGCCATTTAGTATATTGTACGCAAAACAGCCTGCAAGTTTGAAATAGAACTGGAAACAGATTTTGAAGAAAACAATCGTCCTGACAGGTGCCAGTCGAGGCATCGGCCACGCAACGGTAAAGCGATTCTCAAGCGAGGGATGGCGGGTCATCACCTGTTCACGCCATGCATTTGACGAAAACTGCCCCTGGCCGCAGGGGCCGGAAGACCATATTCAGGTTGATCTTGCTGACCCGGAAAACCTGGGCAATGCGATTGCCCAAATGCGTCAACGTATCGCCGATACGGGTGGCAAACTACACGCCCTTGTCAACAACGCTGCCATTAGTCCAAAAGACAAAGACGGCGAAAGAATGGACTCGATCAGCACGCCCATTCACGCCTGGCGAACTGTGTTTCAGGTAAATTTCTTTGCCCCCATCATGCTTGGTCGAGGATTATTTGAAGAACTAAAGGCGGCTCAAGGTTCTATCGTCAACATTACATCCATTGCAGGAAGCCGGGTTCATCCATTTGCCGGTTCTGCCTATGCCACATCGAAGGCTGCACTTGCATCATTAACCCGCGAAATGGCGGCAGACTTTGGCCCGCATGGTATTCGGGTTAATGCCATTGCGCCGGGTGAAATCGATACTTCAATTCTTTCACCGGGCACTGATGAAATCGTCAAGGACTTTCCCTTGCGCCGTCTTGGCCAGACCAGTGAAGTTGCTGAAACCATCTATTTTCTATGCTCAGAATCAGCATCTTATATTACCGGTGCGGAAGTGCATGTGAATGGCGGGCAGCACGTTTGATCGTCCTCGTGTCGTGGTTATTGAAACCTGGCCGTTAATATTTTGAAGCCAGCCAGCGCAAAGGCAATCGCAAATACGCCTTCAAACCATCGGCGCATACGCAGGTAACCTTTTCTGACAACTTCGCTTGAGAACAACAAAGCATAGCCAAGGAATACCATTATTCCTAAAAGTGCCATCGTTGCGATTACGATGACAAGCGACAAAACTGGCGTTCCTGCTGGAATGCCGATCGAATAAAGTGAACCAAAATACAATATTGCTTTTGGGTTGGTCAGATGAAGAGCAAGGCCTTCAAAGTAAGCTCGTTTTGCCGATTTGTGAACCATTCCATGAAGGATCAACTCCCCCGGCCTCAGGGCTGATTTGGCTGACTTATATGCGAGGAATAACAAATAGCCTGCCCCAAAAACTCTAACCATTTCAAGTATCCAGGCATTGGCGAGCATTATGGCTCCAAGCCCAAATGCGGCAGAAGTCGACCAAATTAGTGATCCGGTAACGACGCCGGAGGCAAGTGCCAAACCGTGTAGCCTGCCTGAGGCCATAGATGTTCCGGCAATTGCGAGCGTCGCCGGGCCGGGACTTGCACCAGCAATGAGCCCGGCAATAAGAATAAGTGGTAAATTAATATCATGCAGCATGGAATTAAAGTCTCAGTCAAATTGAATCAAATCAGCATTCTAATTAAAATAATCTAAAACGCCACATCGCCTGTGACCTTTGGTATAGCGGGGGCCAGCGCCTCATGCAGCCGCGTTTCCCAAATTCGCAATTCACTGCGTTTTACCGGCACCGGATTGATGTGATCAAAAAGCGAATATAGTGGTTCAATACCATGCGCAATCAGGCCGCGACCGGCGCGAGATGACGTGCGGTGTTCTTTAAATCGCTGTTCAATTTTCCGCTTGGTTGAGCCGACATAAGCACCGTACCAACCATTATGCTGCGTATATCCGCCACGCAAAACCACATAGACCGATCCGCCTGGGCGACCGTTTTTATCGCGTTCTAGAATTTCAGGCGTAAACGCTTTGCGCGCATTTTCCCGTGCTGCCTCTAACCAGCTGATTGGCGCAAGCTTGGCTTCGCTAAATTTCATCGCTGCATTCAGGTCTTCCCCACGCAAAACCAGCTCACTTAAGGCAAGTGTCGCAAGTTCAAGACAAGGAGGATTGCTCTTTAACCAACCACCGATCAACGTTTCCAGATGGCTGGATTTCCAATTTCGAAAAGGTTTTTCATGTGCATAGTTCAGCCCGGGAAATTTGCCATGCAAGGTCGCATCATATTGGCGATGGCGCATGATTTCTCCAACTTTTCCCGCTAAAAACCTATTTCAAAGCAGTTTCAAGAGCATTCAAATCATCAAGATTTGGCATTGAAGTGGTTGAGTAGCCGGAATCGACGTAATGCACCTCACCGGTCACACCGGATGAAAGGTGAGACAACAGATAGAGCGCAGAATTACCCACCTCATCAATTTTTACATTGCGTCGCAAGGGAGCATTTCGCTCCTGATAATTATACATCAGCCTTGCATCGGCGATACCCGCACCGGCAAGTGTGCGTACCATGCCGGCAGAAATAGCGTTAACCCGAATATTTTCCGGTCCATAATCATTTGCCAGATAGCGAACGCTGGCTTCAAGAGCTGCCTTGGCAACACCCATCACATTATAATTGGGCACCACCCGAACAGCGCCACCATAGGTAAGAGTGAGCATTGAGCCGCCGTCTTTCATAAGTGAGGCTGCCCGCCTGGCAATTTCAGTAAATGAAAAGCAGGAGATTACCATGGTCTTGGAAAAATTATCCCGTGTGGTATCAGCATATTTGCCTTTGAGCTCGTTTCGGTCGGAAAAGCCGATTGCATGAACCACAAAATCGAGGCTGCCCCATTCTTTTTCGATGGCATCAAATACAGCATCGACCGTATCCAAATCTTCCACATCGCAGGGCAATAGCATTTTGGCATCGACCGAATCCGCCAGTGGTTTTACCCGCTTGCCAAATGCTTCGCCTTGATATGTGAAAGCAAGCTCTGCACCTTCGGCTGCAAGTGCAGATGCGATGCCCCAGGCAAGCGAATTTCTGTTCGCAACACCCATGACAAGCCCGCGCTTGCCTTTCATCAATTCACTCATGATATTTCCTACTTATTATAACGCTGGAAAACCAGCGATGCATTAGTGCCGCCAAACCCAAATCCGTTGGACAAAATGCAATTCAATTCAACATTATCCATGCGCTCACGAACGATTGGCATATCGGCAAATTCGGGGTCAATTTCGGTAATGTGGGCCGATTCACAAATGAAATTGTTCTCCATCATCAAAAGCGAGTATATTGCTTCATGGGCTCCAGTTGCGCCCTGGGAATGGCCGGTTAAAGATTTTGTGGCTGAAATTGGTGGGCATTTGTCGCCAAAAACCTCCCTAATTGCTTCAATTTCTTTCAGATCACCGACCGGCGTGGCGGTGGCATGTGGATTGATATAATCAATTGGCACATCAATATTTTCCATTGCCATTTTCATGCAGCGAACCGCTCCCTCTCCCGAAGGCGCAACCATATCAGCACCATCTGACGCGTTACCATATCCAACAATCTCGGCGTATATTTTCGCACCACGTGCCAGAGCATGATCAAGCTCCTCAAGCACTAAAACGCCCGCCCCGCCGGAAATTACAAAGCCATCGCGGGTTGTATCATAGGCGCGCGAGGCAGTTGAGGGCGTTTCATTGTATTTCGATGACATTGCGCCCATCGCGTCAAACAAATCAGCCATAGTCCAATCGAGATCTTCAGAGCCGCCGCAGAAAATCATGTCCTGTTTGCCAATCTGAATGGTTTCATAGGCATTGCCGATACAATGATTAGACGTCGCACAGGCAGAGGAAATCGAATAGTTCACACCCTTGATTTTAAACTGGGTCGAAAGCACAGCAGACGCCGTTGAGCTCATGGCTTTTGGAACCGCCGTTGGTCCAATGCGTTTTGGAGAACCCGTTTCAATGGTTTTTTGTGCGGCTTCTACAATGGTTTTTGTCGACGGACCGCCGGACCCCATAATGATGCCGGTTCTGGGATTTACCACATCATCTTCTTTAAGACCCGCATCTTCAATCGCCTGCTGCATGGCGATATAGTTCCAGGCTGTGCCCTTACTCATGAAACGTAGGGTTCTACGATCAAGAACCTCGAAGGGATCTAGAGTTGGCGCACCATAAACTCGGCTGCGAAAGCCGTATTCAATGAAATCTGGAGACGCGACGATTCCTGACTTTGCCTCCATTAAGGATGCAAGAACTTCCTGCACGTTGTTTCCTATCGAAGAAACGATGCCCATGCCCGTTATCACTACACGTTTCATAGTTAGATCCTAGCTGAAATTACATCCGATGTGATGGAACCATATATAGAGCCCGTATGTACAAAACACCAGACAGACCTATAACTCCGCGCATTCAATTCAAATTCAATTACAGATTGTTTTTAGGCTATTTGAAAAGTCCGACACGCAAATCTTTTGCCGTGAACACAACCTCACCATCGGCCTTAACCCAGCCATCTGCCGTTCCAAGCACCAGGCGTCCGCGCATTACCCGTTTGAAATCAATACCAAATTCCACCAGTTTGGTTTTGGGTGTCACCATGCCTTTAAATTTAACTTCTCCGGTTGCAATTGCCCGGCCTTTACCAGGTTCACCCAACCAGCCAAGATAAAAACCAGTTGCCTGCCATAGCGCGTCAAGGCCGAGACAGCCCGGCATCACGGGATCACCTTGAAAGTGGCACGGGAAAAACCACAAATCCTCGCGTATATCAAACTCGGCACGAATATGCCCCTTGCCAAACTCTCCACCATCTTCAGAAATCTCAGTAATGCGGTTTAACATAAGCATCGGAGGCAAGGGCAACTGAGCATTGCCAGGTCCGAATAATTCGCCACGCCCACAAGACAAAATCTCTTCATAGGAATAACTGGATTTTTGTTCTGCCATAAAATTGCGCCTTGTTACTTTTTTCAAATCCTCGCCAACAGGCAATAAATCGCCTGCATAAGAGCGATATTTGTAAATTAATTCTGACAGGAAAGGAACCAATATTTAATTGGAATTGCAGCTTATTTTTCTCAAATAACCCGGTGTGCTTGCGGAATCACTATGCTTGCACTATCTATTATAGCAACAGGCATATGGTTGGTTACCCTGAATTATAATCAATCGCTCAGGAAATGTGAAACTCAAGTGTGTGTGATGACAAGTTCGGAAAATCCACTTCTCTTCTTATCGAAAGAAGACAGCCAAAACTGCTTTGGTAATACCAGCGTGCAGATTAGCGAAATGTTGCGCAGCGCAGATTTGCGCCCGACCAGGCAACGCGTAGCACTGGCCAGGCTGCTGTTTTCCAAAGGCAAAAGGCACATTTCTGCAGAGCAGCTGCATGTGGAAGCACTTGGCGAGAATGTACCTGTTTCGCTTGCTACAATTTACAACACGCTGCACCAGTTTAAAGATGCCGGTCTATTGCGGGCCGTGGTTATCGATTCCACAAAAACCTATTTTGACACCAATACCAACCATCATCACCATTTTTATATGGAAGATGATAATTCGGTATTGGATATTCCCTATGACAATGTTGAGTTTGGCAAATTGCCTGAACCACCTGAGGGTATGGAAATATCAAAAATCGACGTAATCGTACGTTTGCGCCGCAAGAAATAAAATACGGCACTGACTTTCACCAGCACCGTAATTATTTAAGTTCGGAATTTAGGAGAGAAACTGCTTACTCTGCGATTTCTTCACCGGTTTCCTGATCAACAACTTTCATTGACAAACGCACTTTGCCGCGATCATCAAAGCCCATCAGTTTAACCCAAACCTTGTCGCCTTCTTTGATGACGTCAGTGGTTTTGGCAACGCGGCCTTCTGTCAGTTGAGAGATATGCACCAGACCATCTTTAGCACCGAAGAAATTGACGAATGCGCCAAAATCAACAGTTTTAACAACAGTACCCTGGTAAATGACACCTTCTTCAGGTTCATCAACAATGGAATGAATCCATTTCAGTGCAGCTTCAATTTCCTTGCCGCTGGATGAAGCGATTTTGATGATGCCATCATCGTCAATGTTAATTTTGGCACCGGTTTTTTCAACAATTTCACGAATGACCTTACCACCGGAACCAATGACTTCTCGAATTTTGTCGACCGGGATTTTCATGGTCTCAATACGTGGAGCAAATTCACCAAGTTCAGCCCGACCTTCTGTCAATGACTTGGACATTTCACCAAGGATGTGCTGACGACCTTCATTGGCCTGATCTAGAGCAATTTTCATAATTTCTTCGGTAATGCCGGTGATCTTGATGTCCATTTGAAGCGAGGTAATGCCTTCAGCAGTACCTGCAACCTTAAAATCCATATCGCCAAGATGATCTTCATCGCCAAGAATATCGGAAAGAACGGCGTAGTCGTCGCCTTCTTTAATCAAGCCCATTGCGATACCGGCAACAGGGGCTTTCAGCGGAACGCCAGCATCCATGAATGCAAGCGATGTGCCGCAAACTGTTGCCATAGAAGATGAGCCGTTGGATTCGGTAATTTCAGACACCGCACGCAATGTATAAGGAAACTCTTCACGGTTTGGCAGAACGGCTTTGATCGCCCGCCACGCTAATTTACCGTGGCCAACTTCGCGGCGTGAGGTAAAGCCTGTGCGGCCGGTTTCGCCGACTGAATAAGGAGGGAAGTTATAATGCAGCAGGAAGTTTTCTTTATAAGTTCCGGTCAGGGCATCAATGAATTGCTCGTCATCGCCGGTCCCAAGGGTCGCCACAACCAGCGCCTGGGTTTCACCACGGGTAAACAGGGCCGAACCATGAGTTCGAGGCAGCAAACCAACTTCAGCACTTATTTGGCGAACTGTTGAAAGGTCGCGACCATCGATGCGTTTGCCGGTTTTCAATATTGATCCACGAACAACAGTTGCCTGCACATGCTTGAATACTTCTCCAAGCACCTGAGTTTCACCTTCAGATGATTCCTCAGTAAGGAATTTGGCCTTGGCTTTCGCTTTAGCCGCGTCCAATGCTTCGTAGCGATCGTGCTTGTCAGAAATTTTGTAAGCTTTTTCGATATCCTTACCGATAAGCTTGGTGACTTTCTTTTCCAAAGCGGAATTATCAGGAACAGTGTGCTCACGAGGCTCTTTTGCCGCTTTCTCAGCCAGCTTTACGCAAGCTTCAATGACGGGTTGAAATTGCTCATGACCAAACATAACAGCGCCGAGCATGATTTCTTCTGAAAGCTCGCTGGCTTCTGATTCAACCATCAATACCGCATCACCGGTACCGGCAACAATCAGATCAAGCGCTGATTCTGGCATTTCATCGATGTTCGGGTTGAGCACATATTCATCGTCAATATAGCCAACACGTGCACCGCCGATTGGGCCCATGAAAGGTATACCAGAAATGGTCAGTGCTGCTGATGTTGCGATCATTGCGACCACATCCGGGTTGTTTTCCATATCATGGGAAAGAACGGTGAGGGTAATTTGGGTATCGTTCTTATATCCATCGGCAAACAAGGGGCGGATCGGACGGTCGATCAAACGGCAAATAAGTGTTTCGCCTTCAGATGGCCGTGCTTCGCGCTTTAAAAAGCCGCCAGGAATTTTACCGGCTGCATAGGCTTTTTCCTGATAATTCACGGTCAGTGGGAAAAAATCCAGGCCGGGTTTTGGTGATTTTTGCGATACAACGGCGCAAAGCACGGTGGTTTCGCCATAGGTGGCGATTACACAGGCATCGGCCTGACGGGCGATTTGCCCGGTTTCAATAGTAAGCGGGCGTCCGCCCCATTCGATTTCTATAGTGTGTTTATTAAACATCTTCATTCCTTCATATGGCCATCCGGCCTTCGTACAGCCTCAAGCTCCTGATCATCAGGCGTGCTTGCAGGCTTTCATCAATTACGTCTTATCAATAAGAGGGGTTGTATTCGTCGGGTTAAAAAAGGCTTTGACCGGGCAAGACAATTAGAAGCTTGAGTGAATTACAAGCTCCTAACAATCCTGCCCCATTATTACCTTAAAATCACCAGATGAATTCCGATATCGGGTTTAACCAACCCCTCTTTCAGGCTCGGCGCAGAGACGTAATCCAAACTGCGCCTAGACTGTACTCAATTAAAATACAAACGGCGGACTTAAGAAAGCCCGCCGGGTAAAGTTTAACGACGAACACCAAGTCTGGTGATCAATGTCTTATAACGCTCTTCATTTTTTGAACGCGCATAGTCCAAAAGACTACGTCGTGTTGCGACCATTTTTAAAAGACCACGGCGGGAATGATTATCCTTTTTGTGTCCTTTGAAATGCTCAGTCAGATTGTTAATACGTTCGGTCAGGATAGCAACCTGTACTTCGGGTGAACCTGTGTCACCTTCTTTGATTGCATATTCTTTGATGAGTTCAGCTTTACGCTCTGGTGTAATCGACATCGTTATAACTTTCTGTTTTGGCCGGAGTAGTCCCGATCCATGATTTGACTTAGACACCAACTGCCGAGATGTCGCTCAGCAGTGGTCATATCTCAATTTTAGCTCAACCAAACGAACCCGTTCTTAGAGCTGGTAACCAATGAATTTTGGCAGATTTGTTCAACTTGATAAGAATCAGGCTGCGTACAAAAATACGGGCAATTCCAATAGGAAACACCCGCAATCGCGTTCGTATAGTTGAAAATGAATTGAATTACCAGCACTAATAATCATCGACTAACGATATTGGCTAAGTGCTCAAAGAGCTATAGCGCACGCTTAATGATCGTCGCGTACAAATTTAGCAAGGCTTACTGGTTTTGGTGCCATTTGATTGGCGTTGCGCCGTTCTTTAGCAATCGTTTCATCAGGTTTGCGTGATTGTTTGTAAACCACTTCGCCCGCGAGTCCAAAAGCCTTGCGCAATGAATACTGCCCGCATGTGGACGCAATTATCAGCCCAAGATGATGCAGATGGCGGCGTTCGTAACAAAATGCAGCCAATTGCGCGCGCTGGGGTTCAGGCAGTTTTGCCGCAACTTTTGCAGCATCTGAAGGATTGGACGAATGCATTTCCCCAAGAATATCTTCAGGGACCGGACATTGCTCTTCATTTAGTACGTGAACATTTGACGCGGTCATCCCGAGAACTCCAGTTGGTTTCCTTTGCGTCAGTATTTACGAAATTTGGTTAACATCTGGTTTACATTTGCGCTCAAATATAAGTGATTTATTTCAATTCTATTAAGATACTGAATTATCGTATAAATTCTGGTTATTCAATTACCCGAAAATGCTTCGAAAGCTTCAACCCCTGCGCCTGATAGTTGGAACGAAGATCGCTACCATAGAGACTCTGCGGCCGTAACAACATGTGCTCGTAGATCAGCCGCCCAATTACCTGCCCGTGTTCAAGTATGAACGGCACCTCATGGCTACGCACCTCAAGCACAGCCCTGCTCCCGGCTCCACCGGCGCCAGCATGCCCGAACCCTGGATCAAAAAACCCGGCATAATGCACCCTAAACTCACCAACCAGCGGATCAAATGGCACCATTTCGGCGGCGTAATCCGGTGGCACATGTATGGCTTCACGGGAAACCAGAATATAAAACTGGTCCGGGTCCAGTACCAGATCCATCGAACCTCGATTATAAATCGGCTCCCAGAATTCGAGCACATCATGGGCGGCGGGCTTGTCCACATCGACAAGTGCTGTATGCCGCTTGCCGCGATAGCCGATCAGGCTGGTCTCATCACCGGATAAATCTATGGACATCGCCACACCGCGTCCGTCGATCAGCGGATCTTTGGCCGCGACCAGAATATCAGACTGCTGAAGTGCCAACATCTCATCGCCATTTAAGGTGGCGTCTCCTTTTCTGAAGCGAATTTGTGAAAGACGTGACCCAGTACGCACAACGATCGGAAAAGTTCGCGGGCTAATTTCCAGATATAATTGTCCTGAGTAGCCTTTCGGCAGCATATCAAACTGCTGAGTATTATTGGCAATAACACGGGTAAAAATGTCGAGGCGGCCGGTCGAGCTTTTTGGGTTTGCTGATGCTGATACATCGTCTGGCAAGGCAAATGATTCGAGCAGCGGGACAATATAGACACACCCAGTTTCCAGCACGGCACCTTCTGTAAGATCGAATGTGTGCAACATCAATCGGTCAAGCTTGTCTGACACAAGGTGTTTTTTGCCGGGAAGAAAGCTGGCACGCACTCGAAATGCGGTGCTCCCCAATCTTAAATCAAGACTGGCAGGCTGTATCTGGTTTTCATCAAGTGGTTTTGAAGCTGAGATCTTTCCCGCATCAAAAAGGGACTGAATGTCTGCATCAGGCAGAATACCGCTCTCGCGACGAGATATCATGGCTTTCCTCAAAATGGTTTTCTCAACTATCATTATAGAATGCGACGATTGACGCAAAGCAACAAGCAGGCTAAAAGCGCATTTATCCCGTGGTGATTTGGCCGGTCGGCTTGCAACCACGTTAAATAAGTCGCTAAAGGGCCGAGTACCGTTCAACCGGCTCTGCAATTTGCGAGTCGGTTTTTTTATATTTGGTACAAATGAGTGGACAATATTATGAGCAAACAAAGTGAATTGCAGCGCACCTCAGCAAACTGGAATGTGGAAACCTGCATGGTTCATAGTGGAACAATGCGCTCCCCCTTCGGCGAAACATCGGAGGCGCTCTATTTAACGCAAGGGTTTGTGTACGATTCATCGGAAGCTGCTGAGGCGCGTTTTTCTGGCGATGATAACGGATATATTTATTCCCGCTATGCAAATCCCACGGTCACCATGTTTGAACAACGCATGTGCGCGCTGGAGGGTGCGGAAGCAGCACTTGCGACAACCAGTGGGATGGCAGCAGTTACAAGCGCTATGCTTTGCCAGCTTCAGGTTGGCGATCATGTTGTTGCCGCCCATGCACTTTTCGGTTCCTGTCGCTATGTTATTGAAACATTACTGCCCCGGTTTGGCGTTTCCTACACTTTCGTAGATGGCAAAGACCTTGGCGCCTGGAAAGCGGCCATGCGCCCGGAGACCTCGGTGCTTTTTCTGGAAAGCCCAACCAATCCGACATTGGAAGTTGTTGATATTGCGGCTGTTGCGGCTCTTGCCAAAGAAAACAATGCGAGGCTTGTCGTCGACAATGTATTTGCCACCCCGATTTGGCAAAAACCGCTCGAGCTTGGTGCAGACATTGTGGTTTATTCAGCCACAAAGCACATTGACGGACAAGGCCGATGTCTTGGCGGAGTCGTTCTTTCATCACAAGACTGGATTGATGAATATCTGTTTGATTTTTACCGCCACACAGGACCGGGTATCAGCCCATTTAATGCATGGGTATTATTAAAAGGTTTGGAGACCTTGCCCCTGCGCGTTGGCCAGCAAAGTAGGAATGCCAAACAAATCGCAGATGCCATTGCCGGACAAAGCAGCATCTCACGTCTGATCTATCCGGGACGAGAGGACCACCCTCAAGCTGACATCGTGAAGAAACAAATGGGGGCAGGCTCCACCATGGTGGCGTTCGAATTTGAGGGCGGCAAGCAACAGGCATTTGCATTCCAAAACGCTCTCGAGATCGTCAAAATTTCAAACAATCTGGGCGACGCAAAAAGCCTGATAACTCACCCGGCAACAACAACTCACAAGAACCTTACGGATGAAAACCGGGAAATGCTTGGAATATCAGAAGGACTGGTGCGTTTGTCTATTGGACTGGAAAATGCAGATGATCTGATTAATGATATTTTGATGGCGATTGAAACGGTCAGTCGGTGAATGTTTGTACGGCGAGCCAGATTCGGGCTGTAACGGTAATCAGACAGAGAGCTGCAAACCCGTAAGCAATCTCTGGAAACCACTGGGGAAACAAGCAAAACGCAATAAAAACAATTATTGTCTCAGTCGCTTCGGCAAGGCCGGTGGTATAAACTAGTGATTTGGAACCACGCGCGTCATCATTGATGCCGCGCTTTTCAGCCATTAGGGCAAAAGCCAGAAAACTTGCGCCGGTGGCATAAAATGTGAAAATCAATGTGCCACCTGCCAGAGCATTGGCGGCTGGATTTGCAAACATAAACGCAAGCGGGATCATACCATAAAAGAAAAAATCCAGCGTAATGTCTAAAAAGCCACCAAGATCGGTTTTTTCATTTACGCGTGCCACAGCCCCGTCAAGACCATCGGCAAGACGGGAAATCAATATCAATACAATGCCAAAATAGTAATTTTCAAATGCGATTTCCAAGGCGGCGGCGGTACCCGTTATAAAACCAAATATGGTGATGGAGTTTGCCGAAATTCCTGCCCGCGCCAATTTTAGGGCAATCTTGTCAATGACCGGGTCAATCCAGGTTCTTACCTTGTTGTCTAACATTTTTGCCCCAGGATTAATTGAATTACATATCAACAATTGCAGCTGGATGCGCAATGTGACAAGTGCGAATGTGACTATTCTAGTTTTCCTTGATTTATTTCACATTCAAATTTGAGTGTTCACACGCGAGCATTATGTGATCAATGAAATCGAAATCATACCCACATTACACTTGATAGAACGATATAAACATTTCTTTATGTGCTCTTGCCCGGTGATTAAAATACTGTTAGGGGTGGGCTAAATACAGGTTGATTTAATCAATCTGTTAATGCCCGCTGGTTTTTTTGCGGGATATACGAATTCCCCAACTATTATCGATTAAAGGAACCATCCATGTCAGATTTTACTGATTATGCCATTAAAGACATCAATCTTGCGGTTTTCGGCCGTAAGGAGCTAGATATTGCTGAAGTTGAAATGCCGGGACTTATGTCCATTCGTCGCGAATATGCTGATCAACAGCCGCTAAAAGGCGCACGTATTGCGGGCTCTCTGCATATGACCATTCAAACGGCAGTATTGATCGAAACACTCGTTGCACTTGGCGCTGAAGTACGCTGGGTATCTTGCAATATTTTCTCAACCCAGGACCACGCTGCAGCTGCTATTGCTGCTGCCGGAATTCCGGTATTCGCCCACAAGGGTGAAACTCTGGAAGAGTATTGGGAATTTGCTGATCGTATTTTCGATTGGGGCAACGGTGAAACGGCAAACATGATCCTGGATGATGGCGGTGATGCCACCATGTTGATTATTCTCGGTGCCAAGGCTGAAAAAGACATTTCAATTCTTGATAACCCGAAAAACGAAGAAGAGGAATTCTTCTTTGCCACAATAAAGAAACGCCTTGCAACTGACCCTAATTTTTATTCAAAAGTTCGCGCCAACATCAAAGGTGTTTCGGAAGAAACCACAACCGGAGTAATGCGGCTTTATCAATTGCATGAAAAAGGTGACCTTCCTTTCCCTGCCATTAATGTGAATGACAGTGTTACCAAGTCTAAATTTGACAATAAATATGGTTGCCGGGAATCCCTGGTTGATGCAATCCGCCGTGGAACTGATGTAATGATGGCCGGCAAGGTCGCAATTGTCTGCGGTTACGGAGACGTTGGCAAAGGCTCGGCGCAATCACTCATGGGTTCCGGTGCCCGGGTATTGGTTACCGAAGTTGACCCAATTTGCGCATTGCAAGCTGCAATGGACGGCTTTGAAGTTGTCACGTTGGCGGAAGCTGCTCCGCGTGCAGACATCGTTGTGACGGCAACAGGCAACAAAGATGTGCTGACAGTTGACGATATGCGCGCATTGAAAGACATGGCGATTGTTTGCAATATCGGCCATTTCGACAATGAAATTCAGGTCGACGGCCTACGCAATATGAAATGGACCAACGTAAAGCCCGCCGATGCAGGCCAGGTTGATATGATCGAATTCCCGGATGGCAAGCGCATGCTGCTGTTGTCTGAAGGACGTCTGGTTAACCTTGGCAATGCAACTGGCCACCCAAGCTTTGTTATGTCAGCGTCTTTTGCAAACCAGACCCTTGCCCAAATTGAACTTTGGACTCAAGGCGACAAATACGAAATCGGCGTTCACACACTTCCAAAACATCTGGATGAGAAAGTTGCTGAATTGCACCTTGAAAAACTTGGCGCAACATTAACAAGGCTTACAGATGAACAAGCCGAGTATATTGGTGTTGAACAGGACGGTCCTTTCAAACAAGAACAATACCGTTATTAGAGCATGGGCTCAATTGAACATATGACTGTGGAGAGCCGAAATTTATTCGATCACAGTTTATTTTCATGAATAGGCTCCTGTCCTGAGCGCATTATAAGTACTGAAATAATAGTTGTCCGGCTGTTTTCATGACAGTCGGACATTTTTTTTCGCTTAAGCCTTCCTGCGGATTCACCAAACCGCTACATTAGTCTGATTCGCATTGCCCGTTGAGGCGACCGGTAATGTTCGAGTACGGTCTTTGGTGTTTGGCGTGCGGACCTTATAACAGCGAAGAGGACAATGATAATGCCGGGGCAATCTCCCAATGGCACGGCAATGAGCAACAACAGATCTAAGGTATTATCCACGGCAAGCAGCGCGGGGCTGGCTTTTGCTACACTAATGTTGGATACAGATCCTTCATTTGCTGATAATATTTTGAATAGTGTTCTGGCTCATATTCCAGGCGTAAATCAATTTGAAGTTGTTCAGTTCGCGGTATTTGCCGGGGCGATGAGCTTTGCCATTCTTTCGGCCTTCTGGATGATTCGGGAACGCGCCAAAACAACCAATCAAAACAAGATTCTGATGTTGGCGCACGCTGATATCAAAGCTAGGCATGAGCGCAACCTTGCACTGCTTGATGCGCCTGATCAACGCATTGCACTTTGGTCGGGGGCGGAGAATGTTCCTGAAATCATGGGCACGCTCCCCCTTTCGACAGGAGCACCGGTCAAAGATACCGATTTTGTCGCATTTGGAGCGTGGATGGATGCTGATTCCGCTCAACAATTTGACCGCGCCGTTCAAAATTTGCGTGCGAATGCAGAGATCTTTGATCTAACCATCAGCACCCAACGAGGCTCGGTCATCGAAGCACTGGGCCGAACGACCGGCATCTATGCATTTGTCCGCTTCGTCCCGTTAGCCGGAGAGCGGGCGGCGCTTGCAAATCTCGAAGCTGAATATACAAACCTACTGCAAACATTCGATACGGTTCAATCTTTGTTTGAGGCAATAAAAATGCCGGTTTGGTTGCGCGATCGGAATGGCCGACTGGTTTGGGTAAATAGTGCATATGCTTTTGCAGTGGATGCCAAAAACGGTGTCGATGCTATAGAAAAAAATATAAACTTACTTGATACAAATGAGCGCGATGCAGTGCAGCTGGCACATCAGAAGAATGAAATATTCTCAGCGCGGGTGCCAGCGGTTGTTGCAGGTGACCGAAGAATGCTTGATGTGGTGGATGTTGCACTAAGACATGGTAGCGCCGGCATTGCCACTGACATGAATGAAATTGAACGTGCCCAATCCCGATTGCGCAAAACAGTTGAAAGCCACGCTCGCACGCTCGACCAATTGGCGACCGCAGTTGCTATTTTTGACAGTTCGAAACATCTGCAATTCTATAACGCAGCCTTTCAAAATCTTTGGAACCTTGAGCCATCCTTTCTCGATACACATCCGGACCACAATACTGTATTGATCAACCTTCGCACGGCGCGCATGCTGCCGGAACAGCAGGACTGGCAAAAATGGAAGGATGACCTGTTTGATGTTTATCAGGGTCGTGACCCTTGCGAACATTGGTGGTATTTGCCAGACGGGCGAACCATTCGGGTTATTGCCAACCCCCATGCACATGATGGCGTCACATGGGTATTTGAAAATGTCACTGAAGAACTTGAATTGAAAAGTCGCTACAATGCACTCATCCAGGTTCAAGGTGAAACTCTTGATCATCTGTCTGAAGCGGTTGCCGTGTTTGCCCCTGATGGAACACTTCGATTATCTAATCCAACTTTTCAAACAATGTGGGAACTAAGCGATAATGACCTTGGTGAAAACGCCCACATATCTACAATTACCCGGCTTTGCGCATCCCGTATTGAAGTTCCTCAATCCTGGGAAAATTTGCAGATTACCATCACCGGCCTTGCTGATGAGCGCGGAAGCATTGCCGGCCGCATGAAACTGATCAGTGGGCGATCAGTGGATTATGCATTGATGCCGCTTCCAAATGGGCAGTCTATGCTGACATTTGTAGATGTTAGTGCAAGTGTTGAAGTCGAAAATGTTTTGGTAAACCGTAACACCGCACTTGAGCAGGCAGACAATCTGAAGAACGCATTTATTGAACATGTCTCTTATGAACTACGCTCTCCACTAACAAACATTATTGGCTTTGCTGAATTACTGGGTAGCCGCGAATTTGGAACCTTAAATACAAAGCAGAGCGAGTATCTGGACCACATAAACTCATCATCGTCGTCACTGCTATCAATTGTTAACAATATTCTTGATCTTGCAACCGTTGATGCGGGCATAATGGAATTGGACCTGACAAGAGTTAGTATTTCAGGCATTATTCAAGCGGCAAATGATGGAATCAAAGATCGTATGCAGGAGCGTGGCATTACTCTGGATATAAAAATCCAGACCGCCGATGATGTGTTTATTGGCGACGAAAACAGGATTCGCCAAGTTTTGTTCAATCTTCTATCAAATGCAATGACCTACTCTCCTGATGGCAGTAGTATTTCACTTACGTGTATGGATGAGCCAGATAACGTGGTCTTTACCGTTTCAGATACGGGAAATGGAATTTCAGAAGATGACCTTGAAACTGTTTTTAACCGATTTGAGAGCCACCCAAGCTTACAGCGTCGGGGCGGTGCAGGTCTTGGATTGGCAATTGTCAAAAGCTTTGTGGAGCTTCACGGCGGCACAACCGAACTAACCTCAACCAAAGGCAAGGGCACAACAGTTATCTGCAAATTTCCGCGCAAACCAATCCTGCTTTCTGAGGCAGCAGAGTAATTGCTCATATGACGTCGCGCACTATTACTGTTTATCTCGAAAACGAGAACGCAACCAAGCTGCTCGGCGAAGACCTTGCTCTTGCCTTGGGAAAAAGGTCTTTAATTTATCTGACCGGCGACCTTGGCATGGGCAAAAGTACATTTGCGCGTGCATTTATCAGGGCCGCTTGCGATGATCTTGATCTTGATGTGCCCAGCCCGACATTTACTCTCGCGCAGACCTATCACGGGAACTCAGCAACCGGCCTGATTGCGCATTTCGATCTATATCGACTTGAAGATGGCTTCGAGGCGGAAGAGCTTGGAATTGATGATGCATTGGAAACGGGCATCGCTTTGATTGAATGGCCTGAACGCGGGTCAGGATTTATTCCCGACTTTGATTTAGAAATCGAATTTGCAGAAACCGGGCCGGTTGCCAGATCGGCAAAATTAAGCGGCAATTCGCCAGTGATGGAACGCATTGAGCGCAGTTTGGCAATCCGAAAATTCCTTTCAGAAAATTGGAGCCCGGCCGTAACTCGCCGCTACATGCTGGGGGATGCCTCAACCAGAACCTATGAAACTGCCGAATTTAATGGGCATAAACGAATTTTGATGAATGCCCCGCCTATGGCGGATGGGCCAATCATGGCGAATGGCAAACCCTATTCCCAAATTGCCCATTTGGCTGAGGATGTTCGCCCCTATGTCGCCATAACGCATTTATTGCGCGAACGAGGGTTTGAAGCACCTGAAATTTATGCAGAAGACCTTGATAACGGCTTTCTGATTATTGATCACTTCGGACATGAGGGCGTTCTGGATGATAAAGGCACACCTGACGCATCCAAATATTTGGCGGCCGTTAAAGTTCTTGCTCAAATGCATAGCCACAACTGGCCGGAAAAGGTGCCAGTGGGTGAAATTGGCACCCACATAATCCCCACCTATGACCTCGACGCAATGATGATTGAAGTTGATTTGCTGGCAAAATGGTATGTGCCGCGCTTTACCGGAAAACCGCTTAATGATGATGCATTAAAAGAGTTCGAAGCCATTTGGCGCGAGTTAATCAAGCATTTGGCCGACGCGGAAAAAACATTGGTATTGCGAGATTACCATTCACCCAATCTGCTATGGCTTGCGGAAAATGAACCTGATCACCGGATAGGCTTGATTGATTTTCAGGATGCGATGATCGGTCCAAGCGCCTATGATGTTGCGTCACTTGCACAAGATGCCAGGGTAATAATACCTCAAAAGCTGGAACAGAATTTGCTCAACAGATACCTTCAGGAAAGATGTGCTTTTCAAGCTGATTTTGACCGTGATGGCTTTTTAGAAGCATACGCAATAATGGCGGCCCAAAGAGCCACCAAAGTATTGGGCATTTTTGTTCGACTTGATGAGCGCGATAGAAAACCCGCTTATCTTGCGCATATTCCGCACATGCAAACCTATTTAAAGCACTCACTCAAACACCCCATACTTGCTAAACTTAAAAGCTGGCTGAATACCAATGCCGGATTTTGACACGCCCATTTGACTAATCAAGTGTTTAGCTTTCATAAATTGTAAAATTATCATCCAGACTAAATGACATTTCATAACTCAAGCAAGGCCCCGCAAAAAGTTGACTTCAGCCAAAACAAAACCTGATCATGCTATCGTTCTTGCCGCCGGTCTTGGCACCCGTATGCGACCCCTAACAAATACAACACCCAAGCCTTTGATTAAGGTCTGGAACAAAACACTGCTTGATCATTCCATTGATGCGCTGGATGATGCCGGAGTTGGAAATATTGTGGTCAATGTGCACTATCTGGCAGACCAGATTGAAGCCCACATAAGCTCCCGGCAGACACCAATAGTTACTATTTCCGATGAACGGGATTTATTACTTGATTCCGCCGGCGGAGCAAAAAAAGCACTGCCAGAACTGGGTGAAGGTGCTTTTTTCCTACTCAATGCGGATTCCTTCTGGGTTGAAAAAAAGTCATCAAACCTTGCCAAGATGTCTACAGTTTGGAACGATGATGACATGGATATTCTACTGCTTGTATCGTCAAAAGAAAATGCCGTCGGGTTTGATGGTATGGGAGATTTCTTTATGAGCCCGGCAGGCCAACTTACCCGACGTGGTGATAAAGAAACCGCGCCCTTTATCTATGCGGGTGCTGCAATCCTTCATCCCCGTATATTTACCAATTCGCCAGATGCCCCATTTTCACTAAACGCTTTGTTTAATGAGGCTATTGAGGAAGGTCGTCTATATGGCACAAATTTAGAAGGGCTTTGGTTGCATGTGGGAACACCAGCGTCCATTGATGAAGCTGAAAGTGCGATAAAAGAGTTTGTATCATAATGCGGGAAAACCGGCGCAAAATATCTCCCCGCCTCTTTTCAATCCCTCCAGCTGCGCCTTTTTTATCGACACTTGTTGATGCGCTGCTAAGCGGTAATCTGATTGACGGATTTAAACCTGACGCTGATCCATTGGCATTGTCGGGCGTTACTATTTATGTGCCAACCCGCCGTGCCGCGCGCGCCTTACAGGCTGAATTTGTCGCCAGAATAAATAATAATGCCCTGCTGCTTCCCAAAATATTGCCGCTAGGTGATATTGAAGAGGACCAATTTATATTCGAACAGCAAGCTGATAGTGCGCTGGACCTCGATCCGACAATCAGCAATCTGGAGCGCCAACTTCTATTGACCAAGATGATTGATAGATGGAGCAGCGTGTTGGAGAAGTCTTCGCTGAAACTGTTTGGTGATGAGGCCTTGGCCGTTCCTGCGTCAATTTCGGATGCAGCATGGCTTGCCAATGATCTTGCGTCGTTGATGGATACGGTTTCAACTGAAGAAGCCGACTGGTCGCGACTGGATGAACTGGTACCCAATGATCATTCCGACTGGTGGCAGTTAACTCTTGAATTTCTGAAGATTGCCACACAAAGCTGGCCACTTATTTTGCAGGAAAAAAATGCGATGGATGTAGCCAGCAAGCGTGGTCTACTCCTTCACCGTCAAGCCGAACACTATAACAAATTTGGCTCTAAGGGGCCTGTTATTGCGGCCGGATCAACCGGCTCAATTCCTGCTACGGCCGCGCTGCTTGGGTCAATCGCTCATATGGAAAAAGGCGCGGTAATTTTGCCGGGTCTTGACCGCGATATTCCAGATCACGTTTGGCAAGGACTGAGTCAGGCCAAAAGCAACCATATTGATATTCGGAAAAGAGTAACCCACCAGCAAGCTGCCGCCCCCGGCCATCCGCAATATGGATTAAAGAAACTCATAGATGGGATGGCTGTTGAAAGGAATGATGTTACCCATATTAGCGGCGTTGATGACAGTTCAATTGGATATGCCCGCCTGCGCGAATCTATCGTAAGCCTTTCAATGGAGCCTTCAGAGACAACCGATAATTGGCCTGAATTCCGCGATCGGTTTTCCAATGAAAAATCAGAATTGGCATTTTCCGGCGTATCCTTGATCGAGGCTGATGGGGAACGTCACGAGGCATTATCAATCGCTTTAGCCATGCGGGAAATATTAGAAGTAGAGGGAAAAACCGGTGCGCTGGTTACTCCAGACCGAGTACTAGCCCGTCGGGTTTCCGTCGAATTAAAGCGCTTCGGCATTGAGATTGATGATTCAGCTGGCATCCCCTTAAGCGAAACACTTCCAGGTTCGTTCACCCGGTTGGTATTTGCAATTGCACTGGAACAGGCCGACCCGGTCGCTCTTTTATCTTTGATAAAACATCCCTTTGCATCTTTTGGTTTAAGCAAGGGTGACCTTTTCACTGCGCAGAAAACCCTCGAACTGAACGTAATCAGGGGTAACATTGCTGATTTTGTGCCGGGTCACTTTAAAACACTTGCTCAAAAAGCCAAAGCCAAACTGATAGAACAAAAAAAGCTAATCAATGAGGATGAATGGCCGCTTGCATTGGAGCTAGCGGGCGCGATGGACAAAGCACTTGCTCCCTTACACGCATTATTGGCGGCCCAAGACCCGGTTTGCCTCGGCCACCTCGTCAAAACCAGCATTGAAGCGCTGGATGGTGTCGCCCGCAATAAAAATGGCGATGGCAACGCGCACTATCACGGTGACGCAGGAGAAGCACTTTGCAAGTTCCTTGGCGATCTGATGCTGGCTTCCAGTGAAAGCGATATTGAGCTTGAACTCCCTGCCCGTGGATGGCCTTCATTCTATGAAGCGCTGCTTGGTTCAAGGCCAGTTCGCCTGCATAGAAACACCCATTCAAGACTATCAATACTTGGACCATTGGAAGCTCGGTTGCAGCAAGCAAACTGCATTATTCTTGGCGGGCTAAACGAAGGTAAATGGCCGGCTGCAACCAACAATGATCCATTTCTCAACCGGCCGATGAAAGCAACATTGTCGCTGGAGCCGCCGGAACGCCGGATTGGCCTTGCTGCCCACGACTTTCAAATGTTGATGGGATCGAAAGAAGTTATTTTAACCCGCACAAAACGGGCTGACAATGCGCCAACCGTTGCCTCCAGATGGGTGCAACGACTGTTAACGCTGGCCGGTAAGAATGCGGCTGATGCCATGCGGCTATCCGGGCAGAAATATCTGGATTGGGCCAACCAGATTGACCATCGACCAATAGGCGACGAAAGAGGATTGTTAAGTATTTCCCGTCCTGAGCCAAAACCACCTGTGAAAATTCGGCCCAATCGTATTCGCGTTACAGAGGTTGAGACATGGATACGTGACCCCTATGCAATTTATGCAAAATATGTTCTGGGCCTCAAACCATTGGAGCAGATAAGGCGAGAAATAGACGCCCGCGAGCGCGGTATTCTTTACCATGCGATTTTCGAGAAACTCTGCAGAAATTGGCTAGAAACAAAAAACCGGCCGCCGCTGGATTTAGCCCTAGAGATAGGCAAAATTGAGTTTGCAAAACTTGATTTGCCGCAAGATATTGTTGCCTTTTGGTGGCCGCGATATTTGGAAATCGCTAGTGAGTTTATCAATTGGGAAACTGAACGCCGTAGTGGCATTGTAAAATCAGACGTGGAGTTAAAGGCGCAGCTTGAGATCGGTAGCAATGGATTTATGCTGCGTGGCGTTGCCGACCGAATTGACCAGCTATCAAATGGCGGCCATGCGATCATTGACTATAAAACCGGTGCCAATCCGTCTGTCAGTCAGGCAAACTCACTGCTTGCACCGCAATTGCCGCTGGAAGGTGCGATGGCCCTTAGGGGTGCTTTCAAAAATGTTAAAGCATCAAACATTGATAGCCTTGCCTATGTTCGACTACGTCCGGCAGGTGGATTTAAAGTGGAAGCCCTTGGCGTTTCCAGAAATGCGGTCGACCCACATCAGTTAAGCGAAGATGCACTTGCAGCCTTGACTAACCTTGTTTGTGCCTATGAGAACCCGGAGAAAGGCTATATTTCTCGGGCTCGCCCCTTCAAACAGGGAGATATATCCGGGGACTATGACCATCTGGCCAGGGTTATGGAATGGTCGCTTGACGACGGCAATGATGAGGGCGAATTATGAGCCCAACAGGCAGTAAACCGAATAATGGTGTTGATCTTACCACAATTGAAAATCAGGCACGTGCTTCAAACCCCAAAAACTCTGCCTGGGTTTCGGCAAATGCTGGCTCTGGAAAAACTTATGTTTTGACCCGCAGGGTGGTTCGATTGCTGCTTGCCGGGTTTGATCCATCGCGTATCCTTTGTTTGACATTTACCAAATCAGCGGCGGCTGAAATGTCCAACCGGGTATTTGATTTTCTATCCGACTGGGCCATAATGGATGAAGACAAACTATCCAGCTCATTATTAGAACTTACTGGCTCAGAGCCCCAACCTGCGCAATTACGCGAAGCAAGGCGGCTGTTCGCCCGGGCACTTGAAACCCCAGGCGGTTTGAAAATCCAGACAATTCATGCCTTTTGCGAAGCGCTTTTGCACCAGTTTCCGCTGGAGGCAAATATTGCCGGGCATTTTGAAATTATGGATGACCGAACCCAGTTTGAATTGATTGGTGAGGCCCGTCGAAATGTCATAATTGAAGCCAGTTTGAACAAGGATGGCTCACTTGGGCAATCATTGACAACGCTGATAAGAACCGCAAGTGATACAAAAATTGACGAGGCAATTAACGGCTTCATCAAAAACCGTCATCCGCTAAAGGAATGGCTGGGGCGTTCAGGCGGTGTTGAGCCAGCCATTTCCGCGATGAAAAAACAATGGGGCATTCCGCAAGACCAAGATGCACGCTCTTTAATTGAAGAATTTATGAGTGAGCTGGTTTTAACACCGCTTGAAATGATTGAGATTGCCGACGTCGGAGATGCCACCGGCGTTAAGACCAATCAAACACTTGCAGTAAATATGCGTTTATTGGCCAGTGCCAAATCAGCACAACAACGATTTGAACTGATGGAGCAAGCCTTTCTGACTAAAAATGGCGACTTGAGAAAACAACGTGGTCTTTTTACCACAAAACTTTCAAATCAAATTCCACAGCTGACTGAACGCTTGATGGAAGAACTGAATAATTTTGAACAATTACGGCAGCAGTTAAACCTATTGAAACAGCTTAATGCAAGCCAAGCCCTGTTTACAATCGCCGATCAGATTATCCATCGTTTTGAAAAAATAAAACGCGCCCGTGGGTTGCTGGACTTTGATGATCTGATCATACGTTCAGCTGAACTATTGGGCCGCTCGGACGCCAGTCAATGGGTTCAATATAAACTCGATCAGGGCATAGATCACGTATTGGTAGATGAAGCGCAAGATACCAACCCGCATCAATGGCGTGTGATCACCTCGCTGATTGAGGAGTTCTTTTCCGGTAAAGGTGCCCGCGAGGCGGAACGTACCATTTTTGCGGTCGGTGACGAGAAGCAATCAATCTATTCTTTTCAAGGGGCAGAACCCACAGCATTCGCCGACCAGCGCGATAGGCTGAAAAAGCTGGCAATACGCGCTGGAAAGACCTTTGAAGACATCAATCTACGGCTATCATTCCGCTCTGTTCCTGATGTTCTATCTGCCGTTGATAAAGTGTTCTCGACGCATGGAAATTATTCTGCACTTAGCAGGGATCAGCAAAATACTGTTCACGGAACAATCCGCCATAATGACCCGGGCATGGTTGATATTTGGCCGATCATCAGTAAAACGGATACGATTGAGCCAGACAATTGGGAATTGCCGGTTGATCAGCTCACCGGTGATGACCCGCAAATTTTGCTTGCCAACCAGATCGCCAACCAGGTCCAATTCTGGCTGCAAAATAAAACGCTTCTGGAAGGTAAAGGCAGGCCAATTTCGGCTGGTGATATTCTTGTTCTTGTGCGCTCCAGAGATCGCTTTGCATCTGCACTGACACGGGAATTAAAACAGCGAGATATTCCAGTTGCCGGATCTGATCGCCTGCGGTTAACCGATCACATTGCCGTTCTTGACCTGATGGCGCTGGCAAATGTGATTTTAATGCCAAAGGATGATCTTTCACTTGCGGCAGTTCTCAAAAGCCCTCTCTTCAATTTTGATGAAGAATTGCTACTTGAACTTGCCCAAGGGCGCGGCACTAACAGTCTTTACCTTGCTTTGGAAAAACTTGCGCTCAGTAATTCCCTTGCAAAATCCGCATTCAAGCAGTTTGAAAAACTAAGAACACGGGCTGACAAAATGCGCGTATACGAATTTTTTGCTCTATTGCTTGGTGCTGATGGAGGCCGGCAAAAAATTCTGAATCGAATGGGTGTTGAAGCAGAAGATGTACTTGATGCATTTTTGGCGCAAACCCTTACTCACGAGCAATCCGGACTTCCGGGGTTGCAAAATTTTATTGACTGGCTGCAATCTTCTGCACCCGAAATTAAACGTGAATTTGATTTTGAAGACAAGACAATCAAGATTATGACTGTTCACGCGGCCAAGGGATTGGAAGCCCCGATTGTGTTTCTGGTTGACAAGGGTGCAGCACCCTATCACGGCAGACACGATCCGGCGCTGGTTGAAGTCGAAATAGATGAAACCGGGGACAATGCAAACTCTGGATTTCTTTGGGTTCCCAATAAATCTTCTGCTGCTCCAGCGGCACTTGATGCTCTTGAAAAAAACAAACTTCAATCTGAAGCGGAATATTTACGCCTGTTATATGTGGCCATGACACGGGCAGAAGACAGGCTCATCATTTGCGGGATAACAGGGAAGCATGATGCCAATGAGAATTGTTGGCACAAAGTCGTCACCCACGCATTGCTCGATGAGTGTGAAGAGCATTTAAATGAAGATAATGAACCTCAGTTCCATCGCTGGCAGAAATTGAAAACCCAAACAGAAATACAGGTAGCCAAAGATGCTGATGACAGCATAGCTGCGCAGGTTAGGTTACCTGAATGGATTGGGGAGAAAGTCAAACCTGAACCCATTTTGCCAAAGCCATTAACACCTTCTGGTGCGCAGGCAATGATTGATGCACAGAATTGGGCGCAATCTGCTACGTCTCCCTTATCGCGGGACAATAATTCCAACCCGTCCTTTGCTTTGCAAAGAGGTATCGCCATCCATCGCCTGCTACAGGTTTTACCTGATATTGGTGGGGCTGATACTGACTTGGGTTCAGCATCGCAAATGCGGCGAGATGCAGCTAAACACTATCTTCAATCTAGTTTTCCAAAATGGCCTGACGGGGACAAAGAGCAGATTATTTCCCAGGTTTTTTCTGTTCTGGAGGACACAAAATTTGGCACCTTATTTGCGTCCGGCAATAGCGGTGCTGAAATATCGGTATCAGGAACAATTGAGTTTGGCGGTCTGCCGCAATTTATCTCAGGACAGATTGACCGGCTGGTTGTTGAGGACGATCAAGTAATCATCATTGACTATAAAACAAACCGGTCTCCTCCGGCCGAGATTGCAGATGTACCTGCCGCCTATATTAGCCAACTTGCACTTTATCAACTGCTGGTTGGCAGAATATATCCGGATCGGGCGGTGAAATCTGCGCTTCTTTGGTGCGAGGTCCCGCAATTAATGTTTATTCCGCAATCTATGTTAGATGAGCAATTATCCAAAATCATATAGGGGTGACAATCCATGTCCTTGACTGAAAGGATATCAATACCTACTTTCCTGACAACAAGGCTGAGCCCGAATCGAACCTTTCACGGAGATAATTAATATGGCTACACACAAAGCAGACAACAGCAATTTTGAAGCAGAAGTTCTAAAATCCGATATTCCGGTTGTGGTGGATTTTTGGGCCGAATGGTGCGGGCCATGCAAAATGATTGCACCAAGCCTTGAAGAAATTTCTGAGGAAATGGATGGAAAAGTGAAGATTGCCAAACTGAATATGGATGAAAATCCTGAATTGGCTGCAAAATATGGTGTTCGCTCAATCCCGACCTTATTGATGTTTAAAGATGGTGAACCTGTAGCCATTCAAGTTGGCGCCGCACCAAAAAGCAAGCTTTCTGACTGGATTAATTCAGAAGTATAAGTGCTGAATAAAAGCCTTTAAGCGCCGCCGATTTATACTGGCGGCGTTTTATTTTGTGCCAAAACATCGCCGACCAGATAAAGCGTTCCAGAGAATAAAATACGAGGCCCCTGTTCACCAACCCAATTTGCCTTGATCTTATCAAGAGCATCACGAACGGAATCGACTGGTTTGGCTGCCAAACCAGCATTTTGCGCAATCTCTGCCAGCTCTTCAGGCAAATAACCTGCATCGCTTGAGGTAATCGGCACCGTATAAACCTGATCCGCCAATTTCGAAAACTCTTGAATATAGCCTTCCGGGTCCTTGGTTTTGAGCATACCAAAAACCAATATGAGCTTTCGACTATCCCGGCCATTGAGTTCCTGAAAAAATGCAGAAATCGCCTCACCGGCATTAGGGTTATGCCCGCCATCTACCCATAACTCGCTACCCAGAGGCGCAAACTCCTGCAATGCCCCACCTTGCAACTTTTGCAATCGGCCTGGCCAATATACATTTGATAGTCCGACCTCGATTGCCTCATTGGAAATATCAAATCCGCCATAACGCAAAGCTGCAATTGCCGTTGTTGCATTGATAACCTGGTGATCACCAAAAAGTTTCGGCATGGGCAGATCAAGCAATCCATTCTCATCTTGATAAATCAACCGACCGCGTTCATCGTGAGAAGAAAAATCTTGTCCACCAATTGCAATTGGTGCACCAACGCGCATGGCCCTGTTTTCAAGCACATTGCGGGAAAGATCGCCTTGCTCGGCAATTACAACCTGACAGCCAGTTTTGATAATACCGGCTTTCTCAAAAGCAATTTTTTCAACCGCATCACCCAGGAATTTTTCATGATCGAGTGATATTGGCGTAATTACGCTTACCGCCGATTTTTTGATGACATTGGTTGAATCAAAGCGACCACCCAGCCCGACCTCGATCAATGCGACATCAGCTGGGTTTTCTGCAAACAGAATAAACATAGTGGCAGAGAGAATTTCAAATACGGTTATTGGTTGGCCATTATTTGCATCGGCCACTCTTTGGAGCGCATTGGCAAGCTCTTCATCCGAGACAAATTTACCACCGCCCTTTTGCCCTATCCTAAAACGTTCATGATAATGAACCAGATGAGGTGAGGTATCCACATGTACAATCTTGTCATCGGCCTCCAGCATTGCCCGGCAAAGTGCGATGGTTGAGCCCTTGCCATTGGTGCCAGCCACATGAATTACAGGTGGTAATTTGTCTTGCGGATTCCCGAGTTTTTCCAACAGACGACCAATACGACCCAGTGAAAGGTCGTACCCCTTTGGGTGTATCTTCATTAACTGATTAATCAGTTCAAGGGCTTTGCTTTTTTCCATAGATAGTCCGGTGGAGCGATGGGAACCAAAATGTCAGTCAGGTAAGGGCCAATTGAAGCCTACCTACTCGATGTAGCGTCATCAGATTAGTTATCTTGCGCATCATTTTGTTCTGCATCCGACGGTTGTGCTTTTGCATCATTCCCATTTTCTGCATCCTGATGCCCGCTTTTCAGTTCATCTGCGGATGCAAGAACTGGTTCAGCAGTTTTTTCAATCGCCGGCAATTTACACAAAAGACTAACGATACGAGCAATGGTTGATCGCATATCAAGACGAGAAACGATCATATCGACCATGCCATGTTCCTGCAAAAACTCGGAACGCTGGAAGCCTTCCGGCATTTTTTCGCGAATGGTCTGCTCAATAACTCTTGGGCCCGCAAAGCCGATCAGAGCTTCGGGTTCTGCAATGTGGACATCACCAAGCATTGCATAGGAGGCGGTTACGCCACCGGTGGTTGGGTTCGTCAAAACAACAATATAGGGCAACCCTGCTTCTTTAAGCAGTTGAACGGCAACCGTTGTACGCGGTAGCTGCATGAGTGATAAAATCCCCTCCTGCATACGTGCACCACCAGAAGCGGCATAGAGAATTAATGGCGATTTACGCTCAATTGCGGTCTCAAACCCTTTAATAATCGCCTCACCAGCAGCCATACCGAGCGACCCACCCATAAAGGTGAAGTCCTGGACCACACTGGTCATTTCAATACCTTCAACCTTGCCAACGCCAATAAGTACGGCATCTTCCATTTTGGTCTTTGTTTTATTGTCCTTCAACCGATCAACATAACGGCGCTCGTCACGAAACTTCAGCGGGTCAACCGGAACTTCGGGATAGGAAATTTCTTCAAATTCACCATCATCAAAAAAATTGGTTAGCCGGTCTCTTGCGCCAATTTTCATATGATGGCCGGACGAAGGGACCACCCATTGGTTCTGCTCCAGATCCTTATGAAATACCATTTCCCCAGACTGAGGATCTTTAATCCATAAATTTGTTGGCAGGTCCTTGCGTGATAGCAAATTGCCAATTTTGGGGCGGACGATATTGGTAATCCAGTTCATCGGTATTTCCAGTTTATAAATTCAGATTTATTACGCGATGGTCGCTACCGGTAATGTGGCGATATTAAAGTGAGTTTCAAGGTTGTTTGCAACCATCAAGATTAACGACCTGCAGCGCGAACACCCACCGCCAGCTCTGCCACCAACGATGTGACAGCAGAGACAGTGGAACCGGTTGCCAGACCTTCATCATCAAGGCTATCTGCAACAGCATTAACCAAAGCTGTACCGACAACTACACCGTCAGCGGCTCTACCAATCGCTTCCGCCTGCTCGGCTGAGCGAACACCAAAACCGACACAAATAGGAATATCTGTGCTTGCCTTAATGTGGGCAACTGAGCGGGCAACGCCCCCCGGTTCCGGTGCTGCCATTCCTGTAATACCGTTGATAGACACATAATACAGGAACCCTGATGTATTGGTCAGAACTCTTGGCAACCGCTTCTCGTCAGTCGTTGGCGTTGCCAGACGAATAAAATTCAGGCCCCGCTCAATTGATGGAATGCAAAGCTCATCGTCCATCTCTGCGGGTAGATCAACAATGATAAAGCCATCGACACCGGCTTCCTTTGCATCATCAAGGAATTTTTCCGCGCCGTATGAATAAATTGGATTGTAATACCCCATTAATACAATGGGTGTCTCATTGTCATCCTCGCGAAAGCTCTTCACCATCGAAAGTGTCTTTTCCATTGTGTGGCCATTAGCCAATGAGCGCAGCCCTGCAGCTTGAATTGATGGGCCATCAGCCATCGGATCTGAAAACGGCATGCCGATCTCAATCACGTCTGCACCGGCTGCGGGCAGCCCCTTGATGATCGCAAGCGATGTTCCAAAATCCGGATCACCACCTGTGAGGAATGTAACCAGAGCTGGGCGGCCCTCTTTTTTTAACGCTTCAAAGCGCGTATCTATGCGTGTTGTCATGATCTTTTACCTGCCTACATTTCCACGCCAAGGGCTTCGCCCACCGTAAATACATCCTTATCGCCACGACCACAGAGGTTCATCACAATAATTTGGTCTTTTGCCATCGTTGGCGCACGTTTAATAACCTCAGCCAGCGCATGGCTTGGTTCGAGCGCCGGAATAATACCTTCGAGCTTGCATAGAAGCTGAAAGGCATCCAGTGCCTCGACATCGCCAATTGGCACATAGGTTACGCGCCCGCTTTCTTTCAACCATGAATGTTCAGGTCCAATGCCTGGATAATCAAGTCCGGCGGAAATTGACGCACCTTCTAATATTTGCCCCTCGTCATCCTGCAACAGATAGGTGCGGTTGCCGTGCAACACGCCCGGCCGTCCAGCGGTTAATGAAGCACAGTGCTCCTCGGTGTCCAAGCCTTTACCGCCGGCCTCAACCCCAACAATCTCAATTCCTTCATCATCCAAAAAAGGATGAAACAGGCCAATTGCGTTGGAACCGCCACCAACGGCAGCGATCAGCATGTCTGGCAAGCGCCCTTCTGCAGCCATCATCTGTTCTCGCACCTCATTGCCAATCACCGACTGGAAATCTCGCACAAGTTCTGGATAGGGGTGCGGGCCGGCGGCCGTACCAATCAGATAATAGGTATCTTCAACATTGGTTACCCAGTCGCGCAATGCTTCATTCATCGCATCTTTCAAGGTGCCTGCCCCAGCAGTTACCGAATGGACTTCGGCGCCCAGCAGTTTCATGCGGAACACATTGGGCGCCTGACGATGAACATCTTTGGCGCCCATGTAAACCTCGCATGGATAGCCAAATCGCGCGGCAACGGTTGCGGATGCAACGCCATGCTGACCTGCGCCTGTTTCGGCGATAATGCGAGTTTTGCCCATACGGCGGGCGAGCAATATCTGCCCCAGACAATTATTGATCTTGTGGCTGCCCGTGTGATTTAACTCATCACGTTTGAAATAAATTTTTGCACCGCCCAAATGCTCGCTTAAGCGTTCGGCATAATATAGCGGACTCGGCCGACCGGTATAATGAGTGTTGAGGTCTTGCAGTTCTTTTTGAAACTCAGGGTCTTTTTTTGCTTTTTCCCAAGCTTCACCCAATTCCAGAATATTTGGCATAAGGGTTTCGGCCACAAAGCGCCCACCAAAAATTCCAAACATTCCTTGCTCATCAGGCCCATTACGAAATGAATTGGGTTTGTGCTTACTCATTTTCTAAACTTTCTGGTCTTTCAACGCTCTGTTTGCGTTAATACTCGTAATTGTTTAATTCGCTTAAAAACTGGGAAATCAACCCAATGTCTTTAACACCAGGTTTTATTTCTACGCCAGAGGAAATATCAATGCCTGCGGGCTTTGCGACAGACAAAGCCTCGCCAATATTTTCCCGGCTTAAACCACCTGACAACATAATTGGCAATTTCGATTGAAATTTCTGCAATAATGACCAGTCGAAGCTAACGCCATTGCCACCGGGAAGCTCGGACCCCTTCGGTGGCTTTGCATCAAATAGCAACATATCCGCAGAGGCCACATAGCTCTTTGAGGCCTCCATATCTTCCAGTGTTCTGATCGCGACCGCCTTGATAACCGGCAAACCGTATCTGGCCTTTATTTCCAGTACCCGTTCAGGCGTTTCATCCCCATGCAACTGCAAATAATCAGGTTTTACTGTTTCAACAATATCGGCCAGCATTTCAAAGTCAGCATTTACTGTAACGGCAACGGTTTTTGCCCGACCCGCGACCAGTATTTGAAGTGCTCTGGCTTGATCAAGCTCAATGTGCCGTGGGCTTTTTTCAAAGAAAATAAACCCAATATAGTTGGCGCCGCCATCGAGAGTCGCCTCAACAGCTTCACTGGTTTTCAAGCCACAAATCTTTACGTCTATTTTTGCCTGGTTTCGCATAAGGCTCACCTGCCATGAAACAGCCCGCTTGTCTATATTTTCAAACTTACGACGAGTGTTCCACAAAATGTAACATCAAGCAGACCACTTGGAATTTCTGCTCTTCTGGCCCATATTTGGAACTGCATATTGCGCAAATAGATCAACGCTCGCGCTATCACTATTTGGGAGGACACTCATGTCAACATCAACCCGGTTTCAACGCATAGAGAAAATTGCCCAAAAGCATATTGACGACGGCGCATTCAGCAGCATTGAATGGTTGATTAAGCGAAATGGAGAATTATGGTCCAGCGGTAGTGCCGGTTATTGTGATACGGCAAACAAAACGCCTTTGCCGGACAAGCCAATTTACCGAATTTATTCTATGACAAAACCGATTGTTTCCGCAGTTGCATTAATGCTGGTGGAAATGGGAAAACTGCGATTATTTGACCCCGTTGCGGCCTATCTTCCCGAATTTTCGAAAATGTCGGTCCTTCAAAAAGATGGAAGTACAATTCCTGCTAATTCTCCGATCATTATTGAGCATCTCCTGACCCACCGGGCCGGACTTTCTTATGGGTTTATAACTGATTGCCCGGTAAGTGAATTTTACCGCCAATCTGAAATCAATGATGCAAGCCTTTCATTGGAAGAGGCAATAAAAAAAATTGCCGAAATGCCGCTGGTATTTGAACCGGGTAGCAAGTGGCAATACAGCGTTGCTACTGATGTTTTGGCAAGAGTTTTAGAGGTCGCACTTGGCAAAAACCTACCGGATATTTTAAATGAACTGCTGTTGCTGCCTCTTGGTATGGTTGATACCGGGTTTCATATTGAAGCGCCGCAACAACCGAGACTTCTCTCTGTGTTCGGCAAAAGCGATCTTAATGAAGTCATGAATTTTGACGACAAATCGCAAGCCCTGACACCATCAGATCCGTCAGATCATCACCCGGTCAACGATATAAAATTCTACCGTGGTGGTTATGGGCTTTATTCTACAATTGATGACTATTCACTTTGTGTCGACTTTCTCGGTTCCGGCTTAACAAGCAAAGGAGAGCGACTGCTATCCAGTAAAATGGTAGAGTTGATGTGGACAAACCGCATACCTGATAATCAGTTACCACTGAGAATTGGCCCAATCCCATTACCGGGCTACGGGTTTGGCCTTGCCGGGCGCGTAATGATGGATATTGGCAAATCTTATGGCCTTACAAGCCAAGGCGAATGTGGATGGGCCGGTGCAGCAAGCACCTATTTCTGGATTGATAAAAAAGAAGATATTGTTGGCCTGACAATGACGCAATATCTTGGCTCCAAAATTCCGATCGGCGACGATATAAGAAATGCCGTCTATCAGGCTTTGGATGATTAGGCTTCAATTTGCGAAGGCAAAACACCAAGCTCCAATTGCAATTTTTTGGTCAATTTCGCGGAAATGATGGAATGAGCCTGTTCTATATACAGTTTTAAATCATCATCAGTCAGGGCATCGCTTTGTTCTAACTGCACCCATTTGGCGCGAGCTAGATATGGGGCGGGAATGATATTTTCCTGTTCGATCAATATCGAGTATGAGAAATCAGAACATTTAAAAGATATTTTGCTGCCCTCTTCCGGCAGTTTTGTATTTTTTTTGTTTGGACCCCAATGGGAAGCGATGGCAAATATTTTACCGCCAATTTTCCAAACATGCGCACCGCCCCATTGGATGACTTTGGTGGTGGAGGTGAGCTCAGAACAAAACCGGTTAAACTCATAAAGGGTCATTCGGCAGGCGCGCCCGTGTTCACCGGGCAGGCAATACCTGTTCCACCCAATCCGCAATAGCCATCGGGATTTTTGGCCAAATATTGCTGATGATATTCTTCGGCAAAATAAAACTCCGGCGCATCCAAAATTTCTGTCGTAATTTTATCGCGGCCAGCCTCATTGAGCGCCATTTGATAGGTTAATTTTGACTCTGCTGCTATTTTCTTCTGCTCCGAAAAGGTCGTGTATATGCCAGAACGATATTGGGTTCCCCTATCATTTCCCTGCCGCATTCCTTGCGTTGGATCATGGCTTTCCCAAAAGGTCTTTAACAGTTCGCCTACAGAAAGAACATCCGGGTCAAAGACAACAAGCACCACCTCGTTGTGGCCGGTTAGACCTGTGCAAACTTCCTGATATGTCGGGTTCTTGGTTACGCCAGCCACATAACCAACAGCAGTCACATAAACGCCGGGCAAATTCCAGAATATACGCTCCGCTCCCCAAAAACAGCCAAGGCCGACAATAATAGACTGGGAATTTTCTGGGTAAGGGCCCTTCAATGGTTTGCCATTTACAAAATGGTTGATTGCTGTTGGCAACACGTTATCGCGTCCTGGAAGCGCATTTGCGGGGTCAGGAAGCTTGTACTTACTTGTCAGGCGATCAATTAGAAACATCGTCAAACTCCATCTTCGTTAGTAAGTTACCCATTCCGCCATTCCAACACTATCTGGCAAAGCGGCCAAATTTCCGTCTTCTCGGTCTTCCGATAAGTAAAAGAACAATTGCCAGCACTGCAAATACAGACCAGGTTGGCCATAGCAATACCCATTGGATTATCGGGTCCCACAGGAGGGGATGAATATAGCCTTGAATTGCTCCTTGTGCAGCCTGAATGCTGGTAATGCTTAAGTTCACCCAGGTTGCGCCAAGTGGGGTAAGCACAATTTCTGATGCCCCAATAGATTTAGTAATATCCATAACGGCGGTTACCAGAGCAATAGCCAATGACAGCAGGCCTAATGCGCGTGCAATAAATGAGAACATATTTTTTGATTTCCCGTATTGTATTCCAATCGAAGGGCACCGCCCTAAAGTTCGTAAATATCGTTTAGCCCTGGTATTCGCAAGGCCACTGACATAACTTTGATAGGCATGTTACTGAACCATGATGGCCATTTTGTTTCACCGCGGTAATTAATTGGCATCAGACAATAGCAAAACGCACCCGAATCACAGTAAAGTACTGATATGTCAAAACGTGTCACCGGCCCCGAACTGGAACGGCTAATCCAGTTACTATCACGCTTGCCGGGCCTTGGTCCGCGCTCGGCCCGAAGAGCTGCTCTCCATCTGGTTAAAAAGAAGGAACCTTTATTGGTACCTTTGGCTGCGGCAATGGCTGAGGTCGTTGAAAAAGTTAAAGTTTGCGGAACCTGCGGTAATATTGATACCCAGTCTCCCTGTACTATTTGTCTTGATCCCCGCAGAGACATTTCGACTATCATTATAGTCGAGGATGTTTCAGATTTGTGGGCACTGGAACGCGCATCAGCCCTAAGAGCTTCTTATCATGTACTGGGAGGCACATTATCACCCCTGGATGGAATTGGTCCGGAAGATTTGACAATTGCCTCCCTTGTCGACCGCGTGGCGACGGGCGATGTCAATGAAGTCATCATCGCGGTAAATGCTACAGTTGAAGGCCAAACCACCGCCCATTATATTACTGAGCAATTGGATGACTTTAATATTTCCATATCGCGGTTAGCTCATGGCGTGCCAGTTGGCGGCGAGCTTGACTATCTCGACGAAGGCACCTTGTTGGCGGCTATGAGAGCGCGAACCAAGTTTTGACATTTGGACAGGCCCAAATTGGGTCGCCGGACCATTGAACCTGATTTAACAAAAGAAGATGTAGCATATGGACAATACCAAATTGGAGCAGCGGCTTGCTGATCTGGAGGTTGAATTCACCCATCAGAATGAAACTATTGATACACTCAACGAAGCGGTTATCAATCAATGGAAAGAGATTGACCGGCTATCTGGTCAGGTTCGCGTGCTTTCTGAACAATTACTGTCAATTGAAGATGACGGGAAGCCTCATGAAGTTACCAGGCCGCCACA
Organism: Rhizobiaceae bacterium; assembly: GCA_026981655.1. Classification (GTDB taxonomy): domain Bacteria; phylum Pseudomonadota; class Alphaproteobacteria; order Rhizobiales; family Rhizobiaceae; genus SZUA-100. The sequence goes on along the minus strand of JALSIJ010000228.1, from coordinate 434 downwards.
TTACTAAATATCTCTATTAAACCAGCCCTTCAATGGTAACAAATTGTGATTATTTATTGATTGACCACCAATTATTTTAGGACCAGTATATTGTCGACTATTCAACTCGAAATCCAAATTTCATACGCACCCCTATGTGTTTTTATTTGAGGTTTCTTTGGAAATTGCGATTAGTTGCAATTATTTCCGACCGTTAGTCGGGCGAATAGTCGGAAGGAGGAGCCATGAGTCCACCTGAGAGTGCAAGTTGACCATTTCCGAAAGGAAGGTCACCGTTTGGGTCGCGGACCTAAATATTCAAATTGCGATTCAAGCTGCGTAATATTAAAATTTGACAATCTTATCGGATGGCGAGCGTTAATGTTTTCCAATCGGCTATTAGTTTAGTTGAATGAAAATCGTGTTCTATTGCGAAAGTGCAGCATTGCCAATCA
>JALSIJ010000227.1 GCA_026981655.1 Rhizobiaceae bacterium | reverse complement strand
TATGATCAACCACAGTTGCCCGCGTCCGCCTTTGCCCTTCTTGGCAAAACACGCAATACCGATTGACAGACAGAAACCCAGCGCGATATGCTCGCCACCGCCTGCCATAAAGACTATTTCGATTACCGGATGTACGTCCGCTCGATGGCGCAAAGCCAAGGCGTGGCGGCAATGAGCCAATCAATGGTGGCGCTGCTTTGACTTTACCCATGAATTTTCCATAAACCGCCATCCACAGAAAGCGCCCAATTGCCTCGCATGGTCCTGATCGTGCGCTGGGCTCTTGCTCAACGTGCGATCAAAACCAATCGCAAAATGCTTCCCCGGATGCGCCCCTTGGTCGGCAATGCCAATATAAATCAGCATCCCCCAATGGGATCGGCGCGGTTACCGTATTTCCCATCTACACGCATTTTTCAAGGCCCGCAAGCCCCACATCCATAATAATTTCACGGCCAAACATATCCACAGCCAGCCTGCCCTGCGTCTCGCCCTTGATAACCCTGACAATTTCCGCCTCAAGCATGGCAAACGGGCCATGCAATAACCTCACCTTATCCCCAACCACGAACCTGCGAGGATCAGCCACCCGCGCCGCCGTTGCCACGCCAATCCGCGCGCGCCAGCGATGCACAAATGTATCTGGAATTGCCAGCGGCCCACGCTCGCTGGAGATAATGCCGGTCACATGCCGCATATTACAAACACCCTGCCAACCATTATCCGCATCACGCAGGCGAACGAACAAATATCCCGGCAAGGCGGGTATCTCACAATCACGCCACTTGCGGGTATGAGGCACCCGCGTCCTGACCACGCGCATGGGCATCCAGGTCACAAAGCCCGCATCCCGCAAGACACGATCAACAGCCGCCGTATGGGCAGCCTGAATAATGACGATATACCAGTTGCCTTCATTATCGTTGGCAATGGCGCGCCGCACCGCACGGGCGGCAGCAACAGCCTGATCACGCCCAAGCGCCGGGTTAATGCCCGTCCTGGCCGCTGAACATAATTCAACATCAAGCGGTACAGTCTCACGGCAATTCGCATCCCTTTTCCAGCCACCCTCACCCCAAACCGGCTGAGTGTTATCGTTCGCCAAAACCTGTTCAATATATCGCATGTGATCTCACCAATGAGGAATTTCAAACCTCCCCACTTTTATCACAGCGGCAAATAATATTCAAACTCAATGACACCCCGCGCAACAAGAATGACACCCTGTAATGAGCCGCATGACACTACCATCTATTTGTTTTTATTAACTAAATGACACTTGTGACACCATGACACCAAAATCCGCCTATATGGCGTATATATTAAGCTTAAACATCACGGGTTTCATTCAGTAATATTTACACTTGTGACACCAATAATGGTATATCTTTTAATATATTAAAAGAATAGGCCCGTCATACGTGTCACAAGTGTCATTTAGTTAATAAAAACAGCCTCTTAGCATTTTAATGATGCCTGTCATTGCCCGTCATATGGTGTCATTTATCCAATAAAACAAACAGCTATAAACATCCAGCACCTTGAGCCATCACAAGAATGGCGCAGTCTGAACACAAACGATTTGGGAAAATTACGCATGGCACAGGAAATCAATCAGCCCGCCCGTTTTTTTTCAGGATGTACTGTGATGACAGTGTGGAAGGTTGAGAAAAACGGGGGCGCGGGGGAAATTGTGCGCGAGGCCTGCGGGCCGGGACCGATGCCTTAAGGCGAAAACGCCCCGGTCCTATTCAGCCAGACCAAATGGAACAACCAGAATTGAACGCCCGCTGGCTGAACGCCGTCCATTTTTGATGTTATAGCCATTTTTGCGCATCAGCGGCGCAACCCGTCTTGCGGCGGTTCCCATCGCGCTGGCACTTTTCGGCCAGCCCGGTTCTTTCTTTTTTGATTCCGTGGCGACCTCATTCATCCCGGTCAGCAAGGCGGTGGCATTGCCTTCCCAGCCCGCCGGGTGGTACAGGTCCATCCAATCCTTGAGCGTTGATGCAACGGCATCACTTTCAAAGCTTATCGCATAGGCATCCTTGCGATTGGCCTCATACACCTCAATGAACGCGCCTGAACGCCAGCTAAGGCCGCCTGAACACGCTTCAACCCATCGGGCAAAGTCGGCCATGCGCGGCTGGCTTTCCAGCTTGGTGGTGTGCCAGTTGCGAACGCCCGCCGCCAACCCGTCAAATATCGCGCCATAGATCAACGGCAAATCTTTATTCAAGGCAATGTTCAAATCTTCCTCAGTCATGCGGCCTGTACCTTCCAGCGTTTTAAGCTGAAGCGGAATAGATCGATCAGCCAGGTCGCTTTGTTTGGAAAGGTCTGGAATACCATTCAACACAATCGGGTTTTGCGCCTTGAGAGACATCAGCCCATCATCACTGTGCAGCCGCCGGGTCACCATCGAGCCGCCGGTGGATATGCGGCAAAAACTATCAGATAGCGCACGCGAAACACCGCTTAAATTGTCAAATAACAAGGTATGTTGATGTTGCGCCATAATGAACAGATCGCGCTCTTCTTTTGGCGCTGATACGCGCTTGCTGTCCTGCGGGTCAACAATGTTGGCGATCAATTCAGAAAAGAAACTTTTGCCGCTGCCCATTTCGCCGGTCACTGTCAAAATGGTGTAAGGCCCGCTCGGGCGAAAGGCTCCAAGAAGCCAGCCAACGGCCAGCATAAAGTCACTATCGTTTTCAACATTGCAATATTGGCGCAACACATCAATCGAACTGCGATCAGCCATATCCTGTTCGGGTGTTGGCATCGCCAGCATTGTATCACTGCGGAGGAATTTGATTTCCTCGCTGGCGATGATTTTCCAACCCGCGCTTGATACATGAACCAGATCGCCCTTTTCATTGGCCAAATCAATAACGATATTTTCACCGTCAAAAGCAACCCGGCTCCAGGTCCGGTAGCACTGGCCTTTTGCCACTGCACGGGCAATCAGTGTGCGATAAACCTCCTCCTCAACCTGCGGTGAAAGAGAGCCATTGCTCGTCTCATAATACAGGCTGTTGAAAAAATTCTTGAATTTTGCATCGCGAATTTTTGAATGTTCGATGCGGCCACGAAAGGTGAATGTCGCATAGGCATTGTCCTTCACATCGCGCCAGAACTCGCAATCATCAAGCAGCTTTAACGCCCCATCGCTTTTTGGCGTGCGTTTTACCCTGGTTTTTTTGCCTGCCTTTTTATTATCATTGGCAACACTGTCACTAACTGTATCTGGTGCTGAACCCGGTTGAAAAGCGGTCACGTTTTCAGCCCTGTCTATCAGCTCATTCGCCTGATTTCTGGTCCATTTATCCACAACCGCATCGGCAATATCCCAACCCTGCGCACGGTCTTTTGGCGGGGTGATAATGGCAACGCCGGTTGCACCGGCTTCCAGCGCCAGTGCCGCAACCTTTTTGGCATAGGCAAGGCCGGGCTGATCATTATCCGGCCATATCACCACATCACGACCGGCAAGCGGAGACCAATCAACTTTGAGCGCCGCCTTGGATCCTCCGGGCGAGGTGATCGAGACGTAATCCGGCAATAAATTTTGCCCAATATCGGCGCATTTTTCACCCTCAAAAATCAGAACAGGAGCGTCGGTTTTTTGGGCCAGCCGGTCCAACCCGTATATCGGGCGCGGCTCTGGCCATGATTTCCAACGCCATTCTGATCTGCCAGATTTCACATGTTTGCAAAAAATCAGCGGGCGAAAGTCTTTGCCGGTTTTGTTGTCAAATCGATAAATCCAGCCAATCAAGGAGCCATGCGCGTCCAGATAGCCCCATTTCATGGAGGGCGTTTCGCCGGAATATAATCGTGCAGGCGGTGCCGGGGCATCCTTTGGCACCGGCATAACAATCTGCCAATCGTCTTTTTTCACCGCCGGTCTGGCTTTTGGCCGGGTGGTTATCGGCGCAAAAGCACCGCTGCTTCCAGAATCACTCATAAGGGTTAACCCCGATCATTTCAGCCACATTAAGGGCGGCACGGCGTTGATCGCCATTGGTGTGCAGATAGGCCGCAAGGCTGATTAAATCGCCACCATAATCGCCGGTGGAAAAATCTCCCCAGGCACCATTTGCCATGTTGATTTTAAAACTGCCCAGCCTGCGGTCATTGCGCAACGGGTTTTTTGCCACCCACTCGATACCGGCGCGCCTGCCATCCGGCAACCAGCGAAGCACAATGCTCTCAATATGCAACAATGCGGCGGCGTTAATGCGGCTAAAGTTGACGCGGCCAAAGCCCTGGTTGGTTGTCATTCATTCCGCCTCCGCAAAAAGTCCACCGATTGATGTATTGCTTGCTTTATTCACGGCACTCCGGCGCTCAACTTTCCCGCACTTTGCCAGTGCCATGCGCTTTGCAATATCGGCCAGATATTCTTCTTCACGCTCGATCAGGATTGATGAAAAGCCTTCTCTGGCCGCCGCCTCGCCCGTTGTTCCTGTGCCAGCAAAAGGGTCAAGAACCACGCCACCAGGTGGCGTTACCAATCGGCAAAGATAGGCCATCAAATCGACCGGCTTGACGGTTGGATGTTTCGACCCCAACCGCTCCGCCTTACTCGCCTTTGCAGAATAGAAAAAACGCGCCGCCGATTTATCATTGAGTCCGGGAAAAGTCGCCGCAACTTCATCGCTTCCATCGTGGATAATGTTTGCTGGCCATCGGCTTCCATCTACCACCCGACAACCATCAATATTGAGCGCTCCAACGCCATATTTCAAAACATTGTCAGCATTGCTTGTTTCAATAGGCTTTCGCGCCACGCAAATAGGTTCCCATGCGGGCTTTAAAGCCGTACCCCAGCCATGCCATTTTTTTGCGTCCACATGGATTGGATCCACCTTGTCTGCGTTTTTATGTTTGTAGGGAAAAATCCTAAATTCACTATTTACTTTTCCACCGGCCCGCGCGGGAAAAAGCCTCGCCTTCTTGTCTATATATTTTGAAATATTCAGCGATTTGGGAAAACCGCAACCATACACCCAGCCGATTTGATCGCGAATTTCAAAGCCAGCATCCTCAATCGCGCAAGCCAGCCGATGATATGTTTTTGTCGCTGCAAAGGCTAAAACATGACCGCCAGGCTTTAATACACGGAAAACTTCTTGCCAAAACCCAACGGCAAAAGCGGTCTCACCTGTGTCCCATTTTTGCCCCATAAAACCTGACGATGCGCGGGCATAGGCACCAGTGCCTCCCGCAGGAATCTTTACTTTCGCAGCATTTTCAGCAGAAAACCTTCTGTTAATCGAAACCAGCGCGTAAGGCGGGTCACAGACAACACTATCGATTGAATTGTCAGCAAAATCTTTTAAGACCTCACGACAATCGCCATGCCAAAGCGTTACCTTCCCGTCCAGAAATACTTTCCGATTTAAATCATCGCCCATTCATTCCGCCTCCACCAATTGCGCCGGGTCATCGCGGCGGTCGCGGAAATAATCCAGCGCCTGTTCAGCCACCGCGCGCGCAACCAGGTCATCAATCGGCGTTGCCATTTCTTCACGGATTATTTTCAACCGCCGTTCGGTTGGCTCATCCAGATAGATTTTTAAAATCATTGCCAATCTCCGCTTTGTTTCTACCGCTCGCTTGCGCGTAAACACGTGCGCTCGCTTGAAGAACCCCCGCCTTTATTCAATCCGCCGTCGGCTCCGCTGGAGCCTTCCCCGGAACCCCCGCCTCTATTCAATCCGCCGTCGGGTTCTGCGAACCCTTCCACGGAACCCCCGCCATTATTATCTTATGCCCAATCCGCGCGGCATCACACGCCAGTGCGTCCTGGGTAAAAATCCCCTGATACCGGCAACTGGCGAATTGCTCGCGACCGGAGAGGTCTATCCATGTATAAAAAACATCTGTCTGAAGCCCCCCATTAGCATTGCGGGAATAGCGAAAATCCTGAACCAGCAAACGGCCATTACCCAAGGGGTAAATCATGTTTTACCCCCGGCCTTACTCAACCGCCGCGCGTGACCCTTGCCGGGGCCATTGCGCCATGCAAAGCCATTGCCTGAGTCTTTACGATATGCATTCCCCTTGCCGGAGCCTTTACGATATGCATTGCCCTTGCCGGAGCCATTGCGATATGCATCTCCCTTACCTGAACCGTACCGCCATGCATTGCCATCACCCGATCCGTACCGCCATGCATCGCCATCACCAGAGCCATTGCGATATGCATTCCCCTGGCCTGAGCCTTCGCGCCATGCAAATCCATTGCCGGGGCCTTTACGCCATGCATTGCCGTTGCCGGGGCCTTCAATAATTATCGACCCGTATTTTGAGCCGTGCATGAGGTATGTCCGGCATTCGCTTCCTTTCGTTACGATGATAGTCACGTCACTGCAATCGGCCTCGATGCCATCGGCACCGTATTTTTCCCAGAACTGTTTTGATGTGAATTTAATCATTTTGCTATTTCTTATTTTTCGTCATGTGGCGGTCGCCATACCGGATGAGGGTTCAAATCCTTCCGCCCCCAGCCGTATTCAAAACCAAACGATAACCGCCATTGCCACCACTGGAATAGCTGTTCGAAATATCCCATCCGGTTAATTCGAGCCTCTGACGTAGCTGAAAAACACTAATCCTGATCTGATTATCGGCAGAAGTCGGCCCGCCATCGCGGCGATGTCCATAAACAACAGACACTAGGTTTCTCGTCAAAACCGGGTCCGGAAAATTATCAATCAGGCTTTTCAAAATCATATGCTTTGCGCCGGAGGGAACAATCAAAAGCAAAGCCTTGAAACTTATCGCCTCGTCTGGCATAGGCTGGTTACAAGTCGGACACATCATTTGCAGGCCTCCTGCTATTGTTTTTTCCGCCGCGCGAGGTGCATTTTTCAACCCCACCAGATGAAAAAGCGGTCACCGGATCACATGCCGCAAGCAGTGCCTGCAACATTTTTTCTCGTTCCGCCAATTCAGCCAATACCGCCGCCCCGGTTTTCGTTTCAGCTAAAAATTCAGCACGGATTTTTTCCAATGACGTGAACACTTTTTCGCGGTCTATGTTAAGACCGCGCAATTCAGCCAGCGCCGATCCGCGCAACTCATCGTTATTCATACGCGGTGGCGCTTTATCGCGTGGCGCATCGTCTGATTGCGCTTCAACAGCCCTATTGGCCATATCGCGCAAGCCTGCCGCCGCCTCGGCAAAAGCCTGTTCAGTCGCCTCATTGCTCAGTTCTTCATTCATTTTCTTCTCCTTTTTTCAATCTATCGCGGCTGAATGTCATGCGGCGTTTTCGGGCAAAGCAGCCGTGCCCGCCGACGAAAAGCCAAACGCGCGCTGTTACCATCCGCAAGGGTTGGCAGATTGTCTAAAAACCGTTCGGTTAAAGGCTCCGGCAATTCTCCCCAATCGCAATTTGATTGAGGCAAGAAATGCGCCCGCTCGGTGGAAAGCGCCAAAACATCGGCGCGGCGGACCTCGGATAGAATTTCACTACTCGGAACCGGGATACCAAAGGCCTGCCATATCGCCTCATCATGCGTATGGGTCAGCTTTCCCCATGCGGCATTAAATTGCCCGGCGGGTAATAGTGCCGCCATTGCCCGCTTTACCGGCGTGGTCATATCACCCAGATAAGCCTCATGCACATCGTGCAAAAGCGCATAGGGTTTTGCACGACCAACGGCGATTTTTTCGACCAGCAATGAATGCCACAGAACCGACACCTCAACCCGCGAATGACCGTCATAGCGGTTGATACGGGCCAGCGCAGTCACGATGTCGCGCATGAATATCGTGTCAGCATCGGGCCGCAGCAGGTTCCATGTCGAGCCGGTATATAGTGACTTTTCACTCATGCCATATCCTCTTGTTGATATTTTTCAGGCGCATCACCGTCGCTGGCGTTGCCAGCTTCCCCGGAACCCCCGCCATTTTGAATTTCAATATTTTCCTCATGTGTGTGAATACGCACGCCCTCGGTAATAAATCGCGCAGGCGGACCTGGTGGCGGCGCTGGTGGCGGCGCTGGACGTTTCAAACCGTCCGGCTTTGGATTTGAGGCTCCAATTCCCATCATTTATACCTTTTTTTGTGCTGCAATTTTTGCCAGCAGCGCTTCAGCCTCAGCCAATAGATTTTCATCAACGTCATGACCAACGACCTTTTCAATTCTCATTTCGTGCTGAAGCACCTTGATCTGCCGCTCACAATGGGCAAAATAGGCGCTGCGAATGCGCTGGAACAAACCGGATTCAACCGTCTTGGCTTTGCCCTTGCGCAGATGGTCGAGCGACCAAAATGGCAACCCGTATTTTTGCTCAAGCCGGTTCATCGCCGGGCCTAGATCATTCGGTCCGCGCATTTCGCGCCCGATCATGGTGCGGGCATAATTCCCTGCAACCTCAACATTATTCATTTGGGATGATCTCCTGTTTTTCGGGTAGGTCATACTTTTTTTCCTTTGCTATTTTAAAAACAGCAGCAGGAAAGGATTTTTTACCGCTTCCATGACCCATCCGGGGTAATTGATTACTTTTGCCTCACCCGCCACCAACGCATCAAACCGGCGGCGGGTGAGACATGGAGGCCGGGAGGGATGCCGCCGAATAAAAGCACCGGCAAGGTTGTTAAGCGCCGCAAGGCCCTTGCCGGTGAAGTTAACCCGAAGGAATTGACCGCCACGAACCGATGCCAGACCGGATGGACAGGCAATGAGGCGATATTCTTTCAGGCAGGGAGAAATTAGCATTACGAGCTGGTCCGGTAATGTGAGACCAGCATCAGAACAAGCCCGATCAATGAACCGACCGAAAGTCCGTAAACAAGTGCGAGGAAAAAAATCATGATTTCACCTTTTGACTTTGTAGTTTCGGGAATTTTTTGGCCATCACAGCAAGCTGGTCGGCACGACCTTCCCAGGCATAGGCCCGGTCAAAGGTCATTTGACCGCCGGACATATGAAGAAATGGACCCAGAACCCCATCGCGCAGGACGAATAGAACCGGCTGGGTTTTTGTATTTAAAGGATCAGAGATCATGCTTTCACCGCGCCTGTTTGGTTTTCGCTCGGGCATCCGCCCTTGCGCCCGTTCACGGGCTGGCACGGCTTATGTGCCGCTTGCCCTGCCACGGAGGGGGGCAAATCTTGCGCGGTTTTATTCAATCCGCCGTTGCTCGCTGTGCTCCCGTCCCCGGAACCCCCGGAAGTGTTCAATCCGCCGTCGCGGCGGTTGTCATTGGCAGATATTCCGGCAAGTTTACCGGCCAGGCGCTCATATTCGCGCAACGCCAATAATGGGAGCGGACCGCCATTCTCCCACCGGCAAACGGTCGCTTGCGAAACACCGAATCTTGCCGCGATGTCTTTTTGCGTCAAACACCGCGCCTCTCGAATGGCAACAATATCAATATCAGAATTTTCCATGCACTAAATATGCGTAACGAATATATTTTGTCAAGGCGAAATGGAGATAAAAAAAATACATAATGGATTTCATGAAGTTTGATGATCGACCAGAACCGGCCAAAAGATTAGAGAAAGCCCGCATTGCGCGCGGTTTTTCGACCGGGATTGCTGCCTGTGAATATTTTGGCTGGAAATACCCAACCTACAACCACCATGAAAATGGATTACGCGGCATCGTGCGCGCCGCCGGAAAATACGCCAAAGCGTTTCGCGTTTCCGAAGCATGGCTGTTGACCGGCGAAGGCGAAGCGCCTGAAGCGCCGCAAATTCCGCTGATGGGTTTTGCCGCCGGATCACTGATCGGCGAAAACATCATTCACGAAACCGCGCTGGAATATGCGCATTGCCCACATGGGGTGAAAAACGTCAAAAACGCCTATGCGCTCAGGGTGCGCGGCCATTCGATGGAGCCGCAATATTTTGAAAATGATATTATTTTCATCCAGCCGAATGTGGTGCCGAAACCCGGCGATACGATCATCATTCAGCAGCAGCAAATGGGCGAAATTCACGCCTTCATCAAGCGCTACAAGGGCAAAACCAACGGTAATCTTGTGACAGAACAGCACAACCCTAAGGCCCGTGTCGAGTATCCACTCAACAGCATCATCGCCCTGCACCGGGTGATGACCAGCAACGAATTGCTCGGTATTTAGCGGTGGCGATAATCCTGATCACCTGCCTTTCCCTGATCGC
>JALSIJ010000226.1 GCA_026981655.1 Rhizobiaceae bacterium | reverse complement strand
AAGCGGGCATGGCGGTTTTCGGTATTACGATTGATAAAAAGGCGCAAAGCTATTTTCCTCATATCTTTGGGCAAAACGCTTTTGCGATTGCCGGCCACCCGAATGATCTCACCCGCGCCCTGCCGCTGATGTATCGCCAGTTGGTGGGATAGGGTTGGATCAATTAGCCGCTAATTGAATGGTCGCAATCAAAAACAATATCATCGCTGCGGTTGAGGCGAGGGTGCGTACAAGGTTCCACCTAGTCCAGTTGCGGGTATATTCGGGCCAATAAATTGAAGCCTGCTTGGTGTTTGGTTCCAGGGTTTCCAGCCTATTATTCATTGGTACATTGAACACCATAGTGACGATGAATACGCCGATAATATAGGTCATGCCTGCCGAGATAATCCAACTCGATCCGGAGACTTGCGGGTTGAGCAATCCGAATGCGATCAATGCAAGTGATGCCGCCGCCATGCCAAGCAACATTGGCAAAAATAGAGAGCGATAGACCTTGCGGTTGATAACCTGCATGCATTCCATGCCTGCAACGGGCGTGCTGGCGGAGAATGATTTCATGACAAAATCAGAAAATGCGAGAAATACGCCGGCTACGAGGCCACAAATTACTACAGCGCTGGCGCTGGTGACGATCATCCAGATTGGAGACATTATGCGTTCCTGACGACAAGGGTGTGATTGTTGCGATGGTTGTTTTATGCAGCCGCTTTGGTGCCGAGTTTTGCCGTCTGGCTAATCCATCCATTGATTTTCTTTTTATTGGCCATTTTGACACTGCCGAATTGCAGGATGTTTTTGGTTTTAATACCGCAAAAGCCCAAAACCTGATTTTTGATGACGTTTCGGCCAGGCTTTCTGTAGATCAGTGTGTCGATCAGCGGCGGCGTGTCGGATGTAACGATCGCATCCGCCGTTCTGCCTTTAAGCAGCTTGTCCCAGCCCATGCCTTTTTTATGATATTTAAACCCGAAGTCCGGTGTTAGCGCGCGGTCAAATACGGCCTTCGCCTTGGCCGGCATTGCACCCCACCAATAGGGATGAACGATGAGCAGATGGTTGGCCCAGGTGATGTTTTCCTGCCAGGTTACGAGATCTGCTTCGAGCGGCGGAAGTTTGCCATTATATCCTTCATATTCGCCTATATCGAACGACATCTCTGCGAGATTTTGACGGCGAATTTCCGCGCCATTTAATTCTGCCGCCTTTTGATAGGTGTTAGCCAAACCGTTGCAGAAGCTGTCTTTTGCAGGATGGGCGACCCAGATGAATATGTGTTTTGCCATGACATTTCCTTTAACATTCATTGATTTTTAAAATGTGAGGGATACTTACATTTATAAACGTGACATATACTCACCTTTATGCCATTGTCAAGCAGGAAAATTATCTGGAGTGATATTTTTGGAAAATGCGGAACCATTAGTGGCTTCAATTTTACCACGCAAAGTGCCGGTGCAAGCGCGTAGTCGCGTGCGTTTTGAGCGCATTCTGGAAGTTGCGGTTGATCTTATTGTAGGGCAGGGAATTGATGCTGTTGCAATGAGTGAAATTGCTAAAAAGGCAGATATTTCAATCGCTTCGCTTTATCAATATTTTCCAGACAAGGCGGCGATTATTGCAACGCTGGCGGAACGGTACAATGCGGAAGGACGCGTTTGCGTCGAGGAGGTGTTTGCGAAAGTTGAAGTGCCTGCAGATTTGCTTCCAGCCATGCACTTAATGGTGCAAAGTTATTTTGATTACTTTATCTCTGTTCCAGAGGGGCAGGCGATTTGGCAAGCAACTCAATCGGACAAAAGATTGCAGGAATTGGATGCCAAAGATATGGAGTTTCACGCAGAAACGATCAATACAGCAATCGGCCGGGTTATGCCTGAAATGCCTGCTGACGAAAGCCTCAGGTTAGGAAGGCTGTTTACCGGTATTATTGGAACTGCAGTTCGTTCGGCAATTACCATGGACCCGGATGAGGCGCGTGCTTATATCGAAGCCTGTAAAAACACTATATTGACGCCCGGTGTGGAGAAGGTTTTAGGCAGGTAATGTTTTGAAGGCATTTGCAAAAAAAACAGCAGCATTATCCGCCTGATCACTCCAGATTATTTTGCATTGTTCGCAGAAACTGCCTTAGTCATTTTCGCAGAAGGGGCAAAGCGCTCATCGCTGGCAGTGCTTGGCACACAAATTGGAAAATAGAAATTAGCTAAACTTGTGCGTTTTCAGCCATTCAAAAATGGTCTGATCCTCATAAGCCTTTTCAATAACATATTGATATATCGCTTTGAAAAACTTGGGCTTCACATAGCCGGGGGCGCGGAAGGTTATGTCGCCCTCATGGTCCAAAAACATGGTGGTTGGTGTGGCGTTGACGATCATGGCGTTGGCAATTTTAGACTCCGTTGCCTCCCGCCCATCCAATCCGATAAATTTGCGATTGCCCCGCATATCCATCTGCACCACATGGAAATTATCGGTAATCAATTTAACTATATCTGGCCGGGTGAACACATTTTCATGCATTTTTGCGCAGTAAACACAGCCAATTTGCTCCCAGAGCAAGACCAGATTTTTATTGGCTTTTTTAGCGTTCACCAGATCTTTTTGCAGATCAAAACTTGTTTCCTGGAACCAGTCCTGATGATGAATGCCCTCAAGCGCTTGCAATTTTGCCGCCGCCCGGTTGCTGGAAAAACTGACAAACCCCATTCCGCCGACAAGGGCTATTGTTAGTGACTTGTTGAGAATTTGTCGTCTGTCCAGCATTTCGCACCTTTTTGAATTATTTAAGGTAGTAAAACCGAAGCCTAATTAACAGGCAATACAACAGGCGGGATACTCACGCCATTGTTACCGCTCGGTCAATCTCAGGTTTGGCGAAATTCATCATAGGCGCGCTCAAAGCGTGCCAGGTTCTCTTGCGTGTATGGAGCAAAATCATAATCGATTTTTGAATGAATTTCCGATACCATGCTCCACATGGCTTCGCGCAATAAAGATGCACACTTCATCGCCTGATAGCGCCGCCACAATTGGTCATTTAATGGTTTTTCGAAATAGGCTTCAAGCAAATATTTTTCTTGCGCTGGATTAAATTCATTGTTGGATGCAAGGCCACCTAAATCGAATAATGGTGAATTAAATCCCGCATAGTCCCAATCGATCAGCCATAATTTTTTCCCATCATCAAGGATGTTGGCGGCGATTAGATCGTTGTGTCCAAAGACAAATTCATGCGGACCCGATGCAATTTCAAGTTTACCGGACTTTTCTTCCAGTTCTGGCAAAATAGGACTATGGGTGCTTTTACCATCACGCAATGTCCAGGCATAGTCTCTAATGATTTGAAATACCCAAAACAACAAAGAAGGACCGCGAAGATATTTCGGAATTTCCAGGTGGCAGGTTTTAATCAGCGGTACAATTCTGTCCAGATAGTTCTGGCTTCTTGTATCTTCGGGGGAAAGCGTGTGCGAGGGAACGAAATCCATCACCATTATACCGGGTTCTGAGTGTACGATGTTTGGTGAGATACCGGCAAGATTTGCGGCTTTGCTTGCGGCTAGTTCGTTAAATCGCATGACGTGATGCTCAATTATATCATCGCCAAGCCGGACAACATATTGCCCGGTCTGGTCTTTCACCAGGAAATTATGATTGGTGAGGCCGCCGGTTAGCGGTTCGCAACTGTTGAGGTTTTTCCAAAGATCAAGGCTTTTTACCTGTGTAATTGAATCATTGTTATCAGTCATTTTTATCCCAGATTAGTTTTGTGCAAGTTCGATGAAAACCTCAACACTGGCGGCGCGGCCACCGGCATCAATAACGGTGAGGGTTGAAAAGCCGCTGCCATCGGGCTTCCACAAAGCAACACGTTTGTGAGAACGGCCTGGCAATATTTTGCCATTGGCCAACCAGCGAAAGGGTGGGCGGCCATTTTGCAACTTCATTACCAGCGGCGATATGGCGCCCGATGGGCCGCGTTCAAGTTCCACCCTTGCGGTTGCCGGGGGGAAAATAAATTCGGGCGGTAATTCTGGTACAATGCCAATACCGGCAACTTTTGATGCGGTGCGAAAATTCTTGCCAAAGTGCTGTAAGGTTATCGGCAGTTCAGCGTTTTCAAGACGTAATGCACCGGCAGGGGCTTGTTTGAACGGCGTTTTTTCAAAGCCGGTTTTGGCAAATGCTTCAAATAATATCGGGGCGGCAGACCTTCGCCCGGTAATGCCTGGAACCGGGCCATTGTCGGCGCGACCAACCCAAACACCCAGCACATAGCGGCCATCATAGCCCACCGACCATGCATCGCGGTAGCCATAGCTGGTGCCGGTTTTATAGGCGATACCGGATGCGCCTGAACCACTTGGTGGCGGGGTGCCGGAAAGAATATCTGTCACGTGCCATGCGGCGACCGGTTGCAATAACTGGCTGGAACTTTTCGATGTTTTGTCGGGGTCGCTATGCAGAATTGACGAGCGCCCGCCATTAGCCAGGGCCGTATAGGCCTGGGTTAAACCCTTCAACGAAATACCCATGCCACCAAGACCAATGGAAAGTCCCGGTTGATCCGAAGGGGGGAGAACCGCTTTAATACCAGCTTGGCTGAATTTCGACATCAGCCGGG
This sequence comes from Rhizobiaceae bacterium, assembly GCA_026981655.1. GTDB lineage: Bacteria > Pseudomonadota > Alphaproteobacteria > Rhizobiales > Rhizobiaceae > SZUA-100. The sequence goes on along the minus strand of JALSIJ010000226.1, from coordinate 5,660 downwards.
CCGGGCCAACGGCTTCCAAAACCAAAACAGCTGGAACATTGAGCGATAATTGCAAGGCGCGCTTGATCGAGACTTCGCCCTGATATTGCATGTCAAAATTTTCCGGGCGGTATCCGGCAAAATTGACCGGCGCATCGTTGATCAGGGTTTCAGGTTTGATCAACCCTTCGGCAAACCCCAGACCATAGATAAAGGGTTTTAGGGTTGAGCCGGGTGAACGAAGCGCCTTTGTCATATCCACCCAGCCGGCGCGGTTGGCATCCAGATAATCAGGAGAGCCGACCTCTGCCAGAATTTTACCGGTTTGCGCCTCGACCAATACAAGCGCAATGGAGACATTTTTGTTTAAGCGTCGGGCGGCGTTTTTTACAACTTTTTCCATTCGGCGCTGCAATCTGCGCTTTAAGGTAACGCGGTGGCGTTGTGCATCCGGTTCTTTCTTGACCAGAGCGTCGGCCAGATGGGCGGCAAACCGAGGCAGGGCGTGGCGGGTGTTTGAAACCTGTGTTCTTGTCGCTCTCTCAATTTCTCCCACTGCGATGACGCCGGAGTTTGCGGCACGCATTAAAACCGTGTCCCGGGCCTTTTGGGCGCGTGCAGTATTTCGATCTGGCCTGCGCCTTTCCGGTGATTGGGGAAGCGCCACCAACAGCGCTGACTGAGCAAGGCTCAAGCCCTTTGGCTCTTTACCAAAATAGGCAAGTGATGCGGCGCGCACGCCCTCAAGATTGCCGCCATAGGGGGCCAGCATCAGATAGTGGTTGAGAATTTCATTCTTGCTTAGGCGCATTTCAAGCTGTATGGCGCGGGCCATCTGGAAAATTTTAGACGAAAGCGAGCGGTTTTTGCGCGGTTCTAAAAGCCGTGCCAATTGCATGGTAATGGTTGAGCCACCGGATATAATGCGCCCATTGGTGATAAGCTGAATGGTTGCCCGCAACATGGCGCGCGGGTCGATGCCGTGGTGGCTCCAAAAGCGCTGGTCCTCATAGGCGATCAGCAGTTTGATATATTCTGCGTCCACATCGCTTGCGCTGGTTTCAAGCCGCCAACGGCCCGCACGTGTTGCAAATGCGCGAAGCAGTTTGCCATCCGTATCCAGTACCTCTTTTGAAAGCTCGGCATTGCCCGGAAGCGCTGGTGGATTATAATGATCAAACGCAAAGAACCCGGCCGCCAGTAAACCCGCACCGGCTGCTGCGGATAGGGCAGCAACCAGTATGGTCTTAACCAAAAGGGCCGGTGAAATGCGCATCAACGCCTCTTTGTTCTATTCGGGTGCCTTGACCTGCATCCAGCCGGTAGCACTACGGGCCGAATTTTCAGGCCGATACATATCTTCAATCGTTACGGCCGGATGCGTATAGATGCCCGGTGTGACCGCACGAACCTGATAGGCGACCGTGAAGTCTGATTTGCCCCGTTTGGTGCGGTTAAACGCTGCAATAAACCGATCTGAACGAAAATCTGAATGGGCGGTTGTCGTCGGCGATAGCCATTTGAAGTTTTTCAAATCAGCGCTGCTGACAATCCGCGGATTGTCGATTTCAAATCCGGCAGGCAAAAGGTCGGTGATGATGATGCGGGATGCAACATCCTGTAATTGCTTTGCCTTGATCACCACGATAAATCGTTCGTTTTGGCTAACTTCGCTGACATTAGCCTCGCTGCCATCGAGCCGATAATAGGTACGCGAAATTTCAAACCCATTGCCGCCGGCTGGAAGCGGCTGCTCTGGCACTGCAATCGTGGTCACATTTGCCTGCAATTCCTGGCCTGATGTGTTGGAAACCCGAAGCGGTTGAAGTGTTAAGTTTGAACCTTCAATCCGGCGGCTAAAGGCGCCCTGATGAGATTGCCCGTTAACTTCCAATGTTATGGCATCATCAAGCTTTAGCCCGGCGCGGGCTGCCAATATCAGCCAGGCCTGTTCCTGGGTATTGGTATATCTGTCGGCTTGCTTGATCTTCGATACCAATTGGCGCATGCCGTTCACATTGGAGGGTTCAGGCTTTGATTCTGATGCCAATGCCAACATGGCGGCCGCATCGCGAAGGGTCGAGCCATAGACATAGCGCTTGCTATTGGGCTGCCATTTGGTTTGGGCTAATGAGAACGCCGCGCCAAATGTACGATTTGCCCGTTCATGATCTCCGTAAAGCGCTATGCTTGCAGCCAGTTGCGCGCGCGCAATTGGCGATGAGAACAGCGCCAATTGAGTATCGGCATAATAGCGTAAATCGCCGGCTGAAGCCTGGTTGTTGCGGGCAAGAACATAGAGCGCATAGGCAATTGCGCCGCTGTTCTTTTTCAGGTCATTTTGATAGGCCAGCACATTTTGCAGGCTGTTTAATGCCTGTTTCATTGGTTCAGCTGGTACATCATAGCCTTTTTCAACTGCACGGGTGAGGAAATCGCTGACATAGGCGCTTAGCCAAAGATCGTCTGAATTTCTGCCCCAGAGGCTGAAGCCGCCGCTGCTGGATTGATAGGACAGGACCTTATTGATGGCTTTTTGCACGCGCTGTTTTATCAACACCTCATCGAGCCCCGGAATGCCCCCCTTAAACTCGCTCGCATAAAGAAGCGGCAGCGCCTTGCTGGTGGTCTGTTCGGCGCAGCCAAATGGATAGCGGTTTAACTGTAGCAACAGAGAGGGTACATCAATGGCTGATGGACGGGTGACGCTGACATTGATTTTCGCGCCATCAAGATTGGAACCGGCGAGCAGGTTTTTATCGACCTGCAGACTGCCACCGTTGGGGCGAAGCATGACGCTAAGCTTTTGAGTGATCGGCAACAGTCCGGATCGCACCTTCATGACAATGGCATGCTGAACAGCAAAGCCGTTCTCATGGGTAAGGCTGATCCTTGCCCATCCTTCGCCGGTGTTTTTGGCGGATACCGGAATAGACAGGCTGGTTCGTTTGCCAGATGGCAAATCAAGCGCTTGCACCAGTCCTTCGCTTGCCAAACTTAGATTGTCGCTGGATTCAAGCCCAAGCGAATAGGTGCCGGAAGGGGCGTCCGTATTGGCGATTTCGATCAGCAATCGCGCCTGATCGCCCGGAGCCATGAACTTTGGTAGGCTGGCGGTGATCACCATCGGGTCGCGGATTATCGCTTCACCCTCGGACGAACCAACACCATTTATAGTCCAGGCGGTTGCCATAACGCGAACAGAGCCGTTGAACTGTGGAATATCGAAGGTGATATTGGCTTTGCCGCTTTCATCCAGTCTTACTGGCCCTTTGAAAAATGCGACCAGTTTTTCGGTTGGCGGGCTGCCATTGGCACTCATGCCATCAGCGCCATCGCCACCGGTACGAAGTCTGCCGGTTGACCCCAGATAGCCGTTGATCAGCCGTCCATAAATATCACGCATGGATATGCCCAATTGCCGTTGACCAAAATAACGGGTGACCGGATCGGGGGTTTTGTAATTGGTTAAATTGAGAATGCCCACATCAACAGCGGCAACTGCAATCCAGGCCTCTTCGCCGGGGGCAAGGCCCGCAACTTCAACCGGAATTGTAAAGGGTGCATTGGGTTTTGAAAGTTTTGGCAAGTCGAGCGAAACCGACAAAGCGCGTGTTTCAGGATCAAGCGAAAGCCATTTAACCCCGATGGAGCGCATCGGCAGACGCGATTTTCCCACATTGCCAGGGCGGTAAAGCGTTGCCAGCATATAGGCGCCAGCGCCCCAATCTTTCTCAACCGGAATGTCTATTGTAGTGCCTTCTTTGGGCACGGTAACAGACATGGTTTTGACAATCGTGTCGGTGCCGATGGCAAGCAGCAGTTCGCCGGCAAAGCGTGGCGAGATTTTCAGTTTCGCAATCTCCCCGGCTTTGTAGCTGGATTTATCCAGAGCGATTTCCAAACCATCCGGTGTCTGGGTGGATTTTGCTTCCACATACCATCCCGCATTAAATTCCACGCTGGATGTGAGTGTATCTTGTCCATCAACGGAAATCTCAAGGCGATAATGGCCCCATTTTACCGGCAATTGAAGGTTTGCAGGGTTTTCTGTTGTTATATTGATTGAGCCATCCGCAACTTTGGTTTCCTGATCAAAGGACTCATAGCGCCAGGAGGAACCATTGCGATACCATTGAAAATCGCGGCGAATTTTAATCAGCGCCCATCGAGCGTTTGTTAGGGTGGTTTTCCTGCCCGCTGGATCAACTGCAATTATGTTAAACCCGGCTGTAGAATTTTCGGACGTTTGGCCATCTTCAAAATCTGAACGTATGCCGATCATGGTATTCTGCGGAATTACATCGAGCGATACTTTTCTTTCGATCGCGCGGCCGCTGCCCTCGCGCATGCGTAAAATCAGATTGGCCGACTGCAGGCGGGTGGTCGCATAGGTGTTTTTTAAAACCACATTAAATACGGTTTCGCCATCTGAATTGAGCGGAGGAATGTTATTGACCGAAATGCGCTGCGATGAGCTTTGCTTTTCAGAGGCAAGGCCAAATAAATAGCCCTTGTAGCCGTCACGCTGACGTATTGTACGGATAATCATCTCGCCATTGAGAGTTAGACCTTGCGCGGGTGCGCCATAAAGATAGCGGCCTTTGACTTTTACGCTTTTGGGCAGGCCAACGGACAGGGCTTCCTGTGGCGGGAATATTTCAAAATCGGTACGCTCGGGCAAGAAGTCCTCGACCAGAAACCTTTGCTCGGCAACCGGGCTTTTTTTCGGGTCGGTATAGACTTGCAATTGCCAGGTGCCACGTTTGGCATTGCTGGTCAGCGGTAATTCTACGCCGTAGCCGCCAAGCGCTTCGCCCTTGTTGACAATACGGCGTTCTTCCACACCATCCGGGCGCCTGAACACGAATGTCAGTGGCAGGTTTTCAATGGCTTTAGCCGATGCATCGCGGGCCAATGCGGCCACATGCACGGTCTCTCCGGTGCGGTATATGCCACGCTCGGTCCATGCATAAACGTCAACGCCCGCAGGGGCGGCCCGGCCTTTTACGCCACGGTCGGTAAAGTCAAATCCGGGGCGGGAAATGTCGAGAAATACAAAATCTTCGGCGGATCGTTTGGCGGTAATGGCCGCCGGTGCCAGCCCGTTCTTGCCGCGAATAAGGCCTGCATCAAAAACCGCTTCGCCCTGATCATTGGTTTTTGCGGTGCCCAAAATTTCATTGTTCACGGCGATCAGTGTGAGATCCACATTGGCCAATGGTGTAGCGGTTGAAAGCGAGCGGGTGATAACGCGCATATTTCCGTTGCCGCTGAAGGTGGTCAGCCCAATATCTGAAATGACAAACCATTGGGATGCAATATCGGCGCGGTTGCCTTTACCATCCTGGCTGGCTTCACCGGTGAGCAAATATACGCCCGGTTTGCGGTTTGGCAGTGCTTCGTCAATTGGAATGCTGGTGGTGACTTCTCTGTTAAGGTCAGGTTTTATTTCAACCTTGCCGTTCCAGACCGGCTCGCCCAAAGAGTTCATTAGATAGTTGATCTGGTAACTTTCCAGTTGGCGCAGGAATTTTGATCGACCGATGAGAGATGAAAGCGCGCGCTCGCCAATCCGGTATAATTTTAGATCAGCACTTTTAGCGTTGACCGTAACAATGGGAATGCCGCGTCTTGCGGATAGCGGCAGAACAAAATTACCGCCGGTAAAGCGTGCAGAG
>JALSIJ010000225.1 GCA_026981655.1 Rhizobiaceae bacterium | reverse complement strand
AAATCAATATGTGTTGTTTTTAATTGTTTGTCTTCTTCTCCCCTTGAGGGAGAAGGTGGGCAACGCGTAGCGATGGTCGGATGAGGGGTATTGAGCTTATGCACCCCTCACCCAACTTCGACCATTGGTTCAGCTCTTTGCTTCACCGGGTCTTCGTATCCCTCTCCCGCAAGGGGAGAGGTTAGTCTTTCACGGGCACTTATTGTCTCACGGCAATACTTACCCGGATAAAATCCGGGTAAGGCCTACGACGGTGCGGGCTGTTCGCCCGGCTCGCAGTTTGCTCGCCATTCGGAGAGCTCTAAATATCCTATTTCAAACTACCACAAAACCTTTGAATGCGCTCGCATGCGTCCTTAAGCGCTTCAGTTGAAGTTGCATAGGAAATGCGGAAGTTGGGTCCAAGGCCAAAGGCGGAACCCTGAACAACGGCTACGCCTTCATTTTCCAATAGTGCGGTAATAAAATCCACATCGTTTTCAATCACTTTGCCCTGCGGTGTCGATTTGCCGATTAGTTTTGCGCAGGAAGGGTAGACGTAAAACGCACCTTCCGGCTTGGGGCATTCAATGCCGCTGGCCTGATTGAGCATGGAAACCACCAGATCGCGGCGCTCTTCAAACGCATCGCGTCTCGTGGTGATGAAATCCTGGGTGCCGTTGAGGGCTTCAACCGAGGCCCATTGGGCAATTGAACAGGCGCCAGAGGTCTGCTGGCCCTGTATCATGTCCATAGCCTTGATCAATTCAATCGGGCCTGCCGCATAGCCGATACGCCAGCCGGTCATCGCATAGGCTTTTGATACGCCGTTCATGGTGAGTGTGCGCTCATATAGGCCGGGCTCAACCTGTGCAGGCGTGGTAAATTCAAAATCGCCATAGACCAAATGTTCATACATATCATCGGTTAACACCCAAACATGCGGGTGGCGCATCAACACGTCTGTAAGCGCTTTTAATTCTTCGCGTGAATAGGCGGCGCCCGATGGGTTGGAGGGTGAGTTGAACATAAACCACTTAGTTTTTGGGGTAATGGCTTTCTCCAGCTGCTCTGGCTGCAGTTTGAAATTGTCCTCGATTGTGGCCTCAACAAAAACCGCGGTGCCGCCGCAAATGGCCACCATTTCCGGGTAGCTCACCCAATAGGGCGTTGGGATGATGACCTCGTCGCCCTTGTTCAAGGTTGCCATAAAAGCGTTGAACAATATCTGTTTGCCGCCGGTGCCGACGATCACCTGGGAGGGGTCATAATTCAGCTGGTTTTCGCGCTTGAACTTTGCCGCAATCGCCTGGCGTAGTTCGGGAATGCCGGAAACCGGTGTGTATTTGGTCTCTCCACGGTTGATCGCTTCTATGGCGGCTTGCTTGATATTGTCCGGGGTATCAAAATCTGGCTCACCGGCCCCAAGGCCAATAACATCCATGCCGCCAGCTTTTAGTTCGCGTGCCTTTTGAGCAACGGCAATGGTGGCGGAAGGTTGAACACGTGACAACAGGTCAGCGAGGAAAGCCATTTGAATTCTCCAATTATGATCAGCATATTTGAAAGCCGGTAATCGCAACTTCCAAGGCGGGCGAAAGTTATGCCCAAGACAGGATTTATGCAAGCATTGATGGCCTAAGATGAACTTATTTCATCATTGGCAACAACGGCGGCATTGGTTCATTCAATATGGTGATGGAATTATAAAAATTTGAATGTGACTATCAGGCACAGGCTGGCCTGTTTACCGCAAAAGTTTAATTGAATTGTGTATTAAGTCATAGACAGATAAAGGAACGAGGTGGTTTCATCGGTTGTTGGCTTAACTGGAGTTTGAATTGCTTAATTTCTATATCCGCCTATTGTTTTTCGGTGTCATGATTGCGTTTGGTGCGCAAGCGAATTTTGCTGTTTTAAGCCCAGCGCAGGCGGAGGTCACAACACCGTTGCAACCGTTAAAACCTACCTTTCGTATTATAAAAGGTACTTCTGATGAGACAACCGTAGATGAGCCGACTGCGAAGAAGCCTGCGAAACCCGCAAAACCCGGCAATTCGGATGCGGCGCGTACCTGGGCAGTGATTTCGGAAACCAAGGACATTACCGTTTTGGACCGGTTTATTGCGCAATTTCCAGGATCGGAACAAGCATTGCTGGCGTTAAACCGGCGCGATGAATTGGTGCGCGGATCTGTCGACACAAAGACCAGGCAAACCCAGCGCCCGGAACCACCTGTTCAATTTGAAGAGCGGCCAGAATTTTCACGCGCCATACAGACCGAGCTGTTTCGAATGGGGTGTGAGCCTGGCCGACCAGATGGGCAGTGGGGACGAAAAAGCATCGACGCGGCAAAACGGTTTTCAAAATATTCTGGGGTGGCGGTGGAAACCGGGTATCCAAATATTGCTTTGCTTGCCAGTGTTCAGGCCGGTGCGGATAATGTCTGCCCGTTGGAATGCGGTGTGAAGTTTGACAATATAGGCGGTCAATGCGTTGCGAAAACCTGCAAGCCGGGCCAAAAACTATCGTCTTCCGGTGTATGCTACACTCCGAAGACTGTTAAAACCTGCAAGGCGGGTCAAAAATTGTCCTCAAAGGGTCGGTGCTATACGCCGAAAGCTGCTAAAGTCTGCCGCCAGGGTGAGCGTCTTTCTTCACGTGGCGTTTGCTTTAAACCAAAACCTGTAAAAAAACAGGTTGCGACACCGCGAAAAGTCAATAAGCCAAATAAAAATCGTTGCACCTGGTGTCGAACCAAAACCGGTACTGAGGTATATGTTTGCGGCGCAAGGATAACCCGTTTGCAGGCCAGCGGTGATTGCGAATAGAATTGGCTGATAACTTTTAATTTTTGACCATTATGGTTTGGGCAGGCACAGGGTAATCAGGTGCTTGAAACCCTATTGCCACAGGCGAAAACTCCCGAATGAGCTTTAGGCGTATGGCGCGGGCATAATCTTCGAACCTTGAGGCGGTTATGGTAAAACTGCCTGGTCCCGAAATAAGGTTTTGCCGATACCAGTTGGATAAATTTGCATCGTCGGTTTCGATTGCCAGTCCATTGACGATGGTTTTGTTGGTAAGGGCGATAAAACGTGCGATTGGCAAGATTATTGCTCCCTTGTTCCAGGGAGCGGTTTCCGGCCCATCGCCCGATACATCAACGATTTTTCGAGTGGCGGTAATTTCGTTAATTTCCAGCATATTCAGTGCAAATGCCAGCCCGTCGCCAAGCCCGGTGCCACCGCCGCCAATCGCGGTCAATGCGCCGTGGCGGTTGTTGAAGGTCTCAACCCTTTTTGCAAACAGTTCCGCCGATTGAGGCGAATTCACAATAAACCACTCAGTCGGATATTTTGGGTAACCCGCATCAGACCAGATCAGCATTGCAACAGCGATGGATTGGTGGACGCCTTTTGATATGGCATCGAGAACCAAAGGATCGCGAAAGGCCGATGCAATTCCGTTTAATTGTAATTGTAATTCATTTCTGTTGATACTGCCGGAGGCATCGACAGCCAGGACAATTTCAACATCTACGTTTTTGATGGTGCCTTGTGCTGCTGCAATTGGCGCAAACGCCAGGAAAATGCACAGGGTGAATAATTTTGGAATTGAAGCACGCAGGAATGGAAATTTGATCCGGCTTTGAGTGATATTTGTGAAAATGCGCGCCAATTGGAACTTAATCGCTGTTGAATTTGGAAATTTGATCTGCAAGTATCGCATATTCTGCGCATTGAATGCCGCACCGGTTTTTTATCTCGTCAAGCTGTTGTTTTGCACTTGCAAGATCGCCCTTTTGTAAAAAGGCTTCTCCCATATATTCGCGCACCAGAGTATAATCAGGGTCGACCTCCAGCGCTTCTTTATAATAGCCAATCCCCACATCAACGCGGCCAGCCTTGCGGTGCGCGTAGCCCAAATAGTTCAAAATGCGTGGATCGCTTTTATCATAGGCAAAAGAAAGAACCTGAATTGCATCGTTGTAGCGCCCACGTATAGCCAGATCGCGGCCGGTTTGATAAATGTCCTCATCGTCGACTAGGCTGCTCTTCTTGATGATAACGCATTTCTTGCGCTTCTTGCTCCAGATTTTGCCTTTTTTGCATTTTGGCGTGACAACGGTGGCGCTTCCGCTGTTGCTATTTCCCATGGCAGGTGCTGCTGTTACTAAAGAAAATGTAATTAGGGCCGCGATCAATACGGTGTGAATTTTTAAACCAATGCTAAACATTGCAACGTCTCCCGTTGAGATAAATGGGTCGTGCCGGGCCGGATGACAATTGGGAAGATGTATTTGCAAGCCTTGGCAGACATATTTTGTCGTGATCATAGATCATTACTATGAGAAATAATATGAAACCCTTCTCACAGTTGGGTGAGTGAAAGTGTTTGAGGCGGGCCAGACAATAAAACTTTTAAATTGCTGCGCTTTAAGTGGATTTAGCTGGTATGTTGGTGGTGCGGCCTGGTAATAGTTGCACCATTAGAATTGCTGCGAATATCAGGAAACAGCCCATATAGCCGATTGTATCCAATCGTTCATCCAGCAGGATTGCTGCAAACAGGGCGGCAAACAGCGCTTCTGATGACAATAGTATGGCCGCATTGGCTTCGCTTGTATAACGCTGACCAATTGCCATTAAGGTGAAGGCCAGCCCGCCGGCAAAAATGCCGCCATATAGAATTTCCGGCGCTGCCTGTAATATGATGTTGAAATTTGCCGCTGGTTCAATTGCAGCAGTGAATGAATTATTAGCAAATATTAAATGCGCGATGAGTGAAACAATACCGGCGACGGCAAATTGGATTACCGCCGTTTGCACAGGTCGGCCATACTTCTGGACAGAATATCCCATCAATACGATATGGCCAGCACCAATGAATGCGCCGATTATTACCAGAATATCACCCTGATTGAGACCGGAAAAACCTTCACCACCCAACAGATATATGCCGATCATTGCGGTGACGGCTCCCGGCCAAATGACCCAGTGCTGTTTTTGGCGCAATATTATCAAAACCATTACGGGTACAATTATAACGTAAAGGCCGGTCAAAAAACCGGCGCTGGTAACCGTGGTTACCAATAGGCCAACCTGTTGAAGGGCCATAGTGCTGAAAAACAGCAGGCCAACCAGTATTGCCTGCTTAATGGATGCTTTTAACGGGGGAAGGGGAGTGGTTGAGGTTGCGTCTTTCGAGCGCTCCCAAAAGGCAAAGGGAATGACAACCAGTGTTGCCAGTAAAAAGCGCAATGTCATAAACAGCATGGGACCAACATCTTCCATCGCGGTTTGCTGGGCAATGAAACCCATGCCCCAAATAATGCCTGCGAATAGCAAGAGTGTATTGGCCAAACGTCGTGACATTTTTTTCCTGAAAGATTCGAATCAACTGGGAGAATGTGACTTATTTGACTGATCGTTGCGCCAAAATAGCAGCAGTTCACAGCTATAAGAAAAATAATCGGATTGATAGGCCTTTTCTACAACATAAACTTACATTCATATCTATGTATATGATTTGTTTTTAACCAGTTGATAAATAAATGTAATTTACGTTAGGGAAGAAACCTTCAAAAAAGGAATGTGTGAAAAAATTCACATGACGTTTACGTAATAGTCGTTTTTTTGCAAAAACCCTTTTATTTCACGCTGTTCCAGTTATATTGCATTTGTGTTCAGGCATGGATCTGAACAAACGCTGCCGGTCGTGTTATTCTCTGAATGCAAACCAGCTCGAAGTTTGACTGATGGATTCCCGTCAGGCGGCTTCCGAATAACCTAGTATTTAGGCGGTAGAAATTTGTAATTTCCAGCGGCTGATTATTTGCTCTTCTGGCGTGAAATGCACGTTTTAGGGCCAATTTGATGCGGCTTGAAATTGTGATCCAAGACCCGGCGCACTGACAGGCATCCTCCCAAGCCTGGCAAGTGTAGCTGCGTCTTTGGGCTGGGTGCTGTTCTGCCGCATCGAATACATGATTGCCGGCATGGTCGGATCGCAAGATCGGGGCAGCCATGACTGAGCGTATGGGCGTACGCTTTACCGGCATAGGTATGTGCTTGCACATGCCGAACGTGCCGGAGCCATCCCCTGGTTCCGGCACACCTTTTTTGCTCTTTGAATATTGATGTTGTTGTAAACATACGAATATTGTGTGCCAGATTATTTTTCCGGCTGGAAATTTCAATGTGGCCATCTTCGCGACCACTTTTCATCCTTTAAATAGTGCTATGTTTAATTTGGTTTTGCATTCGATAATCAAAGAAAAAAAGTAGAAGTTTTGAGGCCCATTTAGATTGTTCAGACTGCCGCCAATACGATTTGCCCGATTTCCAGCTTCCCAGTTTGCCTGTAAATTTTGGCTGGTAGGGTTGGTCTTGTTGGCCGGGTGCGCTTCGCGGGGGGAACTTGCCTTTTTGGATGACGCAGAGATTGCATCACCTTCGATCGCTTCTCATCGTATTTTTGTTGCGACCAGCCGCAGCCCAGCCAATGATGTTACAGGGTTCAGCGCGGGAAGGTCACAGAACCTGTCATTTGCCAGATATTCGGTCAGTGTGCCGCCTGGTCATAAGTCGGGTAAAATTGAGTGGCCAGCCCATCATGCCGACCAGAAAAAGCATTTCGTAACCACAGGCGTTGAGACCTTTAAGGGGCCTTCAGAATTCGTTGCAAATATAAATAAGGAAGTAGCCAACACGCCAATTTCGCAGCGCGATGCAATCGTCTATGTGCATGGGTATAACACAAATTTTGCCGAAGGCCTTTATCGGTTGGTGCAAATGACTAATGATTTAAAAAAACCTGCGGTAACTATACATTATTCATGGCCTTCTGCCGGAAAGGCTCTGGGGTATCTCTACGATCGTGACAGTGTATTGACTGCACGGGACGGCTTGGAGAAACTTCTGATAAATGTGGCGAACAGTTCGGTTGAGCAAGTAATACTGGTTGCTCATTCAATGGGTGGTCAGTTGGCGGTGGAAACGCTTCGGCAAATTTCGATTAGAAATAACAATTCGCTAAAGAGCAAATTAGCAGGTGTTTTCTTGATTGCACCGGATATTGATGAGCAAGTGTTTCTGGCGCAGATAAAGTCTATTCGACCTTTACCTCAGCCATTCTTCGTCTTCGTTTCAGACAATGATAAGGCGCTGAAACTTTCCAGTTTCATTGCCGGTGGTGGCAAGCGGGTTGGTTCGGTAACGCAATCTGCCGCAATGGAGGATCAGGGTATCACACTTGTCGATACATCAAAGTTCAATGATGGTGACCCTCTCAACCACTTGACATCGGCGACCTCGCCAACCTTGATTTCACTGGTTAAGAAACTCTCAAAACGCGCTTTGCTGATTGGCTCACTTACCAAGACAGAATTCAGCTTCCTTAACGAGAGCCCTTAGAACAGAGCCGCTGGGTGTATGAAAAATTTTGCTCAAACTCACCTGACAATAACGGCATTGTGAGTGAGTGTTCATTTTATTTGGTAACCTTTGTTTGGTACATATCCGGTGATGAATTCATGAGGAGGCCTTGCGCATGCTTATTAAAGAAAACAAAATTTGGGATATGAGTGAAAACCTCACCACACCAGAGGGTGCGTTTCTAAACCGTCGTGAACTGATGAAGGCTGCCGGAATAGGCGGATTGTCGTTGGGTATTGGCGGATTTATGTCGCCATCTGCTTATGCTGAAGTTGATCCAACCGCTGATCTTTACCCGGCCAAGCGCAATGAGGCTTTTACGCTCGATCGTGATCTGACCCCGGAAGATGTGAACCTGAAATATAATAATTTCTATGAGTTTGGTTCGCACAAACAAATTTACAATAACGCGCAAAAACTTCAGACCCGCCCGTGGGAAGTATTGATTGATGGTATGGTGGAAAAGCCAATGACCATCGGTTTTGATGATCTGGTGCGCAAGATGCCACTGGAAGAGCGGCTTTATCGCCATCGTTGTGTGGAAGCATGGTCGATGACCATTCCCTGGTCGGGATTTGCTTTGAAGGAGCTGGTGAAACTTGCCAACCCGCTTTCGAGTGCAAAATTTGTTAAAATGGAAACTTTTCACAACCCCAAAATGGCTTCTGGTCAAAAGCAAGCCTGGTATCCGTGGGCCTATACGGAATGTTTGAGCATTGAAGAGGCGACCAATGATTTGGCGTTTATGGTAACCGGCGCTTACGGCAAGCCATTAGCCAAACAGTTTGGCGCACCTTTGCGGTTGGCGCTGCCTTGGAAATATGGATTTAAGTCAATTAAGTCGATCGTAAAAATCAGCTTCGTGGAAAAAATGCCGAAAAGCTTCTGGGAAACGCTGAATGGTTCGGAATATGGTTTTTGGGCCAATGTGAACCCGAAATATGATCACCCGCGCTGGAGTCAGGCAACCGAGCGGGTTTTGCATACTGGCAAACGGGTGCCGACCTTGATCTATAACGGTTATGGCGATCAGGTCGCATCAATGTATTCCAACCTCAAAGGGCGGACCGCATTTTACTAGAGCTGGCCATCTCTTAAAATCTGCCATATTTTAATGGAAGCAGTTTGATTTTCGGAGATGATTCCTCTAAAATCTTTCGATGAATCAACAATTTAATGTACGAGAAGGGTTTCGCCAGCAGGCGGTACCTTGCGATGCGCTTGGCTCTCCATTCACGGCGCGATTGTGCAATTTAATGGCTGAGCGGATGGGGGTTGAGAACCCGGTGGGTGACATCGTGCTAAATTGGCCGGGCGATTCCGGTGGCACCGGTGATGCGCTGGCCTTGCGGGTTTGTGGTGCGTTGCACGCGCTGGTGATCGAAGGGTTATGCCTGTCGCTTGCTAAAATCTATCCACCCAATCACCAGAATATCAGTGATGATGATCTGTGGCGGGTGATAAATGATGCCTTTGTTGAGCATGCGGATTTTGTTCTTGATCGGTTGAAATCGGCGCCTCAAACTAATGAGGTGCGCCGCGCGTCTATTCTATTGCCGGGCTTTTCAGAAATTGCCCGATTGACCGGTTTGCCAATGGTCTTATCAGAGCTTGGGGCATCGGCCGGGCTTAATTTGAACTGGGATCGATTCCACTTTGAAATTGCCGGACAACGCTGGGGTGATAAAAATAGTTCGGTTCGACTTTCGCCTGAGTGGAAGGGCGGTACTCCAAAGTTACAGCCGGTTGAAATTGTTGCTCGGGCAGGGTGCGATTTAACCCCGCTGAATGTTAGCGATGATAACATGCAAATGCGGCTATTGTCCTATATCTGGCCGGACCAGAGCGAGCGGATTGCCCGCACAAAAGCGGCCATTGATATTGCGGTTGCCAATGGTACGCAGGTTGATCAATCGGATGCCATTGATTGGCTGGATATGCGCTTAAAAGGCTCTCACGAGGGTTCTGTGCATGTGGTTTATCATACCATAGCCTGGCAGTATTTTCCCGAGGATGTTCAAAAGCGCGGCGTTGAACTGATGCAAAATGCCGGCGCAAAGGCAAGTGCCAATACGCCAATTGCGTGGTTGCGCTTTGAAATGGATGGAAAATCACCGGGGGCGGCACTCTCCCTGACACTTTGGCCTTCAGGTGAGGAATATTACCTTGCCCGGGCCGATTTTCATGGGCGCTGGATAGACTGGCAATAATATTCTACACTGCCAATCTAGCTGAATACAACCGGGGTTGCGATTGAATGCAGTTTGATCTGACAAGTATGTTTGAGACTATTGTTGCAACAATTTCCTCATGGGTGAGTTTTTTATTGCAGCCCTGGACGTTTATTCAACTTGGTATTCTTGTTGCAATCTATCTTGTCTCGCTGTTTCTCTCTAAATTTATTGAACCACCGGTCGAAGCTCATGCCCGTAAGTTAAAGGTCAATATGGGCACCATGCGGTTGGTGGTGGCCCTGCTTCGACGGTTTGAATGGGTCATTTTCATGATCCTTTCCTGGTCTGCATTTACCGTTTTACGGGCGACCACATGGACCAGCCGCTCTTATCTGATTTCTGTTGCCTTGAGCCTTGCAACCGCCTGGTTGATCATTGCTGTTTCCAGCAATGTTATTCGTTCGCGAGCGATTGCAAAAATGGTGGCAATTTTCGGCTGGATATTCGTTGCGCTTTCGATCGTCGGTTGGCTGGATGGTGTTGAAGATTTTCTGGATGCAGCGGCTTTTAACGTCGGTAATTTCAGGCTCTCTGCGCTGCGGGTTATACAGGGCATTGTAATGATTTCCGCATTGCTGTGGTTCGCCACCGGCACCGGAAATTATGCAGACCGGCGCATTCACGAGATTGAAGATCTTGCACCATCATT
>JALSIJ010000224.1 GCA_026981655.1 Rhizobiaceae bacterium | reverse complement strand
TTTATCCCTCACGGGATGTCAGAGCCTGACTCTCGCTCAATTGGTTCTTGTCAATATGCTCAATATTCGCGCAAATGCCTGATCAGCTGAATTTACCCAGCCGCCGAAAGGCTCGGCGCAATTCGTTAACACCATTTTCCTCATACCAGCGACCGTGGGCAATGATCACCCGTTCAGGCTTCCAGTCGATCATGTTTTGGATGGCGGCTTTTAGTTTATCGCGATGACCAAGGAATGAAAAATACAGATCAATCGGCAATTTCCCGTCCGGGTCGGCAACCCCGCCAAGCCGCATCAGGATTTTTATCCACCATGAGTGAACCCGGCTCGGTTCAAAATTCTCGATCAGATCGGTTAAGATCAAAGTGTGAGAGGGCCTGTGGAAAAACTCGACCTCCTGCATAGCCCAACTGCCGCGTATAATCATCTGGTCGATCTCGTCGGCCCATTCCGGTTCCGGCTGGCCGGCTAAATCACGGTCGAAATTTATATTGTGTTTTGCCGCACGTGGCCGAACCTTGGGGCTGGCCCATCTTATTGCCTGTGGATATTTCTCATGCCATTCGCCAATCCACCAGTAATGGATGAAATTAGATGAAACCAGATGTTTGACGGTGCCAAGCGCATCAATCTCGGCCTTAAGTGAATCTGGTAAAGGGGTCGGTGAGTGGATAAAAAGATCGCCACTGGCAAGCCGGATGATGGTCATTCTGGTAGAAAACGGCATGCCGTTAAATTTGATTTCGGGGCCGTCAACGATCCAGATATTTTTTGCGACCGGCTTTAACGTATCAAGCGGCTCGTAAAGGTCCAGCCTGTCCATCGTGAATATTGCCTTCAGGTTTTGCGGCCCAAAACGGCAAAGAAAAAGCCGTCCGTATTGGTCGACGCGGGCGTTAATGTTACGCATTTCATATCAGAAGACCAAGGCTGCAATTTGTCAAATCCGTAAATTTCCTGCCAAACCTCACCGGCAGACAGAAGTTCAAATTCTGAATTGTCCTCGCAAAAACTATAGACCTGATTTTCATTCTCTTCCGGCAGTACAGAGCAGGTTATATAAATGAGACAGCCCCCCGGGCGCACAAAGGTCGAACTCTGCGAAAGCACTTCTTCCTGTTGTTGCATGCGCTGAGCAAGATTTTCTTCGCTCAACCGCCATTTTGCATCTGGCCTTCTCCGCCATGTGCCGGAGCCGGTGCAGGGCGCATCAATGACCACCTTATCCATATTTCCAACCAGCGCGGAAAGGTCATCATCAGGTGCATGAACCTGCACATTGCGAGTGCCGGCGCGTTTGATGCGTTCATAGATCGGCTTTAGCCGGTGCTTGTCGCTGTCATAGGCATGAAGCTGCCCCTTGTTTTCCATAGCGGCGGAAAGCGCCAGTGTCTTACCACCGGCTCCGGCGCAGAAGTCCAGTACCTGTTCGCCCGGCTTGGCATAAACCAATTCAGATACAATCTGGCTGCCCTCATCCTGAATTTCAAACCAGCCTTTTTGAAAACCCGCCTCTGCCTGCACATTGGGTTGGCGGTAAAATCCGGGGCCGGCCTTTATGCGCAACCCGTTGCCGGCAAGGTGGGTGGGGGTGGCACCTGATTTTTCCAATGCACGGGCAATCTTATCTCGGTTGGATTTAAGCGTATTGACCCGAATATCGACCGGCGGACGTAATGTCATTGCTTTTGCTTCTTTAAGCCAATCTTCATCAAAATTGGCTTCAAATGAGGCTTCGCACCATTCGGGAATGTCGCCTTGTACATGCAAAGGCGCTTCATCCAGATCGCGTTGATCAAAGGTTTTCTGTTCGCTCTCATTTAACAGATCGGGCGCAAATTTATCCCCGTCAAATGCGGCGGCAAGCTTTTCAGCATCAAAATCCCAATGGCGCAGCAGCGTGCCTAACACCAGACGTCGCGACTTGTCGCTGTCCATTAAATAACAGGTTGATGCACGGTTGCGCAAAGCGTCATATACAATATTGCCAATGGCGGCGCGGTCGCCTGAACCTGCAAATCGGTGGGATTTGCCCCAATCGCGCAAGGCTTCCGCCACCGGGCGTTTGCGTTTTTCCATGTCGCTAAGGACTTCAATTGCCGCCTGTACGCGTCCGCCAAGTCTCATGGATTTACCCTTTTTAATGTTCTGATATTGGTGCCAAGACAGCTCCATGTTTACATGGAAGCAGTCAGGCTGCGAAAAGCGGCCCGATGCGAATGTATCTCTCCCGCGAAGGCTGGTGCGAAGCACCAAATTGTCGTGAACGAAAACATTCAGAGCGATTCAATCAAATGATGAAACGCTCTAGGCCGTGCTTACAGCGAGAATTAAACCAGTGCAACAAGGCAAATAGATAAGGATATTATTTGGGGCTCTGGTTCAGGCCAGCTTCTCTATCAGTTTTTGTTTTTTACGCTCCAGATATTGGGCGCTGGAATTTATATCCAACCGACACCAAAGCGGATTATGATCTGAAATCTGATAGGTTTTCCATTCGTTATAGTATTTTCGAAGTTCGGCTTCATTGTTGGTTTTCTTGCCGTTGGACGTTTTCGCAGCGGCCAGCTTGTATCTGGCATAATCCTCGTCAGAATCGGTCATGATTTTACCAAACAGTTTGAAAACCCCTGCATTGTTGGGCGCTTCAACAAAATCGATTACCTGTTTTTTGGTTTTAAAGGCAATTTGATCGTAATATTTATTTTCTTTGAAATTGGTCTTTTTTTGCAAGGCCTTTGGAACAGTAAAACCACCGTCCTCCAGTGCTTTCATGGTTTTGTGGTCGGGGTGAACAATATTGAAATCGCCAAGCAGAATCAGCCCGCGATCTTTGGTCAGGGAATTATCTGCTTTTTTGCAAAAAAATTCCGCAACCGCACCAATTTCCTCCACACGCTGTTTGAGCTTGTCGCCCGATTCGCGCCCATAAAAAATGTGAACAGTGCAAATGGAGAATTTGAACCACTCGGCCTGAAAACGCGCAAGAAATGGAGAGCGGCGAAATTGTTTGCCCGTATAAAGCTTTTTAGCTTTTTCGTCCTCGGGAACCACCAATGATCTGGAGATCAGCATTTTGTTTGGTAGCACAATTTCGCCGGCAATATTTTGAAATGAAACTTTGCGCGTATCAAAAACATAAGTGAGTCGCTCGCCATTACCGCCAAGCGACCGGTCTGTTACATCGGTTGCAATGAAATCCCAGTCATCGCCCAAAATCCGCATGACATTTTTCCATTCGCCAAGGTCATTAACCTCCTGAACCGCAACAAAGTCGAACCTGGAAATTACTTCGGCAATGTAGAACCACGTTTCAGGCAAACGCTTACCAAACCCGCGCCGGTTTTTCTTGGCAAAATCCCGGATGTTCCATGTGGCCATCAAAAGGGTTTTTTCGGTGTCCTTTGCCGGGAGGTCATTATCGAGCTGAGTGCGCAGTTTCTCCAGGTTTTCGACCGCTCGCAGCCGGTCTTTTCGGTTGCGTATTTTCGATGCGAGATAGGAATAAAACGGCACAACAACCACCACCACTGGAATAACCGGTCAGCCGAATTGAGTTTTCAGTCGACATTATTCCATCATGCTAGCTGATTTGTCTAATGTGATTCAGTGAGATTCTTCACACGAACGCGCAATAGCCTAAAATAACCCGCCAAGCTGCAAAGCAAATACCGCCCACATTGCAATCAGCGTTATGAAAGACACCATAAAAATCGGGCGGCGAATGCGCAGCCGATTTGATGTGGTGTGCACGAAAACATGTACACATTTTACCGCCACATAAACCCAGGCAAGTGTGAGTAATGTGGCGCCTACATTCTGGGTCACATAGGCAGAAAGGCAAACCGCATAAAACAGGATCGGTGTTTCATACTGGTTGGCGATGGCCCTTGTCATCTGGCGCACATCTTCAGGCTCTTTCTCAATCAAACGATAATCGCTGGCTTTTGCCGTGCCCAATTTGACCGAGGCAATACGGCGCGCCGACATTGGAATATAAAGAAAAAGCGTCACCAGCGCCTGTATGATGACCGGCCAGAATATCGCTTCACTGTTCATGAGAGCATTCACCTTTCGGATTATTGACTGCCAGTGTAATTGGGGCTTTCGCGGGTAATCGTTACGTTATGAGCGTGGCTTTCACGCAGACCCGCATTGGAAATTCGCACAAATGTTGCGCGGTTGTGAAAATCTTTCAAGTCTGCGCCGCCAACATAGCCCATCGCGGCGCGAAGCCCCCCGGCCAATTGGTGCAGTACAGCAGCCACTGGCCCCTTGTGCGGCACCTGGCCTTCAATGCCCTCCGGTACCAGTTTCAGGGTGTCTTGAACCTCAGCCTGAAAGTACCGGTCAGCTGAACCACGCGCCATCGCACCAACCGAACCCATGCCACGATAGGCTTTGTAGGAGCGGCCCTTATAGAGATAAACTTCACCCGGGCTTTCATCGGTTCCAGCCAATAGGGAGCCAACCATTGCAGCCGAAGCGCCGGCGGCAAGCGCTTTTGCCAGATCACCGGAGAATTTGATACCTCCATCGGCAATGACCGGTGTGCCGGATTTTTGTGCAGCCTCGACCGCCGACATGATGGCCGATAGTTGCGGAACGCCAACTCCGGCGACAATACGGGTTGTGCAGATAGAGCCCGGGCCAATACCGATTTTGATCGCATCTGCGCCCGCATCAATCAGCGCTTTTGTGCCATCGGCGGTTGCCACATTACCAGCCGCAATTTGTACGGAATTAGAAAGTTTTTTCACCCTAGCAACCGTATCCAGCACCCTTTGAGAATGGCCGTGGGCTGTATCAATCACTAAAAGATCAACGCCCGCATCTATCAGTTTTTCAGCCCGTTCAATGCCGTCATTGCCAACGGTCGAGGCGGCTGCCGCCCGCAAGCGACCGTGGCTGTCTTTTGCCGCATTCGGGTTTAACTGCGAGCGCTCAATATCCTTCACCGTTATCAGCCCGGTGCAGTTGCCGCCCTTGTCCACCACAAGAAGTTTTTCAATCCGGTGTTGGTGCAGCAACCGCTTGGCTTCATCCTGCGAAACGCCCTCGCGCACTGTCACCAATGCTTCGCGGGTCATCAGTTCATAGACTTTTTGGTCCGGATTGGTGGCAAAGCGCACATCGCGGTTGGTCAGGATGCCGACCAAGCGGCCGATTTTATGGCCACCGGCGCCACCATTTTCAACCACCGGGATACCGGAAATCGAGTGGTGCTCCATCAGGTCAAGGGCGTTTTGCAAAGTTGCATCCGGGCCGATCGTCAGCGGGTTGACCACCATTCCGGACTCAAATCGTTTCACCTTGCGTACTTCTTCAGCCTGCTCATCCGGTGTTAAATTGCGGTGAATTACCCCGATGCCGCCGGCCTGCGCCATAGCAATTGCAAGGTTTGCCTCGGTAACCGTATCCATCGCTGCCGAAAGCAGCGGCAGGCTCAATTCGATCTCATTGGTAATTTTGGTTGATATATCGACCTCACCCGGCATTACTAAAGAATGTCCAGGTTGCAGCAACACATCATCAAATGTCAGCGCAGTTTCGCCGGTTGCAGTTTCAATAATATGGGCCATTTCGCCAATCCTGATCCATGTTCACACTGCGCGCGGGCAATGTTTTGAGGTGTTTTTTTGATGTGTTTCTGCATTTGGACCCGGTGGCAGGCACAAATTCGAATCACTTAAAACTCATGTGGAGTTGACGATTGCCGGTAACACGGATGATGTGATTTGAAAAGCAAATCATTGAATTCAGGTCGCATTTACACAGTTTGAATGAGGTTGGTTCAATGATGCAGAAGGTCCAAGACAAAGTTCCAAAGGCAAAAACATATTCAAACCGCAAGTTGTAGGCTTAAAAATCTTGTTGTAAATTAAAGTAAAAGATAATACATACAAGGAGTTACATGGTTAATTTGCTGTTAATCCTTTGCTTTAAAGCCCTTTGCCAGCAAGTATAATTCAACTGAGCCATCGCGGCTTGCCGGTGGTTTGACATGATGGATCGAAGTGAAATTCTTTTTCATCAAATCAAGCAGAGATTTTTCCGTACCGCCTTGAAATGTTTTAGTCAAAAAGTGTCCGCCCGGCTGCAACACTTTCAAGGCAAAATCTACCGCCACTTCCACCAATGCCATTGTGCGAATATGGTCGGTTCGCCTGTGTCCGGTTGTTGGCGCTGCCATATCAGACAAAACCAGATCGGGGTGCTCACCGCCAAGCGCATCAATTAGGGCTGCGGGCGCATCATCATCCAGAAAATCCTTCAACAATATTGTGGCGCCGGATACAGGTTCCATATCCAGATAGTCGATGCCGACTACCCGAACATCATCGACGGTAGACCCGGTCCGTTTAACTGCGATCTGGCACCATCCGCCGGGGGCAGCACCCAGATCTATCACCCTCAAACCCTTTTTTAAAAATTTGTAGCGATCATCCATTTCAGAAAGTTTGTAGGCCGCGCGCGAGGCAAATCCTTCTGCTTTTGCAAGCTTGACATAGGGGTCATTCAATTGCCTTTGCAGCCACAACGTAGATGATAATTTACGGCCCTTGGCGGTTTTTACCTTGGTGTACATGTTGCGCAGATTGCGACTACTGGCGGCACCGGCATTGCTTCGCTTTGCCTTGCTTTTTGTGCTGCCAGCCTTAACGCCCGGCCGCTTGCCAACCACCCGGTTTTTATCCGGCTGTTGGTTTTCATATATATTGGGTGTCTTTTTAACCATTAGATATTCCTGTTGTCCTGACCGAATTTCGATCTGGACGGCTTTTTCCTGTTTCGACGCCAAACACCGTCTTCTGCCATCATTTCGGTTAATAAACCTTCGCGCAAGCCACGGTCAGCAACACGCAATCTGGGCGATGGCCATAATCGTCTGATCGCCTCAAGTATCGCACAGCCTGCCAGCACCAGATCGGCGCGGTCTGCACCAATGCAAGGATTGTTCACCCGGTCCTCAAAGCTCATGGCAAGGATACGGCTTATCATCGCATCAACCTCCTGATCGCTCAACCATGCACCGTCAACACGGCGTCGGTCATATCGCCGCAAATTCAGGTGCACACCGGCAAGGGTTGTAACCGTGCCGGAGGTCCCAAGTAAATGAAATCTGTCATTATTCAATATATGTGACAGCGCATCGCGGCCCTCAAACTTATCCAGCATCCTGGCAACTTCGGCCACCATATCCTCAAAAGTTTGGGGTGTTACATTCTTCCCGCCGCCAAATTTTTCAGAAAGCGTAACAACACCAAGTGGCAGAGATACCCACGATGTGATGTGGTCAGACAGCCTTCTGCTGCGGCGCTTTGTAATATCCAGTAGCGCTAGTTCTGACGAGCCACCACCAATATCAAACAGCACTACCCCATGCGCCTTGTGGTCAACCAGCGAACCGCATCCTGAAACCGCAAGGCGGGCTTCAGTTGCGCGATCGACAATTTCCAGCTTGAGGCCGGTTTCTTTTTGCACCCGGGAAAGAAACTCTTCGCCATTTTCGGCACGTCTGCAGGCCTCCGTTGCAATCAGCCGGTGGCGGGTTTGAGAGCGCTGATTAAGTTTGTCATGGCAAACTTTCAGGGCTTCAATTGTTCGATCCATTGCCGCATCGCTCAACCGTCCAGATGATCCAAGGCCTTCGCCCAACCGAACGATCCGGGAAAATGCATCGACCACGCGAAACCGACCCGGCCCCTGCGGAGCCGCCACCAAAAGCCTGCAATTATTAGTTCCAAGATCAAGTGCTGCATAAAAGCGGCGTGGTTTTTTGTGGTAAAATGCTGCGCGGTTTTTCTGGCCCGGATTTGAATTGCCCTGGTTTTCTTTTTGATTTTTGTGCGGGCCGTGTTTCCAGTCAGCAGAAGCTGTATAAGAAGCCGATTTTTCCTGCGCCATTGGCTGGCGACGATGCCTCGGTTGATCCGCCAATTCTGGATTGGTCTGGTCCTGAAAAGCCGGATTTTGACTATTGTCTTTAGTTGCAGACCTGCGGCGGTTTCTTTTTCGGCGGGGTTTTTTCCTGATGCCCAGTCCGCCAACCGTATTCTCGTCGGTTAATTCATCAGCATTTGATGAGCGGGTTCTGGTGTTGGTGGACTCCTGTACGGGCCTTGCGGCCGCACCTTGTGAATGGTGCACATGAGAATTATTTTGGGTGTCAGAGCCAGATAAATTAACAGCTTCGCCGGTTTCAGCATTCGCTGTACGTCTCTTTCTACTCCGCCATCTTCGGCGTTTTTTGCCGGTTTTCTGCGGTTTGTCTGGCGCTGTATTCCCTGATTCTGGTGATTTTTCACCATTGTCAGCGTTGTTCACAGCCAATTCCTTCACGCCGCGCATCGATCAATTGTTGCCAGTTATTTTTCCGGGAAATTGCGTGCAACAGGGCGTTTTTTTATGTTCGTTGAGTTGAGTGTAACAGGCAATTGGTTTCGCACAAGCGATAATAGTAAAACGCTTTCTAATATTTCAGGATAGTCCGGTTCCCCAAAGCGTTCGATGGGGAGCCTCGTCTCAAAAAATCGAAATTGTAATTCACTAAAATTAAACGAGAAATATATTGTGTCCAGTGACTGACCCGCCTATATAGCCCGAATTACATGGCCTGCGCTTGGGAAAATCCTGTTGCAGAAACCATCATGTATCCGTTGGGGATTAGTATAACGGTAGTACAGCGGACTCTGACTCCGTCGGTCCAGGTTCGAATCCTGGATCCCCAGCCAACATACTATCACCAATATTAAATTTCATAGGTGGCAGACGGCATTTGTGCGGGTTTAAGTTCATACTGAAAGCAATGCGGCTTTTGCCATCACAATTTTGCTGACCTGATCAATCCTTTCCAGAGGTAAGCGTATTGAAGGCCCGGATATTGAAATCCCGGCAACAACCTCCCCGTAAACATTGAATACCGGAGCTGCAATACACCGCATGCCGGTGCTTTTTTCCTCATCATCAAAAGCAAATCCCTGTTCTTTAATTTTAGCGAGTTCATCGCGCAATTCATCACGGGTGGATATTGTTTTCGGGGTGAAGTTTTCCAATTCCTTCTGCGCTATATATTTCTCAATCCTGGCCGGTTCTGCGTGCGCAAGCAGTGCTTTGCCAATGCCAGATGCGTGCATGGGCGAATTGGCGCCGGGTGGAAAAAACGCCCTGATATTGGCATGCGTTTCCACCTGCGAGATAAACATCACATTGCCTGAAACCTCCACACCAAGATTTGCCGTCTCGCCGGTTTCCTCCATCAATTCGCGCATATAGGGCCGGGCACGTTCAACTATGCCGGTTCGTCGCAGAAAGGCCGAACCAATACGAAAGCTCTCCGAGCCGATAAACCATTCCTGACGGACCGGATCCATCTCCACCACCCGGCGGGCTTCAAAAGTCGAAAGTATCCGATAGATTGTTGCGGGTGCCTGATCGAGATATTCAGCAATTTCGCTCTGCGTCATGCCTGTCTTTTTGGTAAGACAGTCCAGAACATCCAATGCCCGATCAAGCGACTGAATGCGGTTTTGCGCGCTTTTGTCATGGAAGCTTTTCGGTCTGCCGCGTAGTCGTTTTCTATCACTCATTGCTCAACTTCCTTTCAATGGTTTTTCAGTCCTCACTGTACTGCCCACCCATTCCAGCAACGTCACCGACACAAAATGAAAAACTCTAACACTATATTTTTAAAGCAGTAATTGATTAAATGCAAATTTTGAAAAACTTTTTCAAAAAAATTGAGTAGAGCAGGGGGTCCTGCTATAATAGTGAAAATTTCAATGGAGCCTGATCAAGTGAGTTTTCAAAACCCAGTATTCATTCCCGGTCCAACCAACATTCCGGAAGAATTGCGCCGCGCCTGCGATATGCCCACAATGGACCATCGCTCGGCCCAATTTGAGGATATTCTGCAGCCTGCGCTTAGCGGTGTCAAAAAAGTGCTGAAAACCAGTAGTGCCGAGATTTTTCTGTTTCCGGCAACCGGTTCCGGTGGATGGGAAACCGCGCTCACCAATACGCTCAGTGCGGGCGACAAGGTGCTTGCCTGTCAAAATGGTATGTTCAGCCAAAAGTGGATTGATATGTGCCAACGTCATGGGCTGGATGTGGAAACCGTCTCCGTTCCCTGGGGCGAAGGCATTCCGGCTGATCGTTATGCAGAAATTCTGGCTGCTGACAAAGACCATCAGATCAAGGTAGTGCTGGCCACCCATAATGAAACCGCGACCGGCGTGGTTTCCGATATAGCAGCCGTTCGCGCCGCAATGGATGCCTCAAATCATCCGGCGATGTTGTTTGTCGACGGGGTCAGCTCCATTGGTTCA
>JALSIJ010000223.1 GCA_026981655.1 Rhizobiaceae bacterium | reverse complement strand
AACGGTAGATCGTTCTAATTCAGCTTCAATTACGGCAAGGCTGGTTATTCCGATTTATCAAGGTGGCGCATCAACCGCCACTATCCGGCAAAACAAGGAAACCCTGGGCCAGCGGCGCATTGAAGTTGACGTTTCGCGCAATCAGGTTCGGGCGGCCGTTGTTTCTGCCTGGTCGCAAATGCAAGCAGCCAAAGCATCAACTGCTGCAAATAATCAGCAGGTTAGAGCGGCAAAGCTGGCGCTTTCTGGGGTTATTGAAGAGCGAAATGTTGGCCAGCGTACAACTTTGGATGTATTGAACGCTCAGTCTGATGTTCTTACTGCGCGGGAATCGCTGGTGAATTCGCGTCGTACCGAAATGGTTGCGGGCTTTGCTATATTGTCTGCCATTGGGCGATTGAACCATAAAAGGCTTGGTTTGAAAGTAACGTCCTACAAGCCAAAAGATCATTATCGCGCCGTTAAAGATAAATGGTATGGTTGGCGCACGCCAGATGGGCGCTGATTGAAGCGGAGATAATTCTCTCAATTACGCGGTCGTGCGGATTGTTCGCACTATGTTTTTGAAGTTTGCGCCAAATGCCAAATTTCTAAATCCAGCATATGGCTGACGGCCAAGAATCCATACGTCATAAAAGCGGTTTTCACTGAATAAGAATGGTGAAAAATCGCTCTGGCGGTTACCAATATTCCTCGAAGTAGTTTAGTGTGAAAATTGATTCGTTTTGATGAAAAACGATGGTGAATCATGCGGGCTTTGGGAATTTATAATGTCGGGAGTGAAGGCAAGTTTGGCGGGTGCACCTGAAAGTGCTGACGCAGATGGAAAGCCAGCGGCTAATGCCGGGCGCAACGAGCCGTCTATAGACGAGATATTGGCCTCGATCCGACAGGTTATTTCCGAGCAGAACCGGCAGGCCGATGAGGCCGTGGCCAAAGCGGCGGCTGAGGTTGCCAATAATCAGCAAAATTCTGACAAGATTGAATCTATAATCGGGCCAATGTCTGCCGTGGATTTGTCGGCTAATTCTGCACCAAAGCCGCAGGCTGGCGAAGTTAAAGCACCAGAAATTGTTGTGTCCGACAATGTGAAAATCGTGCCAGCAACCAAGGTTGAACCAAAAGCCCCGGTCGGTGCGGGAAAAAACTCGGCTCACCTAACGGAGCTGGAAGAGTTAATTCAGCTGATTGGTTCTTCTCCAGCCGCACCGCGCCCTTCGAAAAATCCGGACGTTGATGGTTCAAAGGATGCAGGCGCGTTTGGCTTAAAGGCCGAAACAGGCATTGCGGCGCAAAGCACGAGCGCGCGTTCTGTTGAGGTCAAAGGCCAGGTTAACGGAAATAATGCCATAAACCCCGTTTCTCAACCCGCTCCAAACGCAACTGAAAAGAATAGTGAAAAACAACCGCCAATATCGATCTTCAAAGTATTCCGCCGGGGTGAAGAGGCATCGAATAAGAAGTCAGCGGTTGTTCTACCAAAGGAAAATGATAGCGAAATCCGTCGCGAAGCTGTTGAGCCGAAGGGCCCGTTACATCCATCCATTTCACCAAAATCTGCGGTTCCTCAGGTTATTAAGGATGCGATGGGGCAAATGCCGGGTGGTGATTCTGGTGATAAACCAAATGCCAAACCTGACAGCTCGACCAATGAACCAGCGGTGGTCAGCTCGCACAAATCTGCGCTTGATCGATTGCTGGCCCGTAAAAACAAGGCCGCGCCGAAGCCTGATGTGAGCGCCAGTCCGGCAACTCAGCCGCAAAGCTCATTTGCGCAACCCACTCAAGCTCCTGCTGCTGCAAAAGCCGGCAACGCGGCGAGCGCGCCGGTTTCTACACCAATGCAGCCAAGTCCTGCAACGAATGCAAAGGCATCTGCATCGCCAGTTGTTCCCGCTCACCCGACTCCAGCGCCGATTTCGTCGCGTGAAATAAACGCTGCGGTTATTAAATCTATAGACCGTCTGGCGACATCAATGTTTGCGGATCGTAAGGCTGAGATTGATGGTATGATGGCGGGCCTGATGCGGCCAATGTTACAGGAATGGTTGGAAGATAATCTTTCCTCGCTGGTTGAACGCATTGTGCGCGAGGAAATTGAGCGGGTTTCACGCGGAACACATCAGTAGTCATTTGCTCCTGAACAGAACTGGCATTCAGTGCAAACTATTGACATCTCAATAGCCTTTGCTATGCCACGGGCAAGATTTCATTTTCCGATTTATTCAGAGCTGTTGACAGATAATGCTTGAAAAAAACTATGATTTTACCAAGGCCGAGCCACGCGTAGCCAAGGCCTGGGATGATGCAGACGCATTTAAGGCGGGTGCTGGCGCAAAACCTGACGCTGAGCCCTTTACCATTGTTATTCCGCCGCCCAATGTGACCGGTTCGCTGCATATGGGCCATGCGCTCAACAATACATTGCAGGATATTATGGTGCGCTTTGAGCGAATGCGCGGCAAGAATGTGCTTTGGCAACCGGGCATGGACCATGCGGGCATTGCAACGCAAATGGTGGTTGAGCGCCAATTGGCGGAGCGCCAGCAACCGGGTCGTCGCGATTTGGGTCGTGAAAAGTTCGTTGAGAAAATATGGGAATGGAAAGAGGAATCCGGTGGGATAATCTTCAACCAGCTGAAACGGCTTGGTGCCTCATGCGATTGGTCGCGTGAGCGTTTTACCATGGATGAAGGGCTTTCCAAGGCTGTGCTGGAGGTCTTTGTTACGCTGTATAAAGAGGGTCTGATTTATCGCGGTAAACGTTTGGTCAACTGGGACCCGAAATTTGAAACGGCGATTTCTGACCTTGAGGTGGAAAATACCGAAGTTGCTGGCCATATGTGGCATTTTAAGTACCCGCTGGCCGGTGGTGAAACTTACGAATATGTCGAAAAAGACGAGGATGGCAATATTACGCTGCAGGAGACGCGCGATTATATTTCCATTGCCACCACACGGCCTGAAACCATGTTGGGTGATGGGGCCGTTGCTGTTCATCCATCTGATGATCGTTATGCCTCAATTATAGGCAAACTATGTGAAATTCCAGTTGGCCCAAAGGAACATCGCCGCCTGATCCCGATTATTACTGATGATTACCCGGACCCTGATTTTGGCTCCGGTGCTGTAAAAATCACCGGCGCGCATGATTTCAACGACTATATGGTCGCCAAACGCAACAATATCCCGCTTTACCGTTTGATGGATATTCAAGCCGCCATGCGCGATGATGGCGCGCCTTACGCGGATTGCGCTGCACAGGCGATGGAGATCGTTAAATCGGGCAAATTGCCCGACGAGAATACTGTTGATGCGATCAATCTGGTGCCGGATGAATATCGTGGGCTGGACAGGTTTGAAGCGCGCAAAAAAATCATCGCTGATATTACTGCCGATGGCCTTGCGGTCATGACGACGGATGATGAGGGCAATGAAATTCCCTTTGTTGAGAGCAAGAAGATCATGCAGCCGTTTGGTGATCGTTCGCATGTGGTGATTGAGCCGATGCTGACCGACCAATGGTTTGCCGATGCCGAAACGCTGGCCAAACCGGCGATTGCTTCAGTGCGTGAGGGCCGTACTAATTTTGTGCCGAAAACCTGGGAAAACACCTATTTTCACTGGATGGATAATATCCAGCCCTGGTGCATTTCGCGCCAGCTTTGGTGGGGCCACCAGATACCAGTGTGGTATGGGCCTAGCAAGGAGAATTTGGATCACGCTATCAATGAAATTGGGAACGATACCACTGGCCTTTCTCGTTACTTGAGCAATATACGTTCTCCGAAGGAGTTTTGCGCGGTCAGCGAAGATGAAGCCCTTGCGCTTGCAAGAGAATATTACGGTTCAGATATTGAAGTTGGTATTGACCCAAATCCTGATGGTTTGGCGGCCTTTGGATATGGCCGGAGATATGGCAGTACTACGGGCCGTACAGTGTTTGTTGAGCTTGCCCGCGATCCTGACGTGCTCGATACGTGGTTTTCTTCCGCGCTTTGGCCATTTTCCACCCTAGGCTGGCCGGACCAGACCAAGGCGCTTGATACCTATTATCAGACTGATGTGCTGGTCACCGGGTTGGACATTATCTTCTTTTGGGTTGCTCGGATGATGATGATGGGTCTGCATTTCATGAAGGATGAGGACGGCACGCCGATTGAGCCGTTCCACACGGTTTATGTGCACGCATTGGTGCGTGATAAAACCGGCGCTAAAATGTCTAAATCCAAGGGCAATGTGATCGATCCTCTGGAGCTGATGGACGAATATGGCACGGATGCGCTGCGCTTTACGCTGGCGATTATGGCGGCTCAAGGGCGGGATGTAAAACTCGATACGGCGCGGATTGCCGGTTATCGTAATTTTGGCACCAAGCTTTGGAATGCCACCCGCTTTGCAGAAATGAACGGCGTTGTACATGGCGCTGACTTTGCCCCGGGTGACGCAAAACTGACGGTTAATCGCTGGATTTTGACCGAGCTCTCACGCACCACGGCGGAAATAACCGAGGCAATTGAAAAGTTTCGTTTTAATGATGCGGCAGCCTCGGCCTATCGTTTTGTCTGGCACAAAACCTGCGACTGGTATCTGGAGTTACTCAAGCCGATTTTTTCCGGTGACGATGAGGCTGCAAAAAAAGAAGCGCAAGCCTGTGCCGGTTATGTGCTGGATGAAACCTATAAATTGCTGCACCCGTTTATGCCATTCATGACAGAAGAGCTTTGGGCCGATACCGCCAGCAGTGGCGGCGATGAAGGCGAGCGTCCAACTTTGCTTTGTCATGCGGAGTGGCCAAAGGCTGATTTTGGTGATGATGCAGCGGCGGATGAGATCAACTGGTTGATTGCGCTGGTCTCTGAAATTCGTTCCGTGCGGGCTGAAATGAACATCAAGCCGGGCTTGAAATTGCCGATGGTGGTAATCGGTGCGAGCGCGCAAACAATTGCACGGTTGGCTACTCACGATGCGGCGATCAAACGGCTCGCGCGGATGGATAGCATCGAAACCGGCAATGAGGTTCCAAAGGCCTCTGCCCAACTGGTGCAGGATGAGGCAACCATATATCTGCCGCTTGAGGGTATCATTGATTTAGGTGCTGAAATTGCGCGCCTGACAAAAGAGCAGGGTGTTCTGGAAAAAGAAATCAAGCAGCTGACCGGTAAACTTGGCAATGAGCGCTTTGTTGCCAATGCGCCTGCCGAAGTGGTGCAGGAAAACCGCGACCGGCTTTCAGGTGCTGAGGCCACGCTTGAAAAAATCAACGCCGCTCTGGAACGCATGGGGTAAGGGGTTGGTAGGTTCACCGAGAATTATCTGGTGATGTGGGAATTGGTTAAACAGGGTGTTGGGATCGGGGTTTTGGATGGAAATATTGGCGATGCTGAACCGTCGGTTTGTCGGGTGCTGGATACGCTTGAACCGCTCATGTTTCCTATATGGCTGGTGACCAGACGGGAAGTAAAAACCAGTCGACGGATGCGCATTGTGTTTGATCTTTTAACAAAAGAATTAAGTAAATAACGTTTGCGAAACGCCCATTTTTGATGCTGTGAATTTGGGAAACATGGCTTAATTGGTGTCAATCGGCCATTAAATGATACTTATCTATACCATGGAAATTGTTCTCTCCATTCTATAAATCCCTGTTATTCAAGTAGTGTATCTCAGTAGTGTATTTAATTTCGATCTATATATGGTTTTTACTTCAAGTGTTTAGTGCATTTTTTTTTGTATTAAAAATTTCAGATAATTTACTAAATTGTTAATAAAATTGGCGTATATTTACTGGAGATGGATTTCTGCCCAAAATCCTGGAGGGGAAAATTATGCTACTTAAAGCCAAGTCGACCACGCTGGAACTCATTGCTTCAATTGGCGTGATGATGCTTATCTTATTCGGTGGAATTTACTGGATAATGGGCAATACAGTGGATCAGCTTGTCAGACAAGATGCGGAAACGGCGGCTGAATTATGGGCCCAGCATCTGGCAAAAAATATAGACAATCTGGAGCAAATTGCCAGCGGTTTACGGCTGACGAAAGAAAACAAAAAGCAAATAGAGGCGGCTCGCCAGATCGGCAACGTATTTCGGTTCAAACTGTTTGATTCAACCGGCCGCCTGCGGTTGATTTCTGATGAGTTGGAAAAGGAATTTACCAGTGGTCCATC
The DNA here is from genome assembly GCA_026981655.1 of Rhizobiaceae bacterium. GTDB lineage: Bacteria > Pseudomonadota > Alphaproteobacteria > Rhizobiales > Rhizobiaceae > SZUA-100. Next base: position 4,308 of record JALSIJ010000223.1, on the reverse strand, counting down.
ATTGGGTGACCATAATACAAAAGCGTCAAACGTGCTGAAAACCGGTCGCCCCTATACAAAGGTTGCTGAAGGTACGCCGCCGAAACGCCCTTCATTGTATGCTGAAACCTATCTGCCGGTTGTTGTTGATGGGGAACCAATTGCAATTGTTGAGGTTTATGTAGATGTCAGCAGCAAACAGGCCGCGTTTCGAAGTGAATTTGCCAATTCTGTACTGATATTGATTGGGCTGTTTTTGGTGGCGATTGCTGCACCGGGATATGCATTTATCCGCCACGGGCGGGAAATGATTAAACAAAAAGCGCTCATTGCCCGCAGTCACGAGCTTGATGAGGCGCGCAAGAGTGCCGAATCTGCTGATCGTGCCAAATCTGAATTTCTCGCCAATATGTCCCATGAAATACGCACGCCGATGAATGGCGTAATGGGGATGGCTGAATTATTGTCCAAAACCGAGCTGGATAAAAAGCAGAAAATGTTCACCGATGTTATTGTCAAATCCGGTGCATCGCTGTTGACAATTATCAATGATATTCTCGACTTCTCAAAAATTGATGCCGGTCAAATGTCGTTGGATCCGTCACCGTTTAAGCTGCGGGATTCAATTGAAGATGTTGCCACACTCGTATCGTCCAGAGTTCTTGAAAAAAACCTTGAGCTGGCTGTTCGCATTGAGCCTGATTTACCTGATTTGCTTGTTGGCGATGTCGGACGAATTCGCCAGATTGTTACCAATCTCATGGGCAATGCTGTCAAATTTACTGAAATAGGACATGTGTTTATTGATGTGCGCGGAAAGCGACGCGATATTGCCGACGGGCAAGAGGTCATTGAACTGGAATTTCGGATTGAAGATACCGGTATAGGTATTCCGGAAGAATTGCGGGAAAAGGTATTTGAAAAATTCAGTCAGGTTGATGAAAGTGCGACCAGAAAACATGAGGGAACAGGGTTGGGCCTGGCCATATCTTCATCGCTCGTAGAACTCATGGGTGGGAAGATTGGCGTGAATAGCAATAATTTTGGTGGATCCACTTTCTGGTTCACAATTGAGCTTCCAATTGAAAGCAATGCGGCCGAGAAAAAGAATGTGCCGATGGACGTCTCTGGTTCAAATATTTTGATTGTTGATGACAACGAGGTCAATCTTTCTATTCTCAGTGAACAAATGGGTTCCTGGAAGTTTAATTATTCGCCTGTTTCAAATGGGGCTTCCGCATTGTCGGCATTGCGCAATTCTGTGATCCGGGGCGCTGAGTTTGATGCGATAATTCTTGATCAGCAAATGCCGGGAATGGCTGGCGCTGATGTGGTGGCTGCCATAAAAGCCGACCCGTCAATTAGTGATATACCTATCATCATGCTGACATCGGTTGACCATACTGAAAATGGATCTTCATTTTCGTCACTTGGTGTGCAGGCTCATTTGATCAAGCCGGCGCGTTCTTCACTATTGTTGGACACCTTGATCCAGGTGTTGCAGGACGACAGGCTGGTGCGGCCAAGGTCTGAGGTTATCCAGCATCCTAATGCTGCGTCGGATGAGGTTGGGGTGATTGTTGATTCAACACAGTCAGGTATTGTTGCTACCAATATATTACCCGCAGATTTACCTGGGCATTGTGATGTGCTGGTTTGCGAAGACAATGAAGTAAATCAGATGGTGTTTGAGCAAATTTTGCTGGATGCGGGCGTCAAATTTTCCATCGCCAATAATGGTGCGGAAGGTGTTGAATATTTCAAGAAACTTAAACCAAAACTCATATTGATGGATGTCTCTATGCCCGTGATGAATGGACATGAGGCAACCCGGAAAATTCGCCAGATAGAGGCCGAAAGCGGCGGGCATGTGCCTATCGTCGGAGTTACAGCCCATGCACTTACCGGTGACCGGGAAGCTTGTCTGGAAGCGGGAATGGATGATTATCTGCCAAAACCAATTTCGCCATCGGCACTGGCCGGTAAAATTGACAAATGGTTGAAACGCGAAAAAGCCGCAAAATCTGCTTAGCCTGCAAAAGAATGGGGCGATTTTGTTCGTCGATACGGATGCGCCCGCCAATGGACGACCAGACCTTCGTGCCGGAAGTGCATGGCGAGGTTTAGGCCGGATTAAGCGGAAAGAGGAGTGATTTATGGGCGACAATAACGAAAGCTCAGGTTCTCTTGTTGCCTCCTACCTCACATTGAGGAAAGCTATTGGATGGCTTGGATTGACCATGCCGTTCGTGCTCTCGATTGGCGGGTTGGTAATATTTTCTGCAACTCTTCAGGATTCAATTAGCGATTACTATTATACGGGCATGGAGAATGTTTTTGTTGGAATGGTCTGTGTAATCGGAGTTTTCTTGTTTTCCTACAAAGGCTACGAAAAGAAGGATGATTTGGCGGGCGATCTTGCCTGTTTCTTTGCAGTAATAGTGGCGCTGTTTCCGACAACGCCGGAGCATGATCCATCTTCAGCTCAAAAGCTTATAGGTGTTATTCACTTTGCCTCTGCGGCGATGTTCTTTTTGATACTGGCCTATTTTTCATTGTGCCTGTTCCCAAAAACCAGCCCCACCAAAAAGGCAACTGCACAAAAATTAGCACGTAACAAGATTTATAGAATTTGCGGGGCTTTAATTCTCGTCTCATTGATGTTGATTGCAATCTTCAACCTATTGCCAGGTTCATTAGCCGACAAATTTGTCAGTCTTAGGCCGGTGTTTTTCCTGGAAGCAATTGCAATGATTGCATTCGGTATTTCGTGGCTGGTAAAGGGAGAGACTGTTTTAGCGGACAAATAATTCTCGTAAACTTTACAGGATAGGCCGTTACGCGCCCAAAACCCTTTTCGCCATTCGTTCGCCGGCCTCGATCGCGCCTTCAATCAGGCCGGGGCTTTGGGTTGCTGTTTCGGCAACCGCAAATAAAAGCCTGCCATCGCAATAATCACTTCGAATATGGTCGGGCAATAATTCCGGGTGAGCCGGTGGTGTTTGACGATCCTGATCAGAGCAAATCAGATTATCACTCTCCCAGTTCATCAGCTCAATTTTTTCGAAGTCCGCAGCCTTATTGCCGAAACACCGTACCAGTTGCTGAATAATATTCGATTTGATTTCGTCAGGCTTATTTGCCTGTTGGGATGGGCCGAGAAATCCAAACAGTGCCGCTGGAGAGCCATCTGGTCCACAATGATCGTGGGCTTCAAATAGCGGTCCAAACTGGCTTGCAATTCGCCCTGAAAGGCCAAGTTCCCGCCAAAACGGGGTTTTATAAATAATGACGGCTTTCGCCTGGGTCGCCATCCATGTCGGAGCGCTTTGCATAATATTTGTAGCGGCTTGGTCCAGCAGATCATTCCAATTGATCGTTTGCTCCATGATTCTCAGCGGTGCTGCAACAATGATTTTGTTGGAGTCGATTGGCTTGCTGATGTTGTTGGCGCTGTGAAGAAACATTCGATCATTGGAGCGAATGATTTGATTGATTTGATAATCGCAATGAATATTGTCCGGCCCAATATTTTTCGCCAGTTGATCAATCAGGTTTTGTGGGCCGCCGATAATTCTGGCAATTCCGTGCTGGCCCAGCAAAAATTGCCGCATTGGCGATTGGTTCGCGCCCATGTCGATAATTGCATCGCCCTGATCATATTGATGATAGGTTTGGATATTCAGCGCCTTCAACCAACGGGCCGCAATTGGTTGGTATTCCGGCCACACCCAGGTCGGGCCAAGGTCTGCCAAATATTTACCGGTATGCTGATCACGGGTTGACTTTATGCGGCCACCAAGCCGGTTGGCGGCTTCAAATATATGAGCGTCAATCCCGGCGCTGACCAATACATTGCAGGCAATCAGGCCTGATAAGCCGCCGCCGATAATTGCTATTTCACAATGCAATTGATCTTCAGGCGTCACAAATTATCACGTGCCGTCAGGCTGAAGGAATGATCCTGATCATCTGTTGCGCCAAACCAGCGGAGTTTTTCGCGCAGGGTCACGACCGAACCGATGATGATCATTGACGGGCCTTCAAACTTGGCTTCCTGCACTTTTTCGGCAAGGTCCGAAATTGTACCGCAAACAATGCGTTGGTCCGGCCTTGTGCCTTTGTCGATAACGGCGGCGGGAGTTTCGGGATCAGCGCCGCGTTTTTTTAATTGTTCCATCAACATGCCAATGCTGGAAAGCCCCATATAAACCACAACCGTCTGGGTAGGCTTCATAAAGCATTCCCAGTCGAGTTCCAAAACGCCATTTTTACCGTGGGCGGTAACGAATACGCAGGATTGGGCGTGGTCGCGGTGGGTGAGGGGAA
>JALSIJ010000222.1 GCA_026981655.1 Rhizobiaceae bacterium | reverse complement strand
AAGGAATGGCAACCGCTACGCCCTTGGCATTGAGACCCAGTGCCATATGGCTGAATGCAGCGCGATCAAGGCGTTGCCAGTAACCTCCGTGGATGAACATAACGATGGGAGCTGTTTTATCTGGCGCGTTGGTGCCGGGCCAGAACAAATCTAGCTTGTTGCGGATATTGGGGCCATAGGACTGGTCAAAGTCTGCAAATTTGGCCGCGCGACTGCGAAACTGCCCTGCATGCTCGATATAATCACTGAGCAGTTTTGATGAATTTTCTACCCGGCCGGAATTGTCATATTCCGCTTCCATGTTCTTCATGACAATACCTTTGTTTTACAAAGCACCTTTTGGTTGACTGGCTGGCTTTGATTCTACACCATCTTTATCAGATACTATATTGTTTCTAAACGCTTCATTATGGCGCGTTCAAGGTCTGGTGCCGCGTTGACCAGCTTTCTGGTGTATTCGTTACCTGGATTATCAAATACATCTGCGGTTGGGCCTCGTTCTACAATTTTGCCCTGGTTCATTACCAGTACATCATCGGTTATTGCGCGCACAACTGAAAGATCATGGCTGATGAACAAATATGCAAGGCCGAGCCGGTCTTGAAGATCGACCAGTAAATCAAGCACCTGGGCGCGGATCGAGACATCAAGGGCTGAGACCGGTTCATCTGCAATGATTAGCTTTGGTTCGGTAATTAAGGCGCGTGCTATGGCAATGCGCTGGCGTTGGCCTCCGGAAAACTCATGCGCGTATTTATCCATGTCGGAGGTTGTAAGCCCTGTTTCCACAAGCACTTTGGCAACCCGGTCGCGCTTTTCATTTTCGCTCATGGCATCCATCAAATGCAAAGGTTCTGCCACCAAACGGGCAACTTTATGTCGTGGATTAAACGAGCCATATGGGTCTTGAAACACCACTTGAATATCGCGGCGGGCGCGTTTGATTTCCGCATCACTTGCGGTGGCAAAGTCGATCTCGTTGAAAATAATATGGCCGCCATTGGGGCGTTCCAGCCCCAAAATTGCCCGCGCCAGGGTGGATTTTCCGCAGCCGGATTCGCCCACAAGACCAAGCGAATGACCGGGATATAAATCAAGGCTCAACTGGTCGACGGCCCTGAAAGGAATGCCCTTTTGAAACAGAGAGCGGCGCGGTGTCGGGTATTCACGAATGAGATATTTTACCGAAAGCAGGGGCTTTGTGCCTTGCTCAATCGCCACTTTGGCAGTAACCGGTGTGGTTTTGCGGGTTGGCACATGGGTCGAGGCTTCGGCAAGTTGTCTGGTGTAGGGGTGGTTTTGTTCTTTCAAAACCTTGGCTGTTTCGCCTGCTTCCTTTACCTCGCCATTGCGCAGAACCACTATTTTTGAGGCCATTTCGGCGACAACGGCGAGGTCATGGCTGATTAATAGCAGGCCCATATTGTTTTCTGCCACCAGCTCATTCAGCAGGTCGAGAATTTGCGCCTGCAGGGTGACATCGAGCGCGGTTGTCGGTTCATCGGCAATCAGCAGTTTGGGGTTGAGAGCACAGGCGATGGCTATCACCACGCGTTGGCGCTGGCCGCCGGAAAGTTCATGCGGGTAGCGGTTGAGCGGAAACCGGGCAGGGGGCAAGCCAACTCGGTCAAGCATTTTGGCGGCTCTCGCCTCTGCATCCGCACGGTTTGCGCCCGTATGCAAGCGTATGCCTTCGGAGACCTGCTCGCCGATGGATTTGACCGGGTTGAGCGCGGTCATTGGCTCCTGAAACACCATGCCAATATCGTCGCCGCGCAGGTCGCACATTTTGTGTTCATCAAAATCCAGCAATTCTTCGCCATTGAACAGGATGGAGCCTGATGTGCAGCTCCCTTTTGGCAATAATTGCATGATGGCCAGGGCAGATATGGACTTACCGGAGCCGGACTCTCCCACCAGCCCAAGGGTTTCCCCCGCATTAATTGAAAATGATATGTCATTGAGAATTGGCGTGTCACCAATCGTCAGATTGAGTTTTTTGAGTTCCAGCAACGCCATGATCAACGCTCCCGCCGCAGGCGCGGGTCCAGCACATCGCGCAGGCCATCACCCAACAGGTTTAGCCCAAGCACGGTGACCACAATGGCGAGGCCGGGGAAAATCGCCATATGCGGAGCAAAACTCATCATGGTTTGTGCTTCATTCAGCATCCGCCCCCAGGATGACATGGGTGGTTGAGTGCCAAGGCCGACATAGGAAAGCCCTGCCTCGGCCAGGATGCCAAGCGAAAACTGAATGGTGCCCTGTACCAGCAACAGGTTGATTATATTAGGTAATATGTGTTCTACAGTAATGCGGATTTTACCTTTGCCGGCAACTTCAGCAGCCATAATAAATTCGCGTGGCCAGATTGAAAGGGCTGCACCTCGAGAAATGCGGGCGAAAACAGGAATGTTGAATATGCCGATGGCCAAAATAGCGTTGATTGCACCGGGGCCGAAGATTGCGGTGATCATTACGGCGGAAAGCAGGGCAGGGAAGGCGAATATCACATCATTGGTACGCATCAAAACTTCATCTGCATAGCCGCCTTTTGCAGCGGCCCAGCAGCCAATGGGAACACCAAACAGGACGCCAATGCCAACCGCCACCAGTGCGACAGCAATTGAGTTTCTGGCGCCGACCATGATCATCGAGAATATATCGCGGCCGAAATGATCTGTGCCAAACCAGTGTTCCAGCGAGGGTTTTTTCAGTTTGAGTGAAATATCAAGGTCGGTAATCGACCAGGGCGTCCAGAAGAACGAGATGATGGCCAGCGCCAAAATGATGGTGGTGATTATCAAACCGGTCAAAAATGACCGATTGTGCAGGGCTTTTTTGGCCACATCGCGCCAGGTTTCAGGCGCATCCAGCTGCTCGATAAGGGGAGCGCTCATGAGGCATTCCTCCCGGTTCCCTGCCGCAATCGCGGGTCAACCAGCGCATAAGTTAGATCAACGAGCAGATTGATGAAGATGACCGTTGCGACCAGCAGAATAACCACGCTTTCCACCACAATCAGGTCGCGCTGGGAAATGGCCTGAAAAATCAATCGGCCTAGGCCGGGCAGGTAAAACACATTCTCGATGATGATGGTTCCGGCCAGCAGAAAGGCAAATTGCAGGCCGAGGATTGTTAAAACCGGAATGAGCGCATTGCGCAGGGCGTGTTGCCACAATACGGCTCTCGCGGTGAGGCCTTTGGCACGCGCGGTGCGAATGTAATCCTCACCCATCACATCAAGCAATGCAGAACGGGTGACGCGCGAAAGGATTGCAGCCTGCGGCAGGGCCAGCGCGATGGCCGGTAGTATGAGCGATTTTAAACCTTTGAACAGACCTTGATCCCAGCCGGGAAAGCCGCCCGCCGGCACCCATTGGAGCCAGATGGCAAACAGATAGACCATCAACAGGGCAAACCAGAAATTTGGAATGGCGATACCCAATTGGGTAAAAGCCATAATGCCGGTATCGGTGCGCGTACCCCGGCGTGAGGCTGAATAAAGCCCAACGGGAATGGCGATGACGGTTGAAAGAGCCAGCGCCAACAGGGCCAGCGGCAGGGATACCCAAAGTCGTTCGCCGATCAATTCGCTTACTGGCACTGAATAGGTGTAGCTTACGCCAAAGTCGCCTTGCAGCAATCCACCAACCCACGCGCCATAGCGAATGGGTAAGGGAAGGTCCAACCCCATTTGCTCGCGAAGTGCAGCCACCGCATCTGCGCTTGCATTGATGCCGAGCATCAGTTGGGCGGGGTCGCCAGGCACAATTTCCAAAAGCGCGAAAATCACCATTGAGGCCACCCAAAGGGTGATTGCGGTGAAAATCAGCTTTTTGAGGAGGAAATGAAGCATGGGGCGGGTTCTATGTATTATTATCAGGCATTGGTCCAGGTTTCTTTTGTCGCTTTGTCAAGTTTCGCCTGATACTCAACGGCCTCTTTTTCCATAACTCCAGATGCAGGAATATCCGTTTTGTAGTGATTGAATCTATCGTTTCCACGTACCATCAAGGCAGATGCATTTGGATTTATTGTCTGTTTCATGGAAGGAGTAATGTACTGGACATTGAAGCCGATGCGGCGGTCGTTTGAACGATTGGGCATAGATGCATGAAGAGTCCAGCCATGATGAAATGATGCTTGACCCGGTTCAAGCGGGCACATCAGGGCCCTTGATTCATCAACACCTGTCACGTTCTGCCCCCGGAACAACACGTTATTCTCATCTTTTATTTCAATATGCTCAACCTTGCCCTGCTTGTGGCTCTCAGGAATCATCCGCATGCACCCAGATATTTCAGTCGCGGGTGAAAGAGCAAGCCAAAGAGTCACTTGCTCATCACCTGAAAGCCCCCAATAGGTGAGATCCTGATGCCAGCTGACATGGCTATCAGTCTGAGGTTCCTTGGTTATGTAGGTGCAGTCATATAGCAGAATATCCGGCCCGAGTATTTGTTCAACAGCATCAAGGACCGGCTTGGAAGTAGCTAAATCGGCGGCGAAAGAAAGCAAGGTGTGAATTTTGGAGCGATAGTGCAGACTGCCATACTCACGCTCAACTTCTTCAAGTTTGGCTCGGTGGGATTTTGCCTCATCATCTGAAATCAATTGAACAGGAGAGACATAACCATCATTTTGATAGCGCTGAGAAATACTTGATCCTGCATCCATGGTCGTTTTCCTTTTAAGACTGAATTCATCTGATAGGGTGCAGTCTGGCAGGAATATTTCCGTAAGGTATTCTCATTGCGGCAGATTAATATTGAATTATGTAAAGGGAGCGCCATGACGCTCCCCTTTTTATTGGTTTACTCAGCCCAACTTACACCGGTGAGGTCGGTTGCCTGAACGGGTGCATTTTCCCACATACCTTTGAGTTTGGCATTCCAGACACCGGCTTTAGCCAGTTCAAACATATAGCCGTTGACCGCCTCTTTGGTGATCAGGGTTTGGGCATCGCCCATCAGTTTGTAACGTGCTGCCTGATCGGTCGCAAGATTGAGGTCAGTCATGATTTTGTTGAAGGTGTCGCTGGAATACTGGAAGTAGTAGTCTTTGCGCGCATAGATATTAATGTCCTGCGGTTCCGTATGCGAAACGATGGTTAGATCAAAGTCTTTTTTCTTGAACACCTGATCAAGCCATTGGGCCCATTCAACCGGGACAATTTCCAGCTCGATGCCGATTTTGCGCAACTGGGCTGCAACAATTTCGCCGCCGCGACGGGCATAGGATGGTGGTGGCAGTTTGATCACTGCTTTAAAGCCATTAGGAAATCCAGCCTCTGCAAGCAGTGCTTTAGCCTTATCCAGATCATAGGGGTAGGTGTTGATCAAATCAGCTTTGTAGGCCGGGTGATGCGGTGCAAAATGGGTGCCGATTGGCGTGCCCAAGCCAAACATCGCACCATCAATAATGGCCTGTCGGTCGATCGCATGGGCAACGGCCTGACGCACCTTAATGTCGGTCCACGGGGCTTTCTTATTGTTAATAGAAAGAATGGTTTCACCTTCGGTTGAACCGATGACCACTTTGAAACGTGGGTCTGCCTTTAGCTGCGGAATGGATTCTGGTGCCGGAAAATTGGCAAATCCATCAACATCGCCCGCGAGCATGGCGGAAACGGCGGCTGCAGGATCCGGGATAAAGCGCAATGTGGCTTTGGAAAGTGCAACAGGCTTGCCCCAATAGTTATCAGACTTGACCATTTCAATTGATGAACCCTTGGCCCATTTGGAAAATTTGAAAGGCCCGGTGCCAACGGGATTGGTTTTATTGCTGTCAGCAGATTCCGGTGCCACAATCACCGCATCGCCCCAACCCAGATTGAAGGTAAAATTACCTGCGGGAGCGCTTAGGGTGATTTTTACGGTCGCCGGATCAACCACATCAACGCTTGCGATGCCTTTGAACAGGGCTTTTTGAGCGTTGGTGGATTTTTCACCACGGGCGCGGTCGAGCGAAAATTTTACGTCATTGGCATCGAAATCACTGCCATCGTGAAATTTGACGCCCGTGTGCAGTTTGAATGTGTAGACCTTGCCATCATCGGATACGGTCCAGCTTTCGGCCAGTGCGGGCAGGACTTCGCCCTTGGAGCCGATGCGGGTTAAGCCTTCAAAAATATTGGCATAAACAACTTCGTCGATGGCAGCAGCAGCGCCGGCTGTCGGGTCAAGATGGGGTGGCTCAAGCACCATGCCAAGCGTCACATCGGTTTTTGCGGCCCATGCATTGATGGCCACAAAAGACGCGCTCATGGTCAGTGCCGCTGCAAGTGCGGTGGTTTTTGCCAGGGTTGTTAATATTTTCATTTCAGTTTCTCCCTTTTAATAGTTCTTGGTTTTAGTAAATCACGTTATTTCGTACCTGTCAGCAGTTGATGGGTGGCAAAGGCCATAACCTTTGCCGATTCCACCATGTCATCAATGATGATATACTCATCTGCCCGGTGGGCGAGATCGAGAATGCCCGGGCCATAGGCGATGCAATCGTGCAAATGGCCAATGCGGGCGACATGTTTTTGATCATAGGTGCCGGGCGAAATTACATATTCGGGCTTTTTCTCCATCACCTCTTCGATGGCTTGCGATACCGCCTTTACCACCGGTGCATCGCGTTCGGTCATAGTTGGCAGCACGTCCCACATATCGCGAATAGCATATTCGAAATCCTCGCGACTGTTTTTCAGCCCGTCCAGAATGCTGGTGACTTCACGTTTAACCGTTGCCAGGTCTTCCTCCAGCAGAAACCGCCGGTCGATAACAATGCGGCAGCTATCCGGTACATTGGCGGCGGGAAAGCCTGAATAGTCCTCGCCATCGCCGCCGTGAATTGAATTGATGTTCATGGTGGATTTTTTCGCACCTTCCGGCACCACCGGCATGTCGGTTTGTTTGCTGGCTAAAAGCGGGAATAGTTCGTCCTCAAAGGCGGATAATACCGCTCCCATATGGCGCACGGCGCAGTCGCCTAAAAACGGCATCGAACCGTGGGCCTGAACGCCGAGGGTTTCGATTTCCGCCCACCATACACCGCGATGACCCAAACAGATTCGATCCTTATTCAGTGGCTCAGGGATGATCACATGGTCAACCCGTGGTTTGGAAAACAGGCCTTTTTCGGCCAGATAGGCAACACCGCCATAGCCGCCGGTTTCTTCATCCACCGTGCCGGAAATTTCAATTGCACCCATGAAGCCGGGATTTGCATCGACATAGGCTTCAACCGCGATGATCGAGGAAGCGAGGCCGCCTTTCATGTCGCAGGCGCCGCGCCCGTAGACCTTGCCATCGCGAACAATTCCGGCAAATGGGTCCATTGACCAGTCAGGCCCAACTTCGACCACGTCAATATGAGAGTTAAAATGCACTGTCGGACCGGGGCCGCGGCCTTCATAACGGGCAATAATATTTGTGCGCGGGAAGCGGTCTGTGTCGCCCGGGGTGCCATGCCCGCGAAAATAATTGACTTGAAAGCCGCGCTTTTTCAGCCGATTGCCGATATATTCCGCACACAGCGTATAGTCTTCGCCCGGCGGGTTGATGGTTGGAAAGCGGATCAGTTCGCTGGTGAGGGTCACCAATTCGTCGGTGGCCGCATCAATCCGGCGGGTAATGTGTTCGTGCAGGTCAGTCATTATAGTTCTTTGTAATTGCTGAAAATGTCATCTTTTGGCCAACATCAGTTCATCGCTTAAAACACCGTTGAGCGATAGGGTGTGGGCCTCGGCATCAATCATGTGTTTTGTCATTATCGCACGCACGCTTTCCTTATCCATCGCGCGGTAGGCTGCAACCAGATCGCGGTGATGAGCAATATTTGCCTGAGTGAATTTTTCATATTCAGGAACATGGTTCACCTGAAACTCAATGAAATCTCTCAACAAATCGGTCAGAAAGCGTGCGTGAAATGCAAGCAACGGGTTGGGGCAGTGGGCCGCCAGAATGTTATGAAAATCCAGTTCCTTTTCCCGCAGGCTCATTTGGTTCCTTCGTCGGCTCTTCGACAAAGATGTGCAGCAGGATGCAAGGTTTTGTTCAAGCAGGTCAAGCGCCTGATCGCTTAAATGCCCAACGACGCTGACCGCCAGTTCGACCTCGATGATTTTGCGCATTTGGTATATCTGCTCGACATTCAAATCCTGAAATTGCAGGAAATTACGCAACAGATCGGAGGAGCGCTTAAAGGAAACCTCTATCAACACGGGGCCACCGGATGGTCCGGTTTTCAGCGTGATCAGACCCTGTACCTCAAGCGATTTTAGCGCTTCGCGCAGGGTGCCCTTGGCACAATTAAAATGGGCGGCGAGCTCCCGCTCTTTCGGCAATTTATCACCGGGTTTTAAGCCCTCATGCAATATCCAGACCTTGATGCCATCGGCAATCGCATCCGAGCGCTTTTGATGGTGGGACGAGAGGTCCGACAATGAAGACGTCTGCATTGGGGATAGCGGTTTAGGCGTTTGGCTGTCTGGCATCTGCGATTATTCTATTTATATGCATAAATTAAATAATAGCCTAAGGGGAAGCGCGCGCGGGTGTCAAGGGTGGGGTGTTGGGTGCCCGGTAATTCCAAAAACAAAAAAATGCCGAGCAAGTTATTGCCCGGCATTTCGAATTTACTTTTGGATTATTACTCTCAAGCCAGAGGGTCTGGAGCAGAAACCTTTAACTGTATTGCATATCGTTATTGTGATGCATCGGTGGTGTTTCCTTCAGCGCCGGGCGCAGCTTGCTGACCTTTGCCTGCTCAAGCTCTGATTTAATCAGCAGATACTGGCTTTTAAGCGTTTCGCTTTTCAACTGGTATTGCTCGAGTGTCTGCTCCAGCTGAGAGACCTTTTCAGTCTCTTCGATACAGCGTTTTTCAAAGTCGATCCGTTTAGCCGTTTCAATGCCATTTTTGGCCTTAAGGTCGGCGTTTTCGTTGACCAGTATTGTGGATTGTTCGTCGGCATTCTGGATCAGCTTTTCAAGCTCTCTAACAGTTGACTTCAGGGTCTGGTTTTCATTTTCCTGATAGGCCAATTTGATATCGAAATCTTCCGTTTTAGATTTCAAATCACTCTCGGCTGTTTCCAGCTCACTTTGGAGATTGGTGTTAGACTCGGTTAAGGTCGTAATGGTGTTTTGCAACTCCATAATTTCCAACAGGTCCTGATCGTGATCTTTGACCAAAATGGATCTTGCCTGCTCAAGCTGTTCATTTTGCTTTTGCAGTTTGCCAATTTGAACGGTCAGCTGGCTTATTTCTGAAGCATGGACAACAATTTTTTCCCGCAGCTGATTGTTTTCATTGCTCTTGTTTTCCAGTGCTTCATCCAGTTCCTCGACGCGGCTGTTTAACTTTTCAACCGAGCGGGATTTAGCATCCAGTTTGGCTGTTATCAGTTTGGCGCCCTCAATGGAATGGATGAGTTCTTTTCTTGCCCGCTCCAACAATCCCTGATTGCTTCTTTTGTTAGATTCCAGCGTATCAATCAATGTTGCCTGGGTAAGAAGTCGTTGACGGGTATCTTGCAACTGGTTTTTGAGCGTTTTGGTGTTGTCTTTTAGAACTGAAATATTGGCTTCGTTACGCTCAAACTGGACCATCTCCACCTCAGAGGCTGCGAAGAACTTGTTTATGCTGTTCAGCATGTCGTGGGTGTTGCGGATTGCCTTTTCGCTTTCCGTTAGCCCCCGGCTTAGTTCCGCCAGATTTTTCTGTCGGCGGCGCAGCTCCTGAATACGAGGCGAATTTTCTGCCTGAGACAGATTGTCCTCATATGCTGAGCCTGTATTAGCCGCATCGGTTGCGTTTGCTTCCGCCGTAATTTCGGGAGCATTGCCGTCTGTAATGTTGGCTTTCAAATCTTTGTCCAATTCTTCGCGAAAACCTTGATTTAGCGCTTGGGTCGCCATATCAATTTTGTGCTCGCTGTCATCAATGTCAGAACTTTTTTGCTGCACCTGGATTGCCGCAATTAGTTGTTTTTTATCCTCGGAAACAGCTTTTACAACCGTCTTGCTGGTTGGCTTTTTTTCGTCTTCAGAGGCTTTGGGTTTTTTGATTGATTTACGCATTGTACCTCAACTTTTCAAAATACTTCAATTCTGGTGTATATCTATTTTTATACTTACAGCATTTTCTGTCGGAGTAATTTAAATAGTTAATTAATCATTAATTTTAACCATGCGGCAATAGTCGCAGGTTTGGTTGACCAGGTAAGGACCTGTTGACAAATTGAACAAGGCTTGGCCTTTAGCCGCCCGGCAATGGCATCCTGAGAATTTGCGATTGAGGGAATTGGCAGCAACGCAGAAGAGACGAGGGCCAATAATACAAGGCCCTTGTGCAATCTCTTATTTTGCATAGGAAATTCGATAAATTACGCTGGCAAAATCGTCGGAAATCAAAATAGAGCCATCGGGTAATTCTTCTATATCCACCGGACGCCCAATTGCAGCACCATTGGAAAGCCAGCCATCGGCAAAAACC
>JALSIJ010000221.1 GCA_026981655.1 Rhizobiaceae bacterium | reverse complement strand
AATATCCTTGAGGCCTGCCAAATGGCTTTTGCGGCCGCCAATCTTAGCCCGGATGAAGTTAAATCGGCATCGGCCTATCTGGGGCTGGCGGGTGCAAATATTGGTGATTACGCAGCCCGGATGATTAAGGCCCTCCCCTTCGCCCATTGCCAGATTGATACGGATGCTCGAATTTCATTGCAGGGCGCAATTGGCGATGATGACGGCGTTGTTGCAATCATTGGAACCGGGTCAGTATTCATCTACCGAACTCACGGCGAAATTCATACGGTTGGCGGCTGGGGTTTCATGGTTGGTGATCTTGGCAGCGGCTCCAGATTGGGCCGCACATTACTGCAGGAAACACTATTGAGTTTCGATGGCATTCAAGGTGGCTCAGATTTAAGCGACCATATTCTGGCCCAGTTTAAAAACAATCCGCAGACAATTGTAGAATATGCCCATACGGAAAAGCCCGGTGAATTTGGCAAATTTGCTCCGCT
Organism: Rhizobiaceae bacterium; assembly: GCA_026981655.1. Lineage (GTDB taxonomy): Bacteria > Pseudomonadota > Alphaproteobacteria > Rhizobiales > Rhizobiaceae > SZUA-100. The sequence goes on along the minus strand of JALSIJ010000221.1, from coordinate 10,176 downwards.
GATTTTTGAGTACGCGCAAAAAAATGACCCGATTGCAACCGGCATTGTCGATAATGCCATTCGCGACATCGAAGAAACGCTTGATATTATTTTGACCGACAGGTCGCGAAAATTCTGCCTGCTCGGTGGCTTGGGTGCGATATATGCAGAATTGCTCGACAAACGATTTACAACGCGTCTTAGCCAACCGATAGGTGATGCTGCAAGCGGCGCACTTGCGCTTTGTTTGAAACGATTTGCCCAAATCAATGCAGCACCCAAGGAAGCGCCCAATGGTTGATTTGATCAGGGAAATTCTTGCGCAGGAAAACTGGACCCGCAAGCAAAACGGGCCGCTTTATGTTCAACTGCATGACCAGATTGAAAGTGCCATTCGGGCCGGCGACATCAAGCCCGGCGAGCCACTGCCTTCAGAACGGGTGATGGCGGAAATCAGCAAAGTTTCGCGCATCACGGTCAGAAAGGCCGTTCAAACATTGGTCAATGACGGGCTCGTGGTGCAAAAACAGGGGTCAGGCACCTCTGTCGCGCCAAAGATTGACAAGGTTCAGCAATCGCTTTCGCAATTAACATCGTTTTCTGAAGATATGGCGCGGCGCGGCGCAATTGCTCGTTCTCGCCTGCTGGAAAAAGGACTCACCACCCCGTCACCTCGCGAAACGGTGGCGCTGGGCTTGGGCGCCAACAGTAAAGTTGCGCGTATTTCGCGGCTGCGTATTGTCGATGGTGTGCCGCTGGCGATTGAGCGCGCCTCCATATCGCCGGAATATCTGCCTGATCCTGAAAATGTCGGCCATTCGCTTTATGAATATCTGGCAAAGCTTGGGCATAAACCAAGCCGTGCAATTCAGCGAATTTCCGCCAGCAATATCAGCAGCGCAGATGCCAAGCTACTGCAAGTCGAAGAGGGGGTCGCGGGATTGAATATAGAGCGCACTTCGTATTTGCCCTCTGGTCAGGTGGTCGAGTTTACCCGATCGATTTATCGCGGCGATGCCTATGATTTTGTCGCTGAACTGCAACTTGCAGAGCAACTTGAAAGCGATGAGCAATGAACAGCAATCCGCAAAACCTGCGCTCCAAAATGCGCTGCGAAATTGAAGAAATTCCCGCAGCGCTGGAGAGATTGCTCAACTGCTCAAATGGCGTAACTTTCGAAGCTGCACAGGCATTACAAAAACAAGATCCCCGGTTCATTACCACCATCGCCCGCGGGTCATCGGATCACGCTGCAACTTACTTAAAATATGCCATCGAATTGGTAGCAAAAGTTCCGGTTGCCTCTATCGGCCCTTCCATTGCATCCATTTACGGCACCTCGCTTAAACTTGATCATTCGGCCAGCATTTCTATTTCGCAATCGGGCAAAAGCCCGGACATTGTACAAATGGCCCAAAGTACCGGCAAAAACGGCGCATTGGCGATAGCGCTTACCAACGATCCTGCTTCACCCCTGGGCGAAACGTGTGACCATACAATTGATATTTGTGCCGGAGTAGAATTGAGCGTTGCGGCAACAAAAACCTATGTGAACAGCATTATGGCCGGCTTGTTATTGCTGGCATATTGGAAAGAAGACCAACCCCTTCTGGAGGCCTTGCAAAGATTACCAGAACAAGCTCACAAGGCCATTCAATGCGATTGGCAACCATTGGCTGAGCGTTTGGCGCATGAAAACTCGCTGCTCATTTTAGGGCGCGGCACTTCGCTTGCAATTGCCAATGAGGCTGCGCTGAAATTCAAGGAGGTCTGCCAGATACATGCGGAAGCCTATTCATCGGCGGAAGTGCTGCACGGGCCGGTATCAATTGTTGGCGAAGGCTATCCGGTACTGGCGCTTGTCGCACGCGATGCGTCTGAACAGTCGATTGTCGCAACCGCCGATCAACTGGCCGCGCGGGGCGCAGACGTTTTTGCAACCTCCGATAAGGGGCAAAAATTTAGTCCATTGGAATTTGTTGAAACCGGTCATCCGCTTACCGATCCGCTTTTGCTGGTGGTCTCGCTTTATTCATTTATTGAAAATCTCGCGCATCAACGTGGGCTGAACCCGGATAGGCCGCCGCATCTAAGCAAGGTTACAAAAACCGTATGAGCAACGCACAGGCAATTACCGGCTGCACAATATTCGATGGCGAACAATTCCATGAGGATGCGGCACTGCTTTGCCTGAACGGTACGGTCAGCCAGATTTGCCGGGCAGATGACATTCCATCTAAATACGCGATAACCGAGCTTGACGGCGGATTGCTGGCACCGGGATTTATTGATCTACAGGTTAATGGTGGCGGTGGTATATTGTTTAACCACCAGCCCGATGTGGAGGCCATTCGCCAGATCTGCCAGGCCCATGTGCGCTTTGGCACAACAGCCATGCTGCCAACTCTGATTACCGATACACGTGATGTTACCGCCAAAGCCATTGAGGCTGGCATTGAAGCTCATCAGCAATCCATCCCCGGGTTTCTGGGCCTGCATCTGGAGGGGCCGCACCTTTCAGTGGCAAAAAAAGGTGCGCATTCTCCTTCCCTCATTCGCCCAATGGATGATGATGATTTGAGCCTGCTGCTTGAGGCAAAACGCGCCCTGCCCTGTTTGATGGTAACGCTGGCACCTGAATCGATCAGCATTGAGCAAATTTCCAAACTTGGCAATGCGGGTATCATTGTCAGCCTGGGGCACACAAATATCTCCTATGAGAATGCCTGCACCGCAGTAGATGCAGGGGCATCCTGCATTACCCATTTATACAATGCGATGAGCCCGCTCACCCATCAAGAGCCGGGGCTGGTTGGGGCAGCACTAACTTGCGGCGCGGTCTATGCCGGGCTGATTGCCGATGGGCATCATGTGAAACCGGCCGCGATCAAAATTGCCCTTGCGGCCAAACAGCGGCCGGGTGCTATTTTTCTGGTAACTGATGCGATGGCAACAATCGGCACCGATATTCAATCCTTCGAACTCAATGGCCGCACCATCACCCGCAAAGACGGACGGCTTGTGCTTGAGGACGGAACACTGGCAGGTGCTGATCTCGATATGGCATCGGCGGTCAGATATATGCACAACACTATTGGGCTTGGTAGAAAAAACGCGCTGAATATGGCATCTCTCATTCCCGCTCGCTGCATCGGAATTTCCAGCCTGTATGGCCATTTAGGCGCGGGTGCACGGGCTGACTTCATCCATTTCGACGATAACCTGCAGATCAACCAAGTCTGGCAAAATGGTGAACTGCTGCCTTGAGCAATCAGTATAATGGCTCGTTATAAATAATCTCGCCATCGACCGTAATGCCTTTGATGACGCCTAAGCCGTTTTTGCCCAGGGACAAAATCACGCCAAGCTTTTGATCACGGCGAAATTTCTCCAATTCCTTGGCGCGCTTTTTCGGGGCAAAATAGCGATCATAGGCAAAACCAATCCGGTATGACTGGCCGGCCTTGTCGGGCACTCTGGTAATGGCACCCCTAATGAACAGCTTATCAGTCCCGGCAGGAATTTCATGCCAAAGTTTATTTGCGACCCAAAACTGGCCATCACCTTTTTTAAGCTCCACAAAAACAAAATCTCTTCGGGAGAACTTGCGGTCTGTTTCTATCTCCCCAAACTTCAGGTCACCGACCCTCAATCTCAAGGTCACATAATGGCCGCGAAACAGATCCCGCGGATCAACAAAGCCGCTTTCAAGCACCACTTCAGCCCCGGTTTGTAACTGCATGGCGCGCTTATAGATCATCGCGCCGATTGCGGCGGTTTGAAGGGCCATGACCAGAATGGCACCGGCAAAAAATCCTTTTCTAACCATTATGCGACCTCCGGTTCAGTTTTTTTGGTGCGAAACAGTTTTGGCAAAAAGATCGCCCCCGCGACCATTAATATACCGGCGGTTAAATAAAACCCGGTTGTGCCAAGCAGGGATTGCGCAGTTCTGAAATAAATCAGCAGCATGATCAATACAAAACCCAGATAACCCATGCGGGTAACCTCTGGAATATCCTGGCGGGCTCCCATGCGGATAAACCAGATAGAAAGCGCAATACCAAAAGCTTCAGCCAGATAGGGAATTCGCACGCCTACGGATGACGCAATGAAAATAGACGCGCCAATCCAAATGGCACAAAAAGCCAGATCATAAATCTGACTTGATTTCTGCTTCATCGCATATGCCAGAATTGCAAGAGCGACAATAAGCATGGCAACCATAGATAACAAATACCGGTTTTCAGAAACCGCATATGTCGGGTGCCTTGCCAATTCGGATGCGCCCTCAACTATCCAGAGTGTAACGATGCCAAAAATAATCATTACCGAATAGCGGATGACAACGGCCTCTGCTCCCCTTAGCCATTGCCCCCGGTCGTGACTGATAATAGCCATCGCAATTGCTACAAACCAAAAGGCATATAGTCCAGTCAGGAATATCGGCGTATCATATCGTTCGGTCAGAATGAAAACTGTAATAAATATCCAGCCGATAATGCTAATCAACAATAAATGCGCCGACATGCGCGAGCGTAGCCACCAGGCCAATGCCGCACAAATGAACCAAAACACCAGATAGAGCAGGTTGATTTGAGCCTCTTTGAAATCAATTTTTTCAATACTGTCAAACCACATCCACAGGCCAAACAGGGCAATCGCCAGCCACAACGCGGTTGATGCGCGAAGTACAAGTGCAGCCAATAGACTTCCACCGGCCCAAAGCAATACCGCATCCTGCGCTCGCCCTTGCATATGATACATCTGCCCGACCAGCATGATGGTCGCGCCGAATATTCCACAGCCAAGCAGCACAAATGCATCGGCAATAACGGGCATGGAGCGTTGGTTGGCCAGAACCGAGGCGAGATAGGCAATGGCCATTCCGGCAAGCAATAACGAAACCCGCATTATCTTGGGCATCTCTTCCCAATTGGCGGCAACAAAAGTCATTGCGGCAAAGCAAAGTGAAATTACGCCAAGGATGATAACAATAGAGGAAAACGAGTAACCGGACTTTTGAGAGCGAGATTCTGAAATAATCGCATCCGCAGTATCCGCGTCAATCAGCTCTTTTTCAATCCAGCGCTTTGTATCCCGTTCTAGCCGGGTTTGATAACCAAACTGCATGCTGCCTCGTTTGCCTCCTGTTGAGAATCAATTCAAAGTATCACAAATTGAGGCGAAATAATTGCCATTTTCATTGCTTTCTCTTTTTCAGCAATCTGATAAATTGTCAAAATCAACTCAGGAGAGAATCAATGGGAATCACAAGTTTAGTAATATTACTATTTGTTGGCGCGGTGGCGGGTTGGCTGGCCGGAATTATCATGAAAGGCCGAAGCAACGGCCTGATTGGTAATATTGTTGTCGGCATTGTGGGGGCACTGATTGCCAGTTTTATTTTGCCGCGACTTGGTATTTCAATCGGCAGCGGCATTTTGGGTTCGATTATTCACTCAACCATTGGTGCGGTGATTTTGTTGTTTGTTATCGGCCTGGTGAAACGCGGCTAGATTTTGCGCGCCCATTCGACAATTTTGGCCAGATCACCGGTCGGTTCCGGTTTAATCAGCGGCAATTCACCAACCAGCACCTTGCCCGAAGTGCCATCTATGGTAATCAAATCGCCCGCCTTGAACTTTTTCCCAAGGCTGGAAATCTCCCGCGCATCATAGTCAATACGCAGGCTCATCGCGCCGCACACACAGGGCTTGCCCATCGAGCGGGCAACCACTGCCGCATGGCTGGTCATTCCACCGCCAGATGTTAGAATACCAACGGCTGCATCCATGCCTGCAATATCATGCGGGCTGGTTTCCTTGCGCACCAAAATAACCTTTTTGCCGGCCTTGCGCGCTTCAATCGCCTCATCAGACGAGAACACAATTGCGCCGGTCGCGGCCCCCGGGGAAGCGGGCAATCCGGTCGCATAAACATCCTGCTCAACATCAGGATCAATCACCCTGTTGACCATGCGTGCCAGTGCCGAAGGATCAAGCCTTGCAACCGCCGTCTCTTTGCTGATCAGGCCTTCTTCCGCCATTTCAACGGCGATGCGAATGGCGGATTTTGTGGTGCGCTTGCCGGTGCGAGTTTGCAGCAACCACAGTTTTCCGTCTTCGATGGTAAATTCCACATCCTGCATGTCTGCGTAGTGGCTTTCCAATTTGCTCAATAATTCGGCAAACTCTTCAAACAGGGATGGCAGGGTTTTTTCCAACGAGGGGTCAGAAGAACCGGCGGAAATTCTCGCTCGCTCAGTAATAAAGAATGGTGTTCTGATACCGGCCACCACATCTTCGCCCTGGGCATTGAGCAAATATTCGCCGAAAATATTATTCTCACCGGTTGAAGGGTTTCTGGTAAAGGCCACGCCGGATGCGGATTTTTCGCCGCGATTGCCAAATACCATCGACTGAATGGTAACCGCCGTACCATCATCATCTGGAATTTTGTGCAAAGCGCGATAGGTGACGGCGCGGTGGCTCATCCAGGATTTTAGCACTGCGCAAACTGCGGTCCATAATTGGTCGCGCGCATCCTGCGGGAAGCTCTTTTTAGCTTCTGCCTGAATGATCTGTTTGAACCGGGTAATCGCCTGCTTCCAGTCTTCGGCACCAAGGTCGGTATCAAATTCAATGCCACTCGTTGCCCGCAGATCGTCGATCACCTCTTCAAACAATGAAGGGTCAACACCCAGTACCACCTCGCCATACATTTGCACGAACCGGCGATAGGTATCATAGGCAAACCTTGCATCCCCCAATTGGCTGGCAAATGCCTCGACGGTCTGATCATTCAGGCCAAGATTTAGGACCGTATCCATCATACCCGGCATGGAGGCGCGTGCGCCGGAGCGAACCGATACCAGTAGCGGGTTTTCAGCATCACCAAATGATTTGCCGGAAATCGTTGCCACTGCGGCAAGCGCGGCTTCCACCTGTTCTTTCAGCTCATCTGGAATATCGGTCTGGCCACCCAGATATTGCCGGCAAAGGTTGGTGGAGATCGTAAATCCGGGTGGAACTGCAAAGCCCAGTTTCGACATTTCGGCAAGGTTTGCTCCTTTGCCGCCCAACAGGCCGGACAATTCACTGGACCCGTCTGCCTGCCCATTGCCGAATGTATAAACCCATTTCGTCATTTTGTATTTAAGGGGAATCCCAAATTACTGCCATTACAACCATTGATTACCACATGCAGCTGTTTTGACCATAGGTCTTTTGTCGGTGATCTGAATTAAAACTGTAGAAAAGCTTGTTTATTATCAACCTTGTTCAAGAAAGGTCTCTGCGGTTTGCAGATCGACGGAAACCAGCTGGCTTACGCCGCGTTCAGCCATTGTCACCCCGAACAATCGATTCATCCGCGCCATAGTGATCGGATTATGGGTAATGATCATAAAGCGGGTATTGGTGGATTCTGACATTTGGTCCATCAAATTACAGAACCGCTCAACATTGTGGTCATCCAGCGGTGCATCGACCTCATCCAAAACACATATCGGGGCCGGGTTGGTGAGGAACACCGCAAAAATCAGCGCCATCGCGGTCAATGCCTGTTCACCACCGGAAAGCAGGGTCATGGTTTGAGGTTTTTTGCCCGGTGGACGGGCCAAAATTTCAAGGCCTGCATCGAGCGGGTCATCTGATTCAACCAGCTGCAATTCTGCGGTGCCTCCACCAAACAGATGGGTAAACAGGCGCTGAAATTGCTCATTCACTTCATCAAAAGCGGTCAGCAGGCGCTCGCGGCCTTCCTTATTGAGGCTTTGAATGCCCTGCCGCAATCGACGGATGGCCTCAATCAGATCTTCGCTTTCGCTGGTCAGGTTATCACGCTGTTCGGCGATTTCCGCCTGTTCAATATCGGCACGAAGATTAACAGCGCCCAAGCGTTCACGCTCAGCTTTGAGCTTTTCCAGTTTGCGCTCAACAATATCAATTTCAGGCAAGGCGGCATTTTCTTCCAATTCGGCCAGTTTGCCAACCATGTGCGGCTCGCAATCCATCTCGTCGCGAATGCGGGCGGCCACATCATCCTGCCGTTCACGGGCGGCACCGAGGCGTTCTTCTGCACGCACACTGCCTTCCCGTGTTTCCGCCAATTGGGCAAGTGCATCGGTTGCGGCTTTATCGGCGGTGGCCAGCTCATTTTCCGTTGCAGCCAATAAATCAGCGGCCTGTTTCCTGAGCGTTTCCGCCTCGCTGATCTGGGTCAGTAATGCGCTTCGTTGGGCATCCAGCTCGTCTGGCGCCTCATCAATTTCCTTACGTTCCCGATCGGCTTCGCTTTGCCGATCTTTCAAAATTGCAATTTGCTTTTCCGCATTGGATGCCCGCTCAATCCAGGATTGGCGTTCCCGGCCAATGGCTTCCAACCGTTGGCTGCGTAATAGAATCTCACGTGAAAGGCCGTCATAAAGGGCTTTGGCCTCAGCGAAACCCGCCCGGTCTGATGCGACCTCAAGCCGGAGTTCCGCAAGCTTTTGTTCCAGCACATCAAGTGCGGGCGTGGTGAGCAAAGTGGCGCTTGCCTCGGTGAAAACCTGACTGGCTTCCTCATGGCTGGAATTGAGCCGCACACGGGCCTCTTCCAGTGCAGAACGGCGATTTGAAAGTTCGCCGACGGCACGTTCAGCCTTCACCAGATCGCTGCGCGCCTCGCCCAATTCGGATTGTAATTTACGCGCCTCGTCACGGCAATTACGTTCGGCCTCGATGTCCGTGGCCAATGCCTGTTTGGCCTGCTCAAACGTGGCCTCGGCATCGGTAATGTTTTTATGTGCACTGATCGCAGCACGGTCAAGTTCAGCCAGCCGGTTTTTCTGCGCCAGCCTTTGGGCCGCGGCGGTTGGCGCATCGGCGGTTGCACAAAACCCATCCCAGCGCCATAAATCACCCTCTTTGGAAACCAGCCTTTGACCGGGCTTTAATTCGGCTTGCAGGCGCGGGCCGTCTCCGCGCTCGACGATACCGATTTGGGCCAGTCGCAAGGATAGTTCTTTCGGGCCGCTGACCCTGTCTGAAAGCGGCTCAACCCCTTGCGGCAGCGCCTGATTATTTTCAGAAGCACCAGACCCACCCCAAAAAACCGGAGCGGATGCATCAATAGATGCCTCAAGATCATCGCCAATGGCGGCACCAAGGGCCGCCTCTATGCCGGAGGCAACAGATATTTTTTCAACAATTGCCGGGAACAGGTCGGTTGCGCCAGCATTCAAAATTGAATTAAGCGTCTTGGCTTCGGTTTCAATCTGGTTCAGTTCAGCCTGGGCTGCAGTACGCGGGGCACGCGCCTCTTCTTCCCTTGCCCTTGAGGCAATTGCGCGTTTTTCTGCCTCCAACACAGCCTGCTCGGCCTCGCCAACAGCTTTTTCCAAAGCATCAATACGGCTCTGCTTTTCTTCGGCACCTGAGGTTTGGGCAATTTCTTTGGAAATCTGCTCCAGATCATTGGCAACAGATGTTATCTGGTCGGACAGTCTTTGCTTGCGCTGCTCGCTGTCATTTATCGTCCGCTGCAATTGATTTCGGGCGGCCGATACCGTTGCCACCTCGCTGGTGATTTCAGCCAGTTGGGCTTCGCTTGCGTCCAGCTTGATTTTGGTATTCTCGAGCGTGGATTTGGCGTCATTTTCCCGCTCATCGCTCTTGGCGACCTCCCCCTGCAGGAGTTCTTCTTCTTTGTTTAAATGCGCCAGTATATCGCTGTTTTCAACGATCATTTGATGCTCGCGGGCAACGTCTTCATTCAACTGGCCAAGCCGTCGATCAAGCTCATTGCGGCGGTTTTCAATCCGCTTGGCTTCCTGATCAATCTGGTTACGGGCCAATGTCAGGCGCTGCAAAGCGGCGGCGGCCTTTGCTTCCGCATCACGCAAGGCGGGCAAGCGGTGGGCAATGATTGCCTGCTCCTTAGCGGTCTGAGCCTGATTTTCTGCCCTTTTACCAACGTCGACCGTCGCGATAACCAAAGCTGCCTCAGCCTCTTTCACCGCTTCGGAGGCGACTTTCCAGCGCAGGTAAAACAACAGCGCTTCGGTTTTTCGAATATCACCGGAAACCGCGCGATAACGGTTAGCCTGCCTTGCCTGCCGCTTCAAACTATCCAACTGGCTGGTTAGCTGAGAAACCACATCATCAAGACGTTCGAGATTGGTTTCTGCCGCGCGAAGGCGAAGCTCGGCCT
>JALSIJ010000220.1 GCA_026981655.1 Rhizobiaceae bacterium | reverse complement strand
AAATCTGATCGAAAAATATCTCAAAGAGCTCAAAAATCATCCTGATAATCAGATTGAAAATATTCCAGAATTCGAAGAAGGTTTGAAAGCGCTTCCGCCCATTCGGAACGCTTTTTGTCACGGTTCGTGGCGTCCAATGAATGAGGAAGGTTTCACAAAACCATATTACTGCACCAAGAACGGCGACTTATGGGATGAACCAGTTGATGCCGCATATCTGAAACGAGTTGAAGGTGCAGCGACCAGTCTGGCCATTGAAGTCATAAATTCTGTCACAGTCATGGGTTGGTCGTTTCCTGGTTCAGGGAAGGCTGGTCGACCAATTGTTAGTCCGTCCGATACACGTTCTAAATTGAAAAACTAGCCATTCTTTGTGCAACAAGGTTTTGCGACACCTAAGCCCGTGAAATCGCTTATCCTCTAAAACTGCTGCAAAAACCTCTGAAAACGAACACCAGATTAGCGCCCCCCCCTACCCCTCAAGCTCCTCGCGCAGCATTTCAAGTTCCAGCCATTCATCTTCGCATTTGGCGTGCGCGGCCTCAGTTTCAGCCAGCTTTTCAGCAAGCTGGTTGAACCTATCCGGTTCGCGCTCAAACAGCCCGTCTTTGGTCAATGCGTTGTTGAGCCGCTCAATCTCATTTGTCAATTCTTCAATTTTCTTGGGCAGATTTTCCAGCGCAAATTTATGCTTGTAGCTGAGCTTGCCTTTTGACGGGCTTTTCGCGCGCGCGCCTGTTTGCTCTTTCAGCTTAGCATCCTTGGCCCTACCCTGTTTTGCGCCCGCCAAACCATCACGCTGGGCAACCATATCGGAATATCCACCGACATATTCAGTCCACTCGCCATCGCCATTTGAAGCGATGATCGAGGTTGCAACCCGATCCAAAAAATCACGGTCATGGCTGACCACAATAACCGTGCCAGGATAATCAGCCACCATTTCCTGCAACAGGTCCAGCGTTTCCAGATCAAGATCATTGGTCGGCTCATCCAAAACCAGCAGATTGGAGGGAAGCCGCAACCCACGCGCCAGCATAAGCCTGCCACGTTCACCGCCGGAAAGCGCATGAATGGGCGTGCGCACCTGTTCGGGTGTGAACAAAAAATCTTTCATATAGGCGATCACATGTTTGCGGGTATCGCCAATTGCCACCATATCGCCGCTGCCATCGGTGAGAGCCTCACCCAGTGTCCAGTTCGGGTCCAGCGCCTCGCGCTTTTGGTCCAACACCAGCACATCAAGATTGGCCCCAAGCTGCACTGTGCCCTGATCAGGCTCAAGCCTGCCAGTCAGCATATTCAGCAAAGTTGTTTTGCCCGCACCATTAGGCCCGACAATACCCAGCCGGTCGCCGCGTGCAATGATGGTGGAAAATGGTTTTACCACAACGCGGTCACCAAACGATTTGGAAATGCCTTTTACCTTGGCGACCAGCTTGCCGGAAGTCGCGGCCTCGGCCACGCTGATTTTCACATCACCGGCAACTTTTTTCTGTTCAGAGCGTTCTTTACGCAGGCCGCCCAGATCATTCAACCGCTTCATATTGCGCTTGCGACGGCCGGAAACCCCGTGCACCACCCAATGTTCTTCACGCACGATTTTACGATCCAGCTTATGGCGATCGAGTACTTCCTGTTCGAGAAACTCATCCCGCCAGTCTTCAAAAAAGCCAAAGCCCTTGTCAATTTCGCGGGTTTCGCCGCGATCAATCCATAAGGTTTTGCGAGACAGGTTTTCCAGAAAACGCCGGTCATGGCTGATGATTACCATTGCAGAGCGAAGCGAGCGCAATTCCTTTTCCAGCCATTCAATTACCGGCAGGTCGAGATGATTGGTCGGCTCGTCAAGCAGCAGAATATCGGGTTCCGGCGCAAGGGTTCTGGCCAACGCGGCACGCCGCGCCTCACCACCGGAAATAATTTTCGGGTCTTCCTGGCCGGTAAGCTTTAACTGTTCCAACAGATAGTGCGCCCGATACGGGTCATCGCCCGGCGCAAGACCGGCCTCCACATAGGAAAGCACGTCCTTATAGGACGTTAAATCGGGTTCCTGCGGTAAATATCTGATTGTCGTGCCGGGCTGCACAAACCGCTCGCCCTGGTCTGCCTCCACTTGACCGGCAGCAACCTTTAACAATGTCGACTTGCCCGACCCATTGCGCCCAACAAGGCACAAGCGCTCGCCTGCACTAATGGAAAGGTCCGCCCCTTCGAGCAACGGCGTTGCACCAAAGTTGAGGTGTATATTTTTCAAAAACAAAATTGGCGGGGCCATTAGAATCTTTCAGCAAGGGCTAAGGTTAAGACCTATGACCTGTTGACAAACTGGTTTCGGGCGCGGTGAGAATGCAATATTGTGCCTGAACAGGCGGGAACTGCTCCACGGTGTCGCCCACTACAAGCTTTTTCCAACGCATTCAGGCATAATATTGCTCACGTCCAAATGGTATGAGTAAAATCACTCGTAATTGCGTTGAAAAACATTGAAAGAGATTGCCCTGTCTGCTGTTTTTCTTCTCGTTCTGAATGATTTTTCTTTATACCGCATTCCAAATCCAGTTTGTCAACAGGTCCTAAGCAAGTCCAACGATAACAGCCATTTCCGGCCAGCCATCCCACAACATACGCAAGGCGGTGATTATCAAAACAACCAGTCCGAGATAGGAAATCCAATGGTATCGGGTCAGCAATTTCACAATCAGGCTCGCACCAAAGCCCATCAGGCCAATCGCCAATAACAGTCCAAATATCAGCAGACCCGTATTCTCGCGAGCGATCGCCGCCACTGCCAGCACATTATCAATTGACATTGAAAGATCTGCAACGGTAATCGAAATGAGCGCCGACACCATCGTGCGCCGGGGCGGTCCCGCATACCCTTCTTTTTCTATAGTTTCTGCAGCACGTTCCGCAATCTGCAATCTAATTTCTTCCCAAAGCCGCCAGGAAACCCAAAGCAGCAACACACCACCCAAAAACAGCAGCCCCTTGATCGCCAGCAGATAGGTGGCAAAAATTGCGAAAATAATCCGGAAACCTGCTGCAACCACCATACCGTAAATAATGGCCTTATTGCGCAATTCCGGCGAAAGCGATGCCGCCGCCATACCAATTATCAGCGCATTATCGCCGGATAGTACAATATCTGCGAGCACAATTTGAAAGAAATCAAATAACTGATACATTCTCGGTCGTAATTCCCATACGAACGGCTAAAAGCCGTTTGCTTTTTTTGTTATAAGGGCACGGTTTAACATCGCAGACGGGGACACAAAATGTGCAAGCAATATGAAGCCCATTCTAATCGACCTACAGCACTTTGTCATTGCCCGAAGCCTATATTATTTTTTTTCGAAATAGGTAGCCGTACCCTCTAATCCAATAACAATCTGCTCTAATTGAGATTTAACCGGGCTTACCAGCTACAATGCCAGTGGCGAATTTTCCTTCACCCGCTCCAGAACGATTTCTGAACGCACCTCGCCCACATTCGGATGCGGCAATAATCGACGGTTTATGAAATGCGATAGATCCGGCAATGAGCGGGTTTTAACATGCAACAGATAATCTGCATTGCCGGCCAGCGCATAGGCTGAACGCACCTCAGAAAAGCCGTTGAGAAACCGACCAAAGGATTCTGCCGTATCATCACTATGGGCGGTTAGCGTCACCCGGATAAACACATCAATATCAAAGCCAAGTTTGGCCGCATCCACCTCGGCGCGGTATCCGCTTATTATACCATCGGCCTCCAGCCGGGCCCGACGGCGTGAAATTTGCGATGCCGAAAGATGCACCTGATCCGCCAATTCAGCATTGGTCAGCGCTGCATTCACTTGCAAATGGTTGAGAATCGCACAATCAAATTGATCCATGCATCAAGTATGCACTAAATCAATAAAATTACAATAAACGCCCAAAATTAGAGGGGTTTAATGCGAACTTCGCACAGAATGTGCATCGCAACCGCGCTAAATTTGTATCAAGTGAAATTATTAATGCGCTCACGCAAATGGCTTTGCCATTGCTCCTCGAGGGCGCTTCGCGCTTCACCTAACGGTTCAGTTGGAGCATCAATTCAAATCGCACGTGACGAAGTCGCGCAAAATTTGGATCATATACAAAGTGAGCACACGTGTTTACGCGCAAGCGAACGACAAAACAAAGAAAGCAATATATATGGGCCCTTTTCCACACGACGATATTCCAGCAGAAATCTCCAAAGCCAATCCGGCTGGAACTGATGGCTTTGAATTCATCGAATATGCCCATCCAAAACCGGAAAAGCTGGGCGCGTTGTTTGAACAAATGGGTTTCCGCAAAGTCGCCAAACATCGTTCAAAGAATGTCATGCTTTATCGCCAGGGCGACATCAATTACATAATCAATGCAGAACCGGGCTCATTCGCGCAAAAATTTGCCGCCAAACACGGCCCCTGCGTTTGCGCAATGGGGTGGCGGGTGGTCGATGCGGCCCATACTCTTAATCATGCAGTGGAAAGGGGCGCCAAGGAAGTTGAGACCTTCGCCAATCCGATGGAGTTGAACATTCCGGCTATCGAAGGCATTGGCGGCAGCCTGATTTATTTCGTTGATCGCTATGGTGACAAAGGTTCGATCTACGACTTGGATTTTGAGTGGATCGACAAGAAGGACCCACATGACGAGCCCGCAGGTCTGCACTATGTCGACCACCTCACTCATAATGTTATGCGCGGTAATATGGATAAATGGTCTGAGTTTTATGAACGTGTTTTCAACTTCAAAGAAATCCGGTTTTTCGATATTGAGGGCAAACTGACCGGACTTTTGTCCCGCGCGATGACAAGCCCCTGCTGCAAAATTCGCATACCGATTAACGAGAGCACTGACGATAAAAGCCAGATTGAAGAGTTTTTGGCTGACTATAATGGCGAAGGCATCCAGCACATCGCCACCGGTTGCCGTGACATTTACGAATCCCTGGAAATCATGCGTGCCAACGGTTTAAAATTTATGCCAGCCCCGCTCGATACTTACTATGATGGCATCGAAGCCCGCCTTGCTGGCCACGGCGAAGACTTGGATCGTCTACGAAAAACCGGCATTTTAATCGATGGCGAAGGAGTAGTCGATGGCGGCGAAACCAAAGTGCTACTGCAGATTTTCTCACAAACGGTAATTGGCCCAATTTTCTTCGAATTTATTCAGCGCAAGGGCGATGATGGCTTTGGCGAGGGTAACTTTCGTGCCTTGTTTGAGAGCATTGAGGAGGACCAGATCAGGCGTGGGGTGATTTAACCAATGCCCATCTTTAAAAATAAGTGCGCGCTTTAAAACAGCGAAAAATACTCCCGTTGCTCCCATTCGGATACAGCACTTAGATAGCGTTGCCATTCGGCCTTTTTGATGTGGCAAAGATAGTCGACAAAAGCATCGCCCATGACGCGGCGATAAAACTCGCTCTGCTCAAATGCATCCATCGCGGTGCTGAGATTATTCGGCAACATCGGACCATTACCGTCATAGGCAACATCAACTGGGTCGGGGGCTTTAAGATTGTTCTCAATGCCGTCAAGTCCGCATAAAACCTGCGAGGCGAGATAGAGATAGGGATTTGCCGCAGGCTCTCCAATGCGGTTTTCAATGCGTGATGCCGCATCACCCGGGGCTGAAAGTGCGCGCAACATGGCACCACGGTTATCGCGGCCCCACTGAATACGGTCCGGCGCCATCGCAAAAGGCTGATAGCGCTTATAGCCGTTAATGGTCGGTGTGGTTAAAATACAGCTTGCTTCCGCATGTTTAAGAATGCCCGCAACCCATTGCTCTGCCAACGGCGAAAGGCTTTCACTCGTATCGGGCATGAACAGGTTTTTGCCGGTTTTCCTGTCAACAATCGACTGGTGCAAATGCCAGCCATTACCCATTGAATTTTTAAATGCCGGGCGGCTCATAAATGTAGCATGCAGGCCGACACGCTGGCAAACCTGCTTGGCCATATTGCGAAACAGCACCATTAAATCGGCGGTCGCCATACCGGATGAGGGTTCGAATGTGAACTCAAACTGGCTGGGGCCAAACTCCGCCTCCATACTGCGCAGCGGCATGCCAAGCGCTTCACAATTTTCGCGCAGCAATTCCATCACATCATCAAGCTGGTCGATGCGGTTTTCTGTCAAATATTGATAACCGTGAGCGATGAGGCTGGTTTTCGGCGGATCCTCCGGACGATTGGCATTGTTGTGGCCAAGGCGTTCATCTTCCACATTCAACACATAAAACTCGACCTCCAGACCCGAAACATATTCAAGCCCTTTGCTATGCAAACGCTCCAGCGCCGCGTGCAATATCCGGCGGGTAGAGAACTCCACCGGCGTATGATCATTTTGATAAATATCACTGATCATCCAGCCACAATTATTGGCCCAGGGTAATATTTTAAATGTTGTAGGATCGGGCAACATGATGATGTCGGATGCCCCGGTCATAATGCCAGAACCAAAGCCCGCATCGCCCGACCAGACCGGAAAGACCGTGGTGTGGGATGTATCCTTCAATAATAGCGTCGAAGTAATTGAAATACCGTTCTTAAACGCCGAACCCAGGGCAGCGGCCATAATGGTTTTACCGCGGGTAATTCCGTGCTGGTCGACAAAAACAATCCGCACGGTTTCTATGCCCTGATCCTGTACCTGCTTTAGCACATCTTCTGCAGCTGCTGATTGATGTTTAGACCAATAAGTTTTGGCGAGGTTTTTTGGCTTGCCCATTTCTTTGCCTAACTCACGATCCATGAACATTTATTCCGCCGCTCCTGGTCCGCATCCAACCAGGAACCCTGCCAGTCATCACTTGCAGCAATGGTATCAATCGCCACCGGGCCACGCATGGCGCTCGCCTTGTCTTCAGCAAAATTCATTGGCAGATGATGGAGATTGTCATTTTCCACATCAGCAATGGCCGCGCGCAGCTTTTTACGAAATTTAATGATGGCCACATCGCCCTTGGCCAAATGCTCATCACGGCGATCCTGTATCGTGCCCATCGACTCGCAAGCCCATTGATCATGGACATTAATATCAAGACCCATGCCGGTATAGGTGAGACTTTCCTGTTCGTCAGGATTGTAGCCATAGTTATTTGTGCGGTTCTTTAACGGCGCATAATCTGGCAGGCGATGCTCTTTCAACCGTTGCTCACGCATTTTAACCTTGTCGACCGGCTCGGTAAAACTGGTAAACATCGAAAACCAGTAGCAATTATGATCATCAATCGGCACGTGCCACTGGGTGATGTTCATGGTTTTCGACATCGGGATGGTGATGGCACATGGAAAAATCTGGTTGGTTACCCGAACATGGGTATTGCCATTTTCAAGATTTCGAAGGGCAATCAGGCGCAGGCCGTAATCAGTTTCTTCCACCTCAATATCGGGCCGTGGAAATTCGCGCAACACCTGGGTCATCGGTATATCGGTGCCGGCGGCGGTATCACGAAACTGTTTACCGTAGCTGTCTTTCGGGTCCTCATCCTGCAAAAAACGATGCAAAAATGATGCATGCGCCGGATCAATACCAACCTCAAGCGCCTGCAGCCAGTTGCATTGCCAAAGCCCCTTGAAAGCAAAAACGTGGCTTTCGGGTGCGGCAAAACAATCAAATGCCGGTATGGCGGGCGCTTCCCCCTTGCCCATGAAAGCCCAGATGATGCCGTTTTTTTCCACCACCGGATAAGATGTGGTTTTAATCTGCTCGTGCATGCGAGAACCCAGCGGCTCACCCGGTTGTTCTACACATTGGCCGCTCACATCGAAATGCCAGCCATGAAACGGACAGCGCAACCCGTTATCTTCCAAGCGACCATAGCAAAGGTCTGCCCCACGATGCGGGCAGTGACGCCCGATTAATCCAAGCGTACCGCTTTCATCGCGAAATAAAACCAGTTTTTCACCGAGCAGGGTAACGGGCATAACCGGGCGCTTGCCGATGAGTTCATCACTTAGCGCTGCCGGCATCCAATATTGACGCAAAACCTTACCGGCCGGTTGGTCTGGGCCAACCAGCGTAATTTCGTCGTTTTTTTCCTGGCTCATCATGGGTAGCAATCTCCCTTTTCTGTTTTGCCTTCTTTTTCAATGGTTACAGTGAATTAAGTCAAGTCTTTTACGGTGAAACCGTGGCACTATAATGCACAGAATTATCCCGATAATCGGCCAATACTTGACCTTCAAATGATCATGGCGTTTGCTTGACAAAAATAGTGTATTAAAATACCGGGAGAAAAGCCAATGACTGCAAATGGCAATGCGGCCAACTATTTCGTTGATCGTCATTTGGCGGAAGGTCGCGCAGGCAAACCTGCTTTTATTGAAAGCGGTGCCGAAGGGCGCAACCTCACCTATGGCGCATTGGCTGAAAAATCTGGCCAGATGATTGAATATTTTGCCAAACTTGGCCTTGATCGCGAAGACCGCGTTGCCCTCATCACCCTTGATACGGTGGACTACCCGGTGTTGTTTTGGGGCAGTCTGAAAGCTGGCATTATTCCCATCCTCATCAATACGCTGCTTTCTGCCGATGGCTATCGGTTCATTCTGGAGGACAGCCGCGCCAAGGTCCTGTTTATTTCCGCACCGCTATTGGACCTGGTAAAGGATTTTCTGGGTGAGCTGCCTTTTCTCAAGCATGTGATAATTGTAAATGGTCAAGCAGAAGGGTTTGAAAGCTTTGACAGCGATGGGGTCGCGCTCAAAGGAATGAAAAAGCAACCGGCCTGTCAATCTTCCCCCGATGAAATCGCCTTCTGGCTCTATTCTTCAGGCTCCACCGGCAGTCCCAAGGGCGTATGTCATGTGCATTCAAGCCTGCAGGCAACGGCTGATACCTATGGCAAAAATGTGCTTGGCATCCGCGAGGATGATGTCACATTTTCTGCAGCCAAACTGTTTTTTGCCTACGGGTTGGGCAATGGCATGACCTTCCCGATGTCGGTGGGTGCGACCGCCGTTTTATTGCTCGGACGACCCACACCACAATCGGTGCTGGAAACAATGGCACAAACCAAACCCAGCATCTATTTTGGAGTACCGACGCTCTATGCGGCCCTGCTGGATAGTTTGGATGATGAAAAACCGCAAGGGGCGGAAAACTTGCGGCTTTGCGTTTCTGCCGGTGAGGCATTGCCACAGAATATCGGCGATCACTGGCAAAAACTATTCGGGGTGGAAATTCTCGACGGGGTTGGCTCGACCGAATTGCTGCATATTTTCCTTTCCAACCAGCCGGACAAAGTGGTCTATGGCACCTCAGGCATTGCTGTTCCGGGCTACCGGCTACGGCTGGTTGATGAGGAAGGCAAAGACGTAGGCGAGGGCGAAATTGGCGAGCTTTTGGTCAACGCGCCATCGGCTGCAGAAAAATACTGGAACCAACGGCAAAAAACCCGCGACACATTTGAAGGCAACTGGGTGCGCACCGGTGATAAATATACCTGCGATGCAACCGGGCGCTATACCTATGGCGGGCGAACCGACGATATGTTCAAGGTTTCCGGCATCTGGGTTTCGCCTTTCGAAGTCGAGCAGGCATTGATGAACCATGCCGGCGTATTAGAGGCCGCAGTTGTCGCCGCAGAAGACGAAAACAAACTGACCAAACCCAAGGCCTTTGTGGTGCTGAACGCCACTGCGAATGCGGCCACCATCGCCTCAGAACTCAAAGAGCATGTGAAAGAAAAAATCGGTAAATGGAAATACCCGCGCTGGATAGAAATCGTCGACGACCTGCCAAAAACCGCCACCGGCAAGGTGCAGCGGTTTAAACTGCGAGGGTGATAATAATTCAAAATTTGTGCGGGGTGTGTGTTCTAAATGCGCTTCATTGTTATCCAGCCCGCGAATAATATCACGATAGTCAACTAAATTCAGCTCGCCAGATTTTGGATTAATTTCTAGCATTCAAGATACTGTAATGAGATTGTACGCAGCTCAAATTGCCGCTTTTTGGCCGGATAAATGCATATTGGAACAATTCGCCTTCAATCAACATTCGTCCAAATCCGCAATTCTAAATCAAATAGCAAGCGTCATGATTCTGTGAACTAGAAAAATTAGAATGCATTTGAACAATACTAACCATATGAAAGCAAAACAATGATTATCAAACTTCTGAAATGCCTGATAACCCAGGCAAAAACCGCTCGTATCAAGAGTTTTCAAAACAAACAAATAGAGGATTATGAAAAAGATACTGCACCAAGACTATACCGATCCGGTAGCGACCCAACTGAGCTGGACTTGTGGTTCAAGATGAACAGCCAATAAACCCAACAATCCTGTTACCACCTCCAGATTGTTCAGACCATCACTTTAGCTCCACCGCATATTCACCCACTGGTACAACATTTTTAATCAACCCGGCCTCTTTCATGAATTTGGCAAAGCGTTGATAGCGCGCCGTATCCAGTGCCGCCGGGCGCTTGGCAAAACGCGGCAACGTATCCACCCATGCGCGGCGATTAAGCTCGTTGTCCAAATCAGGATGGGCTTTTAAAAACAGCTTTAATGCCTCATCAGGATGATTGGTCAACCACAGGGTTGCCTGTTCGATCACATCCAGAAACGGGCGAAAGCGAGGGTCATCCACCCGGTCTTTTTTGACGATAAAAATCAGCTCATCATAGGCCGGAACGCCGTTTTCTTCCGGATAAAACGCCAACCCCGGATGGCCTTCAATATCCAGCTGGTTCAGTTCAAAGTTTCTAAACGCGCCAATTACCGCATCCACATTGCCCGAAATCAGCGAGGCGGAAAGGGCAAAA
>JALSIJ010000219.1 GCA_026981655.1 Rhizobiaceae bacterium | reverse complement strand
TTGGTGCCACCTGATAATGGGATACCAAAAACTTCTAAAACATCATCTTTTTCGGCATCCATGATGAAGGTACCTGGCCAAAACCAGAAAATATCGGTCTCACCATCGCCCCGACCATCGACATCACCGCCATAAAGTTTGCCTTTATAGGACGTGTTGAAAATCAGGTCAGTTCCCTCGCCACCGGCGGTAACTGCGCCAGTTCCACCTAGGGTGATCAAACGATCATCACCCTTACCACCTTTAAGAGTCATGAAGAAATCGCCGCCGATGGTAGTCGGGTCTAAATCACTTCCCCCTTGTTCCTGAGACAAAGTGCTACCAGAAAAAATATATTCACTGTATGTATGAACAATATAATCATTGCCATCACCGCCATCTATTTCTCCATAGCGCGGAACATACTCGTCAGCCGACCAGCCACCAAGCAAGGATTGGATAAAATCGATTTCACCAAACCACAACACATCATCACTACCTGTACCGGTAATCTTTTCTGCTCCAATCACCCGCAATGGATCATTGCTTTGCAAGGCCCCTAAACTCAGAACCTCTGGAACAATACCTAGTGCATAAGGAATAATGTCAACGATGGTTTTAAACTTACCTGCTAAACTCTGCTCAATTGGTCCATTATCAGGCGAATTTGCCCGCAGTTCACTATTGACCATAGTAATACCGCCAGAGATATTGGAAAAGTCCAACACATCCCAATCAGCCTTACTCACCGAACCGGGTGCAAACTCTCCCATGTCGATCATAATCGGAGCCTGAAGCATTTGATCGGTGACAACCAGATCATCCTGACGTTCAGACAATCGCACACGATCGATGTGAATCGTATGATCCGTACTGATACGGCCAGTATTCTTGTCTTTAATTACCAGCTTGACCGCGTCTGCATCGCCAATATTAGTGAGTTCAATGTCAAGAACTTCCAGACCTTTTTCCCTCAGGCTGCCTGGATTATCAATATCCGCTAGTACCGTATATTGAAGTTCGTCGGTTTGGGTGCCAACTACCAACCAGGCAACAAATTTTGTAATCCAGTCATCAAACTCTACGCCACCGATATAAATATCATCATGCGGATCGGTTCCAACAGTTGCATTTGAGGGAATTTCTTCGGAAATTGCGTCGACAAAAATGTCATCGCCCAAGCGGCCAATAAGAATATCGCGACCAAGACCGCCGGTCAGCCAGTCATCGCTATTAGCCCCGAAAATAATATTATTGTCCCGATTACCGTATATTTGTTGCGGGCCATCAGCAGAAACATATAATCCTGCCTGATCATCAGATACCCCTACTCCACTAGAGCCACGATCCGCCAAACGGACTTCTTGCAAATCGTTTTCTAAAGCAAAATCTGCACGACCGATAGCGCTTATAGTCCCATCGCCAAAACCAAGTTTTATCATGGCCGCAAGAAGTTCACTTTCACCGCCAGAAAGAGCTTCTGAAAACAGATCATCAAGAACTGTTTGCAATCCTGTAACTTCAACATCTCCACCGCCGGTACCGGTACCATCATGCAGGTTCCAAAGGGTTTTCGACAGATCGATTGCTAACAGATCAGCCGTTGCAGTTTCGTCAACGCCGTCACCTGCTTCAATAATCACTCCATCCAGGGAAAAGAACAATATGCCCTCTTCCGGCTTGAGATCAGTGTGGTTGTTGAAATCCACTTCCTGAAATGCCATCTGACCGGCAAACTGGACAATGGCCTCGGCAATACCGTTTCTAGCTTTTGATAGATTCGCCGGCAGATTACCACTACTGACGATGCGCCCTAACTCATCGGCATCATCGAACATTGCACGGATACCGGTATTACCAAAAACCAT
Source organism: Rhizobiaceae bacterium (assembly GCA_026981655.1). Lineage (GTDB taxonomy): Bacteria > Pseudomonadota > Alphaproteobacteria > Rhizobiales > Rhizobiaceae > SZUA-100. Next base: position 45,532 of record JALSIJ010000219.1, on the reverse strand, counting down.
TGACCCTTCGTCGATGGCGGAATAAGCAATAGCCGATAACATCTTGGCTGAAGGACCATAGGTCTCAAGGGAATTTGCATCAGAAAACCCGGCTGCATTTCCAACAACATCGTTAAAGGCAGCATCCCACAGCGAAGACCCAATTGAGTACCAGTCTGTATGATTTTCATCCTCAGCAAACTGCAACGCGGCCAGTAACGCCATTGAATGGAGAGCAACAGGGTCTCTTAGCCCTCCATTTGAATCCAATGCATCCAGCGGTGTCGCCTGTCCAAGCCGTGGTATCTGCAATGCTTCGCCGGTAACATAGCGGCCAGTTATATCGCTTCTATCAATTGCCCAAGGTTCAGCACCATTATAAAATATATCCTGTGCATATTGCCTAAATAAAACACCAAAAAAGCTGCTGGAATCTGCCGATGCCTGAGCATTATCAGAGGCCAGTTCAAATGGCATATTGTCGTAAATTTTTGCTTCACTGCCATAAAGACTTGCAACAAAACCTGCCAGGCCACCACCAAGTGAATGGCCAGTAAGAATAGCATTACCAGTGCGCGGGTCGCTATCGGTAGTCCCCGTTACTTGCTGGAAAAACTCTGCAGCCATGCGCACTTGGTCAGTCTGCCAAATCCCGCCTCCAGTAATCCAGCCTTTGATTATGTCATTCCCCCCTGTAAGTGAGGAAAAATCATCTGTACCGCGATATGATATTACTGTTCCAAAATCTGTATCATAAGACGCAGCATAAAACCCGTCCGCTTGTGCTTCAGCGTCACCTTTGTCATTCGAAAGAGTAGCCGTACCAATTTCCGTGCTGCCATGTATCATGCCACGGTGGTATCCTTGGTTGTAGGAATCCAACGCAAGTAATGCCAACATCAAGTCTTTCGAAACAGCCACTTTTCACTCCCAATTATGGTATAATAATCACTTGATTGAAATGCCTCAGCATTTGCAAACCCTGTAACTTCCAATTTTTCAAAAACAGAACCCCACACGCCGCGTCTCCAGAGAAGAGCAACGCATCCTGCCTGTGCAAAATTGACCATAGGGGAGATAGTGAAGAAAGTGCCTTTTGGCACATAGGGTTAAGATTCTGGCCATTTCAGTCAGTTATGAATGGAATTTTAACAAATTTTCTTGACCATACCCCATTTGGTGTATGTGGTTGGCCGCCATATAAAGCAATCGACCCGCCACTTGAGCGATTCATCTTTAGGTGGAATCACTCAAGGTTGTTTTCGCTCACGGCTAATCGGGGCTTTTCTAATGGCTCAAGTTTTGCGCTTCCCCCGGATCAAGTCCGGGGTCAACGTGTAACTTGAGCTACGCCCCGGCCTCCACTGGGGCGGAGCATAAGCCCCGGGCCACTCTTGGTAGCCTGACTGCTTCCATGTAAACATGAAACAGTCTAGAGAAACAGTTTACAAAAATGAGCCTCCGCTTAGAATCAAAAGCAATTTCACCAAATTTTCTGACAAAGAAAAACTGAGGGCACCAATTTGACCGCTAAAAAATCAAACAATCCTGATCAACTGGAGAGCGAAGCAGCACTTATTGAGCACATCTACTCCATAGCCTTAGAGCCTCAGGGCTATGATGATTTCATGGAACTTTGGGATGTTCATGTCTCAAGCGCCTTGAAAAATCTTGAAGAATTCAAACAACACCAAACAGAAGACCAGCCGAAACTTATCTCGCCATCAATTGAAAAGCATTTTGAAATTGGCTTTCGCCTATTACAGGAAATGGGACGTAATTCGCCAGCAACCTTGTTTGAAAGCGAGCAAAACACCAATGGCGAACCGGCCATTCTTATTGATAAAAATGCTAAATGTGTTTGGTTTAATGGCGCCGCAGACCGCTGTTTCCAACTGGGTAAACTGAAATCAGCCTTTGAACTTTCATTTCGGGCAAATGGCGAAAATGTTCTAAGGGATATGATAGGGTGGGCCTCAACCGAGGCACCACCGGCTAAAAACAGCCATGTAATTCAATTGCATTCCACAAAAGAAGATAAGTCGTATTATCTGATTGCGAAGCCGATTATTGACCGATCGGGTGAATCACTCATTCATTTGCAACATGCAATGCCACGTTGGAAAAACCCGCTAAATGATCTGCTTATATCCGCTTTCTCAATATCAGAAGCAGAGATTGAAATCGCCAAAGAGCTGATGGACGGACTAACCATCGCTGAAATTGCCGAGCAACGCAATAAATCCGCAGCAACGGTCAGAACGCAAGTTAAGTCACTTCTTTCCAAAACCGGCACAAAAAGCCAGACAGATCTTGTGCGATTATTACTGTCTCTAATCCGAGTAATTGAGAATGAACCGGATAACGAATTAAAGCAGCCATCATCTTCAATAAACCTGATAGCTCGCCCCTCAAACCGCACCATTCCGGTTCGTGAATTTGGACCCTCGAATGGGCGACCAGTTATTTTCATTCACGGCATGCTGGATGGTTGCAGCATTACCCGGCAAATTGAAGGGCAGCTTGAAAAGTACAATATCAGGCTTATTGCACCAGAGCGTCCAAGCTTTGGTTCCTCATCCAGCGCGCCGGGGCCAATTGAAACCGCAACCATGCGGTTTGCTAGCGACGTTGAAGCGGTGATGAATGAGCTTTCGCTTAAAAATGCTGTTTTATTGGGCCATATGGCCGGTTCAATTTATACATTTTCAACGGCCGCTCATCTTGGTTCGAGAATAACAGGCATTTTAAACGTATCCGGCGGCGTACCAATCATCAACAACATTCAACTCTCGTCAATGTCTACCCGGCAACGACTTGTCGCCTACACAGCAAAATACACACCAAAATTATTACCGTTTATTTTACGGGCAGGAATTAGACAGCTCGATTTTGGTGGCGAGGAAGATTTTATGAATGCGCTTTACGAAAATGCCCCTCATGACCAACGAGCACTGTTAAATAAAGAAATTTTCAGAGTGGTTTGCGATGGCTACCACTTTGCAATATCCCAGGGTTACAAAGCATTTGAAATTGATTCCTACCATGCAGTACGTAACTGGAGTGACGTTGTGCAGCAATCAACCTGCCCAATTATGCTCGTTCACGGCAGACACGACATCGTCATTGCGGCCACTAGTATAGAGATATTTGCTGAGCGATTTAAAGACAGAACAAAGCTGGTTATGGTCGAAGATGCGGGCCAGCTCGTATTATATGCTAAACCAGAATTAGTATTTGAGCAGTTGGATAAATTCATCGGAATATAATCGAACCCGCGCAAACGAACGACAAGACAAAGCGATGCGCAAGATTTGAATCACTTGAAAAGGGTGCAGCAAAGCAAAGAGGTTATCCCCCGAGATACCCAGAGCACGATGCACCAAAACGGCACAAGTGCCATCGGCCGGTCAGGCTGCGCCGTCGCAGGCCCGAGCAGAGCAAGGAACAGCCGTGAGACAGAAATTGGTGCGGTCGAGAAGACTCGAACTTCCACGGGTTTTACCCCACAGCGACCTCAACGCTGCGCGTCTACCAGTTCCGCCACGACCGCATCGCCACTATATATTACTGGTCGCGCGCATTTAGCAAACATGGCCCCCACACACAAGGGCGAAACCGCAAATTAGTGCGTTTCTTTCACGCTGGACAATCTTAGTTTCTATTGCCATATCAATCCCATGAGAACACAGCGCCAAAACCTGCAACAAAACCTCCATTCCAAGGACGACAATCCACCTGTTGATTGGATTGTTCAGCCCGGACTGGTTGACTATGACCGGGCCGTTGACTTCATGGAAAAGCGCGTTGATGCCATTTTTAAAGGCGAGGCAAATGAATGCGTCTGGCTGGTGGAGCACCCTGCCCTATACACGGCCGGCACAAGCGCAAAACCTGCAGATTTGCTCGATGGCAACAATTTTCCAGTCTATAAAACCGGGCGTGGCGGCGAATATACCTATCATGGACCGGGCCAACGCGTTGCCTATGTGATGCTAGATTTGAAGCGCCGCAATCCTGATATTCGAGCCTTTGTCGCCGCACTTGAGGAATGGACAATTCAATCGCTGGAACAATTCAACATTAAGGCAGAGCGGCGCGAAGACCGCGTTGGGGTTTGGGTGCAACGTCCCGAAAAGCCCACGCTCGACGATGGCAGCTGCTGTGAAGACAAAATTGCCGCCATCGGAATTCGCGTGCGACGCTGGATTTCTTTCCACGGCATTTCAATCAATGTGGAACCCGAATTGAGTGACTATAGCGGTATTGTTCCCTGCGGCATAAAAGGCCACGGGGTAACCAGCCTGGTGGATTTGGGGTTGCCCGTCAGTATGGATGATCTGGATATGGTGCTAAACCAGCAATTTGAAAACCTGTTTGGACCTACCCGGCCCCGGCCATCGCTGAAAGTAAATCAGTAAGATTGCGGCCCAAGAAAATCAAACGTCTCAAAGTCCAGGCCTAAATAGTTTGTCGCATACCAAAACGCCCAAAAAACCGCAGCGCTTGCTAGTGTATTGATTACCATTAGCCTCAATATGCGTTGCTTGGCCGGGGCACTTGCAACCGTTCCCAAGACCACTTCACCAGCCTCATCTTGCGTTCGCCCGCTAAACGGCAAGATTACAAACAACATAATCCACCAAATAATAAAATAAATGGCGTAGGCGGTAATTCCAAGAGACATTATACTTCCTCTAATTCAACCAATGTGCCGCAGAAATCCTTCGGGTGTAGAAAAAGCACCGGCTTTCCATGCGCACCGGTTTTTGGCGTGCCATCGCCCAACACCCGCGCGCCGGCCTCAACCAAACGATCTCTTGCGGCGACGATATTTTCCACTTCATAGCAGATATGATGCATTCCGCCAGCCGGGTTGTTTTCAACAAATTTTGCGATCGACGAATTCTCACCCAATGGTTCCAGCAATTCAATCTTGGTATTGGGCAATTCAACAAAAACCACCGTCACACCATGCTCGGGCAATTGTTGGGGTTGAGAAACATTGCCGCCTAGGACATCCCGATAAAGCGCTGTTGCTGCAGCTAAATCCGGCACAGCAATGGCCAAATGATTGAGCCGTCCAATCATAATTACACCCTTGCTACAAATATAGTTGTCACTGGTTTTTTTCCCCAAAGCTGACGCGCCTCAGCCCTAACAGCGCGACGGATAGCCTCACGCACCTTGGCAATATTCTTGCGTCCTTTACGCGGAATTCCCTCCAATGCACCAACCGCTGCATCATAAAGGCAATCTTCCATCGTATCCTGATCATCAGCCATTTCCGGCAAACCATAGGTTTCAATATCCGGATCAGCGATCAAATCCCCATGCTTGTTAATGATGACCGACATCGAAACCTGCCCCGCATAGGACAGTCCACGCCTCTCTCCAACGCCAATTTCTGCTTCCGTGCCGAGCATTTTGCCATCTTTGAAATACCGCCCATGCGGCACCTGATCAATCACCTCGGCTGGACCGGGTGCGAGACGCAACATATCGCCATTTCGAACCGGTGCCACATCTTCAATGCCAATTTCTGCAGCAAGTGCCGCATGCGCACTCAAATGCGCAGCCTCCCCGTGCACAGGCACCGATATGGTTGGTTGTACCCAATCGTACATCTGACGCAATTCATTACGTCTTGGATGGCCTGAAACATGCACAAGTGCATCGTGGTCGGTGATAATTTCAACACCTTGCTCAATCAGTGCATTTTGAATTTCAATGATTGACTTACCATTGCCCGGTATAATTCTGGAAGAAAACACAACCCGGTCACCGGCAGCCAAAGTGGCTTTGTGATGTTCGCTTCTGGCAAGCTTGGCAAGTGCGGCTCGCGATTCACCCTGACTGCCGGTGAGAATAACCACCAGATTTTCGCGAGGAATAGAAGCATATTCATCGTCATTCACAAAAGGCGCAATACCATCCAGATAGCCAAGCTCGCGCGCAACATCGCATACCCGCAACATCGAGCGGCCAAATATCATCACCTTTCTACCGGCTTTTTCTGCAGCCATAGCAATGGAGCGAATACGGCCCACATTGGAAGAAAATGTTGTGATAAGAACCCGGCCTTTGGACTCTTCAATCACATTGGCAAGGCTGTCGGATACCTCCTGCTCACTCGGTGAGACCCCATCGCGCATGGCATTTGTGGAATCACATATCAGCGCCAGAACGCCTTCCTTGCCCAAACGTCTGAAATGCTTTTCATCGGTCTCATTGCCCAATGTTGGCGCATGATCCATTTTCCAGTCACCCGTATGAATGAGCCGCCCCAGCGGCGTACTGATCGCTAAAGAAACCGGCTCAGGAATTGAATGGGTGACGTTGATAGCTTCCAGCTTAAAGGGACCAGCGACAAATTTCTCGCCCGCCTTGAACACGGTCAACGGAATATCAGGTGCATTACGCTCAGAATAACGCTTGGCTTCCAGCATTCCAGCGGTAAACGGCGTACAGAAAACCGGCGCGCGCAATCTTGGCCAAAGCGTCAACAAAGCGCCATAGTGGTCCTCGTGCGCGTGGGTGATAATGATGGCTTCAAGATCATCAACCACCGATTCCAAAAAACGAATATCCGGCAAGATGAGGTCAACACCGGGCAATGATGGCCCGGGAAATGTGACACCAACATCAACCACAATCCACTTGCGTTTTGCAGGGTTACCATAGCCGTACATAGCCAGGTTCATACCGATTTCACCGACACCGCCCAGCGGTACGAATACGAGATCATTTTCAGGTTTTTTCATATTATTCACTATCGTTATCCTGCCCCAAACCAAAGAATATATCTGCTGCCGAAATAAGTATCTCACCAGCATCAGTCGCTAGAATCAGGCGGCCACTTTGGTCTATATCAACGAACTTACCACTTTTACTGGAATTATCGAATCGAGCGATGATCGTCTCACCAACCCCCGCGGCTTTTTTAAGCCAGAGCTGTCTGATTTCAGCAAACCCAGCACCATTATTCCAAATTGACAAATAGCGATGCATCGCATCACCGAGCGCTAAAAATAATGCGCCCACCGAAACCTTATAGCCCTCTTCATGCAAAGAGGTCGCCGGATAAAGTGCCGAATTTGGTGAATGTGCACAGTTAATACCACACCCTATCACCATTGCCCGCCTACCGCTTGGGGTAACACTTGCCTCTAGCAATATTCCACTGATTTTTTTGCTATTGAAAAGCACATCATTTGGCCATTTGATTTTTACCGGCGCATTACCCGTTTCAGCTGAAATGGATTTCTCAATTGCCTCAACCACAGCAAGTGATGCGACGAAGGGCAAAGTGGATGTATCCTGCACGCCCAATTCGTTTACCAGCAATAGCGAGGCAAACAGGTTGCCTTTTCTGGAGACCCATTCGCGCCCCCGCCGGGCTTTTCCGCCACTTTGCGTTACTGCTGTAATCCACAGGTTGCCATCGCTGCCCGCCAAGGCTCTTTGGATGCATTCCGAATTTGTCGAACCGAGTTTTTCAAATGCCAGGTGCGAATATCCATTGCCGATCTCTACCGGCAGGCCTGGAACCCGTATTTGTTTGCCGATCAGAAGAAGCTCCGCGCCGCAGTTTCGGCCGTGGTAAGCAGTGAACCGCCAAACAGAACATAGAAAATCACGAACAACCCGCTGGCTCCAAGCACCAACCGTAACTCGCCCGCCATTGGCATGAAAGAACCCGTAGGCTCGTCCATCCAAATAATCTTGATTATTCGCAAATAGTAGAATGCACCAACCACACTGGCCAGAACACCAACAATAGCAAGCATGTATAAATGCGCTTCCATTGCGGCGAGAAACACATACCACTTGGCCCAAAATCCGGCGAGCGGAGGAATACCGGCAAGCGAGAACATCAAAGCCGTTAAAAACAATGCCATAACCGGATTGCTGGAGGAAAGCCCCGCAAGATCGTTGATATTTTCAACCATGCCATCCTTGCGACGCATAGCCAAAATACAGGCAAACGCCCCAAGTGTCATGGCCATATAAATAACCATGTAAAGTACAACGCCGGTAATTCCTGCCTGATTGCCAGCAGCCAACCCCACCAGCGCAAAGCCCATATGGCCAATTGAAGAATAGGCCATCAGCCGTTTGATATTGGTCTGACCGATCGCCGCAAATGCACCAAGCACCATAGATGCAAGCGAAACAAACACCACAATTTGCTGCCAGTCGGTGGTAATAGGCTCAAACGCGGTCATCACGATGCGAACAAACAATGCCATTGCTGCAATTTTTGGAGCGGCTGCAAAAAACGCGGTCACCGGGGTCGGCGCCCCCTCGTAGACATCCGGGGTCCACATATGAAACGGCACTGCAGAAATCTTGAATGCCACGCCCGCAAGCACAAAGACAAGCCCGAAAACAATACCCAAAGAGCTTCCGTGATTGGTGATAGCCTGCGCAATTTCGACAAATCCGGTTTGGCCGGTAAACCCATAAATCAATGATGATCCATAGAGCAACATGCCCGACGACAATGCGCCAAGCACGAAATATTTAAGCCCGGCTTCCGTGGAACGAAGCGAGTCCCGATTAATTGCCGCGATCACATAAAGTGCCAGAGATTGCAGCTCCAACCCCATATAAAGCGCAATAAGATCGCCAGCAGAAATCATCAGCATCATGCCAGTGGTGGCGAGAATAATCAAAATTGGATATTCAAACCGGGCGAATTTTTCTACCCGCGCAAAACTGACCGACATGGCAATCGCCAACGCGGAACCAATAAGCACCAGAATTTTCATGAAATGGGCAAACGGATCGAGAATAAACACCCCGTGAAATGCGGTGCCCTCACCGGTCATGAAGGCAAGCCAAAGGCCGGTTGCAACCAGCAAAGCGACGGAAAGTCCAGTTACAAGGCGGACGGAGGCTTCGCCGGAAAACGTACCGATCATCAACAATACCATTGCTCCGACGGCAAGCATCATTTCCGGATAGGCCAGAGCCAGATTTGTTAAATCGATTACAGGCTGCATTTCAATCTGTCTTTCAAAACTAAATAACCAGTTTGCATTTCAACATTCATCATTGGGTGGCCGCGGCGGTTTTTGCGGCCTCATTGGCAACATCCAATGCGTTTTGATAATTTGCGATCAGCGCGTCAACCGACACCTGTGTAACATCAAATATCGGCGCCGGATAAAACCCATAAAATATCACCAGCGCAACAAGCGGATAGAGCATAAGTTTTTCACGCCCCGAAAGATCGAGAATCTCTCTCAGGCTTTCTTTTTCCAATGCGCCATACACCACCCGGCGATAGAGCCAAAGCGCATAGGCAGCAGAAAGGATGACACCTGTTGTGGCAAAAATTGCAACCCAGGTATTGGCAATGAATGCACCAAGAATGGTGAGAAACTCGCCAACAAAACCAGACGTACCCGGCATGCCGACATTGGCCAGCGTGAAGATCAAAAACACCACCGCATATTTCGGCATCCGATTGACCAGGCCGCCATAGGCAGCAATCTCGCGCGTATGCATCCGGTCGTAGACAACACCAACACAAAGGAACAAGGCGCCCGATACAAGACCATGCGACAACATCTGGAAGATACCGCCCTGCACGCCCTGTGCAGTCATCGTGAACAGGCCCATCGTCACATAACCCATATGGGCAACGGACGAATAGGCAATCAGCTTCTTCATATCCTCTTGCATCAGCGCCACAAGTGATGTGTAGATAATCGCAATAATCGAAAGCGTATAAACCATCGGTGCAAAATCAGCACTGGCCAGCGGGAACATTGGCAGCGAGAACCGAAGAAATCCGTAACCGCCCATTTTCAGCAGGATACCAGCCAAAATAACCGACCCGGCCGTTGGCGCTTCCACATGCGCATCGGGCAACCAGGTATGAACTGGCCACATCGGCATTTTTACCGCAAATGAGGCAAAGAAAGCCAGCCAAAGCCATGTTTGCATGGATGCCGGGAAATTATATTCCAGTAGTGCCGGAATATCCGTTGTTCCAGCTTCCCAATACATCGCCATAATAGCCAGCAACATAAGAACCGAACCGACCAAGGTGTAAAGGAAGAACTTGAAACTTGCATAAACCCGGCGCTTGCCACCCCAAACTCCAATAATCAGGAACATTGGAATAAGGCCAGCCTCGAAGAACACATAGAACAGTACAATATCGAGTGTACAAAATACGCCGATCATCAAGGTTTCCAGAATGAGGAAGGCGATCATATATTCGCGTACACGGTTCTGGATGCTCTCCCAGCTTGCCAATATGCAAAATGGCATCAGGAATGTTGTGAGGATAATGAACAGCATCGAAATGCCATCAACACCCAGATGATAGGATATGCTTCCCAGCCAATCGGCTTTTTCTACCATTTGAAAACCGGCAACCGAATTATCAAATTCAATCCATATAAAGATGGAAAGGAAGAAGGTTAGCAGCGTGGTCCACAGCGCCACATTTTTAACATTGCGGCGGCTGACTTCGTTGTCATCCCAAATAAGCAGGATAATCGCAGCACCCACCAGCGGCAGAAAGGTTACAATTGATAAAATAGGCCAGCTCGCCATTAGCCTGCCCCCCCGAACATCATCCAGGTGGTCAGAGCAGCGGCCCCGATCAACATGGCAAATGCATAGTGATACAGATAACCGGACTGCAGGCGCACAACGCGATTGGTAATATCAAGTACCCGGGCTGAAATGCCATCCGGGCCAAATCCATCAATCATCCAGCCATCGCCTTTTTTCCAAAGGAAGCGACCAAGCCACTTGGCCGGGTTGACGAACAGAAAGTCGTAGATCTCATCGAAATACCATTTATTGAGTAGGAATTTGTAGAGGCCCGGATGCTGCTTTGCCAATTCGCCCGGCAGATAGGTAGAGCGAATATAAAACAACCAGGCAAGGAAGAAGCCTGTCACCATCATGATAAATGGTGATAGTTTCACCCACAATGGCACGCCATGTATGTCGTGCAGAATTTCGTTTTCCGCTGAGGTAAACAACGCGCCCTTCCAGAAATCGGAATAACCGTCGCCGATAAAGATGCCGTAGAACATGACACCGGCAAAAAGCGCGCCGGCGGCCAGAATATACAGCGGGACCATCATAACCTTCGGGCTGTCATGAATATGCGCCATCACATCTGCAGGTGCCCGTTCGCGACCGTGGAAGGTCATGAATATCAACCGCCAAGAATAAAAGCTGGTAAACAATGCGGCAATCACCGTCATGCCAAAGGCATAGCCCGCCCATGAGTTTTGGCCGACATAAAGACTTTCGATAATAGCGTCCTTAGAAAAGAACCCGGCCGTTCCCAAAATGGTTCCAGGAATACCAACACCGGTCAGCGCAACAGTACCAATAATCATCATCCAATAGGTTTTTGGAATGTGCTTGCGAAGCCCACCCATGCGCCGCATATCCTGCTCATCGCCAACGGCGTGAATGACAGAACCCGCCGATAAGAACAGCAGCGCCTTAAAGAATGCGTGGGTAAATAAATGGAATATCGCCGGGCCATAGGCCCCGACACCGAGCGCTGCAAACATATAGCCAAGCTGCGAGCAGGTGGAATAGGCAATTACCCGCTTGATGTCGTTTTGCACCAGCCCAACGGTGGCCGCAAAAAACGCGGTCGTCGCACCAATAAACGTAACCACAGTGAGCGCCGTGACCGACAATTCAAATAGCGGCGACATGCGCGCTACGAGAAACACACCAGCTGTTACCATAGTTGCCGCATGGATCAATGCTGAAACCGGCGTTGGCCCCTCCATCGCATCGGGCAGCCATGTGTGCAAAAGGAACTGGGCAGATTTGCCCATCGCCCCCATAAACAACAGCAGGCAAACAATGGTGATGGCCGAGGAACGGTCCAGCGCATATCCGGCGAAGTTTAATACAGGTGCAGCATTCTCTCCACCCTCTTGACCGGCAAAGCTTGCCGCATTGGCAAAAACCGTATCCAGATTAATCGTATCAAACAATACGAACACACCAAAGATACCAAGCGCAAAGCCAAAGTCACCAATCCTGTTGACAATGAAGGCTTTCATTGCAGCCGCATTGGCCGATGGTTTTTTATACCAGAACCCAATCAGCAGATAGGAGGCAAGGCCAACGCCCTCCCAGCCAAAGAACATCTGCATCAGGTTTCCGGCGGTCACCAGCATCAACATCGAGAAGGTGAACAGCGATAAATAGGCAAAGAAACGCGGGCGATGCGGGTCTGAATGCATGTAGCCTATCGAGTAAATATGCACGAGCGCGGAAACTGTATTGACCACAACCAGCATAACCACCGTCAGCGTGTCGATATAAAGCGACCAGTCGACATTGAGGTTGCCGGAATTGACCCAGCGCATGATCGGAATGACAAATGACTTCTCATCCCCCAACCCAAAGGAAATGAAGGCAACCCAGGAAAGCAATGCGGAAATCACCAGCAACCCGGAGGTAATCAGCTCACTGGCTCTGGCTCCAATGGAGCGCCCGGCAAGGCCCGCGATTAAAAATCCGATCAGGGGTAAAAAGACGATGGCTTGGTACATGATTTTGCTCTAGCCCTTCATCATATTAACGTCTTCAACCGCGATTGAACCACGGTTACGGAAGAATACCACGAGAATTGCCAGCCCGATTGCCGCCTCAGCAGCAGCAACGGTTAGCACAAACAACGCGAAAACCTGCCCGGTCAAATCGCCCAGATGTTGGGAGAATGCGACAAGGTTCAAGTTCACCGCAAGCAATATCAACTCAATCGACATCAGGATAACGATGACATTTTTCCGATTGAGAAAAATGCCCAGAATGCCAAGCGTGAACAAGATGGCCCCGACGGTGAGATAATGGGAAAGACCTATTTCCATGGGAGCATCCTTGCGCCAGATAACCTATAATTTTTCGTGCCAATCATCATCAGATGCCCCTACCCGATTCAACCTGTTTAACTTCAATCGAGGTTTCCTTGGTGCGTGCCACCTGATCAGAAATATTCTGGCGTTGCACTTTTGGACGATGATGCAGTGTCAAAACGATCGCCCCGATCATTGCCACCAGCAAAATAAGCCCTGCCAACTGGAAGTAAAAAATGTAATGCGTATAAAGCACATCACCCAGTGCAGCCGTATTGGAGCGTATTGCCGGATCTGGAATAGGCTGCAACGCTGTGCCAGCGATCTCCGGTGAAATGATGGAAGCACCAAGCACGATCAGCAATTCACCGAGCAACACCAACCCGACGACTGAACCGACAGGCAAATATTGCAAAAACCCCTGCCGCAGCTCAACAAAATCGACATCCAGCATCATCACCACAAACAGAAACAACACCGCCACCGCGCCCACATAAACAACGATGAGTATCAGTGCCAGAAATTCCGCGCCGGCGATCATGAATAGACCCGCGCCGTTGAAAAATGCCAGGATCAAAAATAATACAGAATGAACCGGATTTCTGGACGAAATCACCATCAGCGCCGCACCAATGGCAACACCGGAAAACAGGTAAAAGAACATTGCAGTCAAAAATGTCATTGTCCTTCACCCTTTGTGTTTTTATAGCAATTTAGCATGTTCATTCGCATCATTTTAAGTTCAATTCTTCTCTTATCGATAGGGAGAATCCAGTTTGATATTTTGAGCCAGTTCCTGCTCCCACCGATCGCCATTCGCCAATAGCCGATCCTTGTCATAATACAGTTCTTCGCGGGTTTCTGTTGCAAACTCGAAGTTCGGCCCCTCGACAATCGCATCGACCGGACAGGCTTCCTGACAGAACCCGCAATAGATACATTTGACCATATCAATGTCATATCGAACGGTGCGTCTGGTTCCGTCATTATTGCGCGGTCCAGCCTCAATGGTAATCGCCTGAGCCGGGCAAATAGCTTCACACAATTTGCAGGCAATGCAACGCTCCTCGCCATTGGGATAGCGGCGAAGCGCATGTTCGCCCCGAAAGCGTGGAGAGATCGGGCCTTTTTCAAACGGGTAATTGATAGTTGCCTTGGGCGCAAAGAAATAGCGCATTGCCAAAAAGAATGCCGAGACAAACTCTTTCAAAAAGAGTGATTTTGCCGCTTGGTCCAATCTTGCCATAATCGCTCTCCTACGCTGTTCCGGTCAAAAGCAACACCAAAGCGGTGGCAAAGACCATAAACAGAGAAATCGGTAAAAAGACTTTCCAGCCAAGGCGCATCAACTGGTCATAGCGATAACGCGGCACAAAAACTTTGACCATCGATATCATAAAGAAAACCATGAAGACCTTGCCAACGAACCAGATTATGCCCGGCACCCAGTTGAGCACGGCAATATCGACCGGAGGCAACCAGCCGCCGAGAAACAAAATCACCATCAGTGATGAAAGCAGCAATATCGATACATATTCCGCCAGCATATAAAGCATATACGGGGTCGACGAATATTCGACCATATGGCCGGCAACAAGTTCAGACTCAGCTTCCACCAGATCAAATGGCGGACGGTTGGTTTCCGCCAATGTGGAAATAAAGAATATGATAAACATCGGGAACAATGGCAGCCAATGCCAATCGAGGAACGAATTCGGCATACCAAGATTGGTGCCAATACCCACCTGCTGCGCCAGCACAATGTCCGTAAGATTGAGCGAACCAACACAAAGAAGAACGGTGACGATGACGAACCCGATAGAAACTTCATAGGAAACCATCTGCGCGGCCGAACGAAGGGCTGCAAGAAACGGATATTTGGAGTTGGATGCCCAACCGCCCATGATCACGCCATAAACTTCCAAAGAAGAGAATGCGAATACATATAAAATGCCCACATTGATGTCGGCCACAACCCAGTTTTCATTGACCGGGATAACCGCCCATGCGGCAAATGCCATAGTAACAGAAATAAGCGGCGCCAGCAGGAATACAACTTTTGATGAAGCCGCCGGAATTATCGGTTCCTTGAACACAAATTTCAGCATATCAGCAAATGATTGCAACAGCCCCCACGGGCCAACCACATTGGGGCCACGGCGCATATGTACCGCTGCCCAGATTTTACGGTCTGCGTAAATGATATAGGCAACCGTAATCAGCAGCGCCACCAACATAAGCAGACTTTGGGCAAAGATAACAATGCCCGGCCAGATATATGTATCGAAGAAACCAGCTTCCATCAGACTACTCCGCCGCCTCCTGCTTTTGCCCATTTGCAAGAGCCGAGCACTCCGCCATAACGGCCGATGCACGCGCAATAGGGTTGGTCATATAAAAATCCGTAACGGGAGAAACAAATGCCGTCTTTCCAAGCTTTCCGACCTTGCCTTTAGCCATGTTCTCAACGCCTGCTTCATCGCCTGCTGCGATCTCGTCAATCGCTGCAAAATGCGGGTATTCCTCAAACAGCTTTGAACGCAATTGCGCCAGAGAGTCAAACGGCAATTTCTTGCCCAACACATCAGAAAGGGCACGAATTATCGCCCAGTCTTCGCGCGCATCACCCGGCGCAAATGCCGCCCGGCTGCCGCGCTGTACGCGTCCTTCGGTATTCACCCAGGTTCCCGATTTTTCGGTATAGGCAGCCGCCGGCAAAATCACATCGCAGTGGTGTGCCCCAACATCGCCGTGGCTACCAATATAAACGGTAAATCCACGGGTGCGTTTCATCATATCCAGCTCATCTGCCCCCAAAAGGAACAGCAATTCCGTATTGCTGAGCATTTCGCTGGTATTCTTTGCGCCCTCACCCGGCACAAATCCGAGATCCAGCCCACCGACCCGGCTTGCCGCCGTATGCAGAATGTTAAATCCGTTCCAGCCATCTTTGATGACACCAAGGGATTTAGCCGCTTTTGCAAGTGAAGCCAAAACACCAGCCCCGTCCTTATGGGTGAATGCACCCGCACCAATGATGAACATCGGCTTTTCTGCCTTGGTCGGCGCATGATCAATAAATTGTTCAATCGAGTCCGGTCCGGCACCAACATAGTGATAATCATAGGTCAAATCATCTTGTTCACCAATTACCGCAACTTGCATTTTACCGGTACGCCAGCGCTTGCGAATGCGGGTATTCAGCACCGATGCCTCAAAGCGAGGATTGGCTCCGATAATCATCAAAGCATCAGCATCTTCAATGCCTTCGATGGTTGAGTTAAACAAATAACTTGAACGCCCCAGCGAAGGGTCAAGTGCTGAACCTTCTTCGCGGCAATCCATATTGGCCGACCCAAGCGCGCCCATCAGCTGCTTAAGCGCGTAAATTTCTTCGACTGAAGCAAGGTCACCGGCAATCGCTCCAATTTGGTCAGCGCTGGTTTTCCTGGCAACAGTTGCTATTGCATCAAAGGCTTCCGACCAGCTCGCGGCCGTTAATCTGCCATTTTTGCGGATATAGGGCTGGTCCAGTCGTTGGCTGCGCAAGCCATCCCAGATAAAGCGGGTTTTGTCAGAAATCCATTCCTCATTCACCGCCTCATTCAACCGAGGCATAATGCGCATAACTTCGCGGCCACGCGTATCAACGCGAATATTAGAGCCAACTGCATCCATCACATCAATGGTTTCGGTCTTGTTCAATTCCCACGGACGTGCCTGAAACTCGTAAGGACGTGAGGTCAAGGCTCCGACAGGGCACAGGTCAATCACATTGCCCTGCAATTCCGAAGTCATTGCTTTTTCAAGATAGGTGGTAATCTCCGCATCCTCACCACGACCTAAAAGACCCAACTCGGAAATTCCGGCAATCTCGGTGGTAAAACGCACACATCTGGTACAATGGATACAGCGAGTCATGATGGTTTTGACCAGCGGCCCGATATATTTGTCTTCCACCGCACGCTTGTTTTCCGCATAGCGCGAGGCATCCATGCCAAAGGCCATAGCCTGATCCTGCAAATCACATTCGCCACCCTGATCGCAAATCGGACAATCAAGCGGGTGGTTGATCAGCAAAAACTCCATCACTCCTTCGCGGGCTTTTTTGACCATCGGCGTATTGGTGAAAACCTCAGGTGGCTCGCCATTTGGCCCGGGGCGCAAATCTTTCACGCCCATAGCGCAGGATGCGGCAGGCTTTGGCGGGCCACCTTTTACCTGCACAAGGCACATACGGCAGTTACCGGCAATAGATAAGCGTTCGTGAAAACAAAAACGCGGCACCTCAGCGCCCGCATCCTCACAGGCCTGCAACAGCGTATAATGATCAGGAACGTCCAATTCCTTGCCGTCTACAATGATTTTTACCATCGTGTTGCTTTCACTATTCGTTTATGCGCAGCGTTGTTGCTGCCAGAGTTTTACATGCGGCAAGTGCGACCAGCCAAAGGCATGATCGCTATCGCCATGAGAGTTTAGGTGATCAAGCCGGTTTTTTGCCTCAGCAATCGAAGGCTCAACACCCGCTTCAACCCACCACATCACCAGATGATGGCTCTCCAGCTGGTCAAACCAGAGCGCCTTGTTTTGATAAATTTTCTTGTGAACCGTATTCCAGACAAACTGTTCCAGGTCCTGTGCGTTTTCCCAAACTGACAAAGTCATCAGAGTTTTGGGGCCACCAATCGCATTATTTCCATTGGCATCGCGTTCTTCATCGGCTTTGCGCCAGACAAACCCAGGAGAGCGCTCGGCCAAAGCATTGATCCGCCCAACATTATTGACAAAACCGGCCGCACCTTCAGATGCAGGGTCGATTTTCCAATTGGATATGTTGAGTTCAGCCAAATGCATTTTATTTCAATAATCTCTCTTACAAAAATCGCACATTGGAAATGCCGGATGCGCGCGCGATCTGGCATAATTCAGGAAAGAACATGCGGCTCGAATTATGCACAACAAGTTCAGTGCCGCGGGTCATTTCACGGGCAAGTTTACAAATATCACTGGATGGAAAGCTCTTTCCATCTATTTCCAGGCTGGCACCCGAACGCGCCAGAACACCAAGCTCCTGAGCTGATAATCCGCTAAGCAAAAGACCCTCCATCCATTGTGCAAATATCTATCATCTATTCAGCCGCCTGCCTCGATACCGCACCGTCATCGTCAGCGCGATAAGAATAGCTGTTTATTCTAGCTTCAATTACCGGGCGGAAATGCGTGATCAAGCCTTGAATAGGCCATGCCGCAGCATCACCCAGCGCGCAAATTGTGTGCCCTTCGATTTGCTTGGTCACATCCAGCAACATATCAATTTCCTTGATCGAGGCGCGGCCCTCAACCATGCGCTCCATAACCCGCCACATCCAACCGGTGCCTTCGCGGCACGGCGTGCATTGGCCACAACTTTCATGCTTGTAAAAATAGGAAAGACGGGCAATCGCGCGGATAATATCGGTGGATTTGTCCATCACAATAACGGCTGCCGTTCCAAGCCCGGATTTATGCTCCATAAGGGCATCAAAATCCATCAGGCAATCTTTGATGTCCTCGCCCGGCACCATGCGCACCGATGAACCACCGGGAATAACCGCCAAAAGATTGTCCCAACCACCGCGAATGCCACCACAATGGCGCTCAATCAATTCGCGGAACGGAATGCTCATTTCCTCTTCAACCGTGCAAGGACGCTCCACATGACCAGAAATACAAAACAGCTTGGTGCCGTGATTATTCTCGCGGCCAAATGCCTTGAACCATGCGGGACCACGACGAAGAATTGTCGGCGCAACAGCAACTGATTCCACATTATTGACCGTGGTCGGGCACCCATAAAGACCAACATTTGCCGGGAATGGCGGCTTTAAGCGCGGTTGTCCCTTTTTTCCTTCCAGGCTTTCCAGAAGAGCGGTCTCCTCACCACAAATATAAGCCCCTGCTCCATGCGAGACGTAAAGCTCAAACGGATAACCGTGGATATTCTTTTTGCCAATCAGGCCGGCATCGTAGCATTCAGCAATTGCCAGCTCCAGCGCTTCACGTTCGCGGATATACTCGCCGCGCACGTAGATATAACCGACATTTGCGCCCATTGCACAGCCAGCAATCAGACAACCCTCAATCAAGGTGTGTGGGTCATTGCGCATGATCTCGCGGTCTTTGCAGGTCCCAGGCTCAGACTCGTCCGCATTGATCACCAGATAGTGTGGCCGACCGTCATTTTCCTTGGGCATGAAAGACCATTTCAATCCGGTAGGAAAACCGGCACCACCACGACCGCGCAGGCCCGATGCCTTCATCTGATCAATGATCCAATCGCGACCATTGTCGATAAATTCCTTGGTACGGTCCCAATGCCCACGGGCCATGACGCCCGCAAGACTCTTGTCATGGATGCCATAAATATTATTAAAAATGCGGTCTTTATCTTCTAGCATTTAAATGCTCGTTTTCCGGTTTGAAAGCAAAATCATGTTCTAATCATCCTGCTTTTTTCTGCGCATATTCCATACCATCCACCCGGCAACGCCAATTGCTGTACCAATTGCACTGGTGATATATGGTGGCAATGATAAGCCAGCGATAGAGTCGATCCAGGTCATAAACACAATACCGACGATTACCGAAATGATGCCCATGCATATGGCCAGCCAGGTTAATACAACAGGTTGGTTATCTGACATTAGCGTGGCTCCTATTCCGCTGGCTCTGTTACAATTTCAAGACGATTTTCAATTCGCTCGATGCGTATTTCGATTGATCCCAACCGGCCATAAATATTGTTGATTTCCCCTTGCGAAGCATGTTGGTGCAATCGCATGGCGACCATTTCTTCTTTTATATCTTTCACACCATTGTCGAGCTTTGATAGCTTGTCTTGAATCGACTTCAAATTCTCCAACAAAAGGTCGTTTGTCACCTCAGACATCAGCGTGGCTCCCCACAAAATTGCTATTCATCTTGACCACCCTTGGCAAAAGCTTTTGCCTGTTCAATCCAGCCGTCGCGTTCAATGCGTCCCTTAAAGCTTAAATAACCATCAACCCAATCGCTTTCGGCCTTTTTCCATTTAGCCACTTGCTCAAACTTGAAAATCCCAAGTTCGTGCAGAATTCCTTCGATCTTGGGGCCGATACCGGAAATCTGTTTCAGATCATCAATATCAGCGGGCCGTTCCATGCCTTGAGGCCGGTTTTTATCGTCAAGATCAGCAACGGCTTCGGCTTTCCTGGCCTTTTTCGCAGGCGTAGCTTTACTTTTTGACGTTGGGCTTTTCGAAGCCGCAGCTTTGGCCGAAGGCTCAACCGCTGAAACCGTCGGTGCCGTAGCACTTTCAGTTTTCTTGGGTTTGGTTTTCTTAGGCTTCGATTTTTTTACATTCGGATCGCTGGTCAACGCAGTCAGCCCACCAATTGGCGCAGAACCAATACGGTCAATCTGGGTGCCAACCGGCACTTCGCTGCCTTTACCAGCCTCGAACAAATCAATGATTTCTTCAAGGCGTTCCGGCGTCAAATCTTCATAGGTATCCTTAAACACCATGATCATTGGCGCATTGACACAAGAACCCAAACACTCAACCTCTTCCCAGGAAAGAGTACCGGCCTCATTGGTTTTAAACGGCTCTTTATTGATTTTGTTTTTACAAACCTTCATCAAATCTTCAGAGCCTCGCAACATGCAAGGTGTAGTGCCACAAACCTGAATATGAGCCTTGGTGCCAACCGGCTTCAATTGAAACTGAGTGTAGAAGGTCGCCACTTCCAACACGCGTATATAGGGCATATTCAACATATCAGCCATATGCTCGATTGATGCTCTGGTTACCCAGCCATCCTGTTCCTGCGCCCGCATGAGCAGCGGAATAACGGCCGAAGCCTCCCGCCCTTTTGGAAAGTCCTTGATCTTCTTTTTTGCCCATGCTGCATTTTCACGGTTGAAACTAAATTCACCGGGCTGGACATTTTCTTCTGCTAATCTGCGAACTGACATTAGCGGTCCACCTCACCAAATACGATATCAATTGAGCCCAAAATAGCGGAGACATCGGCAAGCATATATCCGCGACAGAGGAAATCCATTGCCGAAAGATGCGCAAACCCCGGCGCTCTAATCTTTGCGCGATACGGTTTGTTGGAACCATCGGAAACCAGATAGACCCCAAACTCACCCTTAGGTGCCTCGACAGCTGCGTAAACTTCACCCGCCGGCACTTTGTAACCTTCGGTATAAAGCTTGAAGTGATGAATAAGCGCTTCCATTGATTGCTTCATCTCACCGCGTTTCGGTGGAACAATTTTGCCATCGGCAGAAGAAATCGGCCCCTGCCCTGAACTCGACATCAGCAATTCAAGGCATTGCTTCATGATCCGAACAGACTGACGCATTTCTTCCATACGGATATTATAGCGATCATAATTATCGCCATTTTTGCCGATTGGAACATCAAATTCCATTTCCTCATAGCACTCATAGGGCTGCGATTTACGCAAATCCCATGCAGCTCCCGAACCACGAACCATCACGCCCGAAAAGCCCCAGGCCCATGCATCTTCAAGAGAGACAATTCCAATATCCACATTGCGCTGCTTGAAAATTCTGTTTTCCGTCAGCAGGCCCTCAATATCGTCGCAAATTTTCAGGAAGGGATCACACCATTCCATAATATCGGTGAGCAGTTCTGGTGGCAGATCCTGATGAACACCGCCCGGTCGCACATAGGCCGCATGCAGGCGCGAACCGGAAGCGCGCTCATAAAACACCATTAGTTTCTCACGCTCTTCAAATCCCCAAACCGGCGGGGTCAAGGCACCAACATCCAGCGCCTGCGTGGTGATATTCAAAATATGCGAAAGGATACGACCAATTTCAGAATACAAAACCCGGATCAGCGAACCACGGCGCGGCGCAGAGATACCCAGCAGCTTTTCAATTGCCAATGCAAAAGCATGCTCCTGGTTCATCGGCGCAACATAATCAAGTCGATCAAGATAGGGCACCGCCTGCAAATAGGTTTTGTGCTCCATCAGTTTTTCTGTACCGCGATGCAGCAGACCAATATGCGGATCTACCCGCTCAACCACCTCGCCATCAAGCTCGAGCACCAGGCGCAAAACGCCGTGGGCTGCCGGATGCTGCGGGCCAAAATTGATGTTAAAATTACGAACCGAGCGTTCAGCCATTGCTACGCGCTCCCTTTTTCATCGCCGGGAAGCACGTAATCTGTACCCTCCCAGGGCGACAGAAAATCAAAATCTCGGAATTCCTGACGCAACTCCACCGGCTCATAGACCACGCGTTTTAACTCATCATCATAGCGCACTTCAACATACCCGGTGAGCGGGAAGTCCTTGCGCAGGGGATGGCCCTCAAATCCATAATCGGTCAAAAGACGACGCAGGTCCGGATGCCCGGAAAACAAGATGCCATACATATCGTAGGCTTCACGCTCAAACCAGTTGGCACCGGGATAAATATCGGTAGCACTTGGCACAGGTGTATTTTCATCGGTGGTAAGTTTCAGCCGCAACCGCATATTCTGGCGCGGACTTAACAAATGATAGACCACATCAAATCGCTTTTTGCGACCGGGATAATCGACCCCGCAAATATCAATAATGGAAACAAACTGGGTTTGCATATCATCACGCAAAAACCGCAGCACAGAAATCAGGTTTCCCGCACTAAGGCTTAAATTGATCTCACCAAAATCAATGCTGGATGCATCAATCTTGCCATCAAGTGCATCACAGATATAGGTTTTGAGATCGTTAAGTGCCTCTTCCATCTTCGTCCCTATCGCTCAATCGTACCGGTACGGCGGATTTTCTTTTGCAAAAGCAAAAATCCGTAAAGCAGCGCCTCAGCAGTTGGCGGGCAACCGGGAACATAAATATCTATCGGTACAATCCGGTCGCAGCCGCGAACAACAGAATAGGAATAATGATAATAGCCACCGCCATTGGCGCACGACCCCATAGAGATCACATAACGAGGTTCGGGCATCTGGTCATAAACCTTACGCAGCGCCGGTGCCATTTTATTGGTCAGGGTTCCAGCAACGATCATCACATCAGATTGGCGTGGTGAGGCACGTGGCGCAATGCCAAAACGCTCCGCATCATAGCGCGGCATCATCATTTGCATCATTTCCACCGCACAACATGCAAGACCAAAGGTCATCCACATCAACGAACCATTACGCGCCCAGGTAATCAGATCATCCGTAGACGTGACCAGAAATCCTTTATCAGCCAGCTCATCGCTGATCTCGGCAAAATACGGATCATTGGCACCAACCGGCTTGCCGGTTGCCGGGTCAATAACACCCGTTGGTGTTGGTGCAATCAGCGTCGAAGAATTATGTTCTAATCCCATTCAAGTGCGCCTTTTTTCCATTCGTAAATGAAACCGATGGTCAATACGGCCAGAAATATCGACATCGACCAGAAGCCGGCCCAGCCCAGTTCACCAAAGCTCACCGCCCAGGGGAATAAAAAGGCAACCTCAAGATCAAATATTATGAACAATATCGCAACCAGATAAAACCGGACATCGAATTTCATCCGTGCATCATCAAAGGGATTAAATCCACATTCATAGGCCGACAGTTTTTCATCATCCGGCGCTTTGAAAGCAATCATAAATGGCGCAGCAAGCAGAGCCAGTCCAATAATCAATGAAAGACCAATGAATATGATCACTGGTAGATAAGAACTCAGGAGGGCTTCCATATAATTCGCCTCGGTTCGATCACGGTTTCAACAATCGAATTGATTGCTGATTGAGTGTGAACATGTTTGCAACAAAGCTGCAGACTTGTCGAGTGAGGGATAGAACAGGCTCAGAAAAGAGGCAAGTGGGAAGCTTACAAAATTTACACAAATGCAAAAGAAATTTAACAATACTTGATCTGGATCAAACAGTTAAAACAGCAAAGGTATTGAAAAACGCCACCGGCGGCGGGGCGCGCACTTCTTGCAAAAATAGTCATTGAAAGAAGTGGCGCGAGTGACCGGGCTCGAACCGGCGACCTCCGGCGTGACAGGCCGGCACTCTAACCAACTGAGCTACACCCGCGCAGTGAGAAGCTATTGCTTCAAAGTCGGCGTTGAATACGGTCTGTGCAGGATAGTGTCAAGCGCCTTTGTGGACGTTTGCATTTATTTTATCCCATTCGCATTTCTGCAAATTTCATACCGCATACTAGCCGATAAATGTCATTTGGTGGGCGATGACAGGCTCGAACTGCCGACCCTCTCGGTGTAAACGAGATGCTCTACCAACTGAGCTAATCGCCCTGCCTTCACGTTAAATGAATGCAGCGTTGATGTATTCGCTTCATGGCAAGAACGCAAGGGCGAATATCATCTTTAATGCAGATTATTTGTTTGAGGTACGCTGACCCGATCATCTACAAAAACAAACCCCGCAACTTCACAGTGCGGGGCTTGGCAATTACTGAACAACTGGGGCAATAAGCCCAAAAAAAATTAGCTGTTTACTTTTTCTTTCAGGCCCTTGCCGGGTTTAAATTTAGGCACGTTGGTTGCTTTGATATCAATCGCTGCACCGGTTTGTGGATTACGGCCTGTTGTTGCTTTACGATGGGTTACAACAAAGTTACCGAAACCAAGCAAACGAACTTCGCCGCCATCTTTCATAGTGTCAGAGATTATTTCGATTGTGGCATCAACCGCAGCGGCAGCCTGTTCTTTGGTCAAATCCGCTTTTCCTGCAACAGCAGCAATGAGTTCGTTTTTGTTCATTTTGTATTCCTTCCAGATAAAATCGAATAAATTCGACTCAGTTAAAGTTGGCCGATACTCTTATTTTATCAATGAGATGACAAGCAAAAGCGCACGTTTTCAGGGCTTTTTGGTCGATTCAACAGGTATTTTTACACAGAAAAAGCCGGATTTTCAAAATCCGGCTTTAAAATGACAATCGGATCGTTTTTTTTGCTCGATCAATGAGCAATCTGCGCAACTGATTCGCTCGCCGAAGCAGCGACTGCAGCCGCAGATTCGTCCCATTCAATTGCTTCCGGCATCGACAAAAGTGCATGAGGAAGAACATCATCCAAATGGCTTACCGGTATAATTTCCAACTCATTTTTCACATTGTCAGGAATGTCCGCCAAGTCTTTCGCGTTCTCCTCAGGGATCAAAACTTTGGTAATGCCGCCGCGCAATGCGGCCAGCAATTTTTCCTTCAGCCCACCGATCGGAAGCACCCTGCCCCGCAAAGTAATTTCACCTGTCATGGCGATATTTCGGTGTACCGGAATTCCAGTAATCACAGAGACAATTGCAGTTGCCATCGCAGTACCTGCAGATGGACCATCTTTTGGTGTTGCGCCCTCGGGCACATGGACGTGAAAGTCCCGTCGATCAAACAGCGGTGGCTCTACGCCAAAATCAATCGAACGCGACCGCACATAACTGGCCGCTGCAGAAATCGATTCTTTCATTACATCACGCAAATTGCCGGTGACCGTCATCTTGCCTTTGCCGGGCATCATGACACCTTCAATGGTCAACAATTCTCCACCCACTTCAGTCCAGGCCAGCCCGGTAACAACGCCAACCTGATCTTCAGTTTCAGCCTGGCCATAACGAAAGCGCTGAACACCAAGAAAATCTGAAAGATTATCGCCATTCACAACAACCGAAGTCACATCGGTCCGCAAAATTTGGGTCACGGCTTTTCGGGCCAGCGTTGCTAGTTCCCGTTCCAGATTACGAACACCGGCTTCTCTGGTGTAAAGGCGAATTATGCTTTGCAGGGCGTCATCGGTAATCGAGAATTCTTTCGATTCCAGTGCATGATTCTTGATCGCCTTGGGAATCAAATGCCGTCGGGCAATTTCAATTTTCTCATCTTCCGTATATCCGGCGATGCGAATGATCTCCATCCGGTCCATCAATGGTCCTGGAATATTGAGCGAATTCGCCGTGGTAACAAACATCACATTGGAAAGATCATAATCAACTTCGAGATAATGGTCTGCAAACGTGGCGTTTTGCTCAGGGTCCAGCACTTCAAGCAATGCAGATGAAGGATCGCCGCGGAAATCCTGCCCCATTTTGTCGATCTCATCGAGCAAGAACAGCGGATTGGTCTTTTTAGCCTTCTTCATCGACTGAATGACCTTACCCGGCATTGAGCCAATATAAGTCCGTCGATGGCCTCTGATTTCGGCCTCATCACGCACACCGCCAAGCGACATGCGCACAAATTCACGGCCCGTTGCCTTGGCAATGGATTTGCCAAGCGAGGTTTTACCAACACCAGGAGGTCCAACCAGACAAAGAATTGGCCCTTTCAGCTTATTGGAGCGTGTTTGAACCGCCAAAAACTCGACAATACGTTCTTTGACCTTTTCAAGCCCATAATGGTCCACATCCAGCACTTTTTCAGCTGCATTAAGATCAGTTTTAACCCGCGATTTCTTGCCCCAAGGAATACCCAGAAGCCAATCAAGGTAATTGCGCACAACAGTCGCCTCAGCCGACATCGGGCTCATCTGTTTGAGTTTTTTAAACTCGGCGTTGGCTTTTTCGCGCGCTTCCTTGGACAATTTGGTTTTTGTGATCTTGTCTTCAAGCTCACCCACTTCATCACGGCCTTCATCACCGTCACCAAGTTCTTTTTGAATGGCCTTCATCTGCTCATTCAAATAATATTCGCGCTGGGTTTTCTCCATCTGGCGTTTAACCCGGCTGCGAATGCGTTTTTCCACCTGCAACACGGAAATTTCACTTTCCATCAGCCCCAAAACCCGCTCAAGCCGATCTTTCACCGAGATAAGGGCCAGAATTTCCTGTTTTTCAGGAATCTTGATTGCAATATGAGATGCAACCGTATCGGCCAACTTTGAATAGTCATCAATCTGGGTAACCGAGCTTACAACTTCAGGAGAAACTTTCTTGTTGAGTTTCACATAGTTTTCAAACTCCGCAATGACAGATCTCGAAAGCGCTTCGACCTCAACCGGGTCATCTTCCTGCTCAAGAATGACATGCGCCATCGCCTGATGATATTCCGGGTGGTCAAGAAACCGCTGGATCCGAGCACGCTCGCCGCCCTCTACAAGCACCTTAACTGTACCATCCGGCAATTTCAGCAATTGCAATACCGTGGCAATTGTACCGATTTCGTAAATCGCCGCAGGATCAGGGTCATCATCAGATGGGTTCTTCTGGGTCGCTAGCAATATCTGCTTATCAGAGGCCATAACCTCCTCAAGCGCCAAAATGGATTTTTCACGGCCAACAAACAGCGGCACAATCATATGTGGGAATACCACGATGTCGCGCAATGGCAATACGGGGTATTGCACCGTTTCATCATTGATCTCGATATCCCGTGTTTCATCATTTGACATGCATGTATCCTTTTAATTCCGGCCTGAAATTCAGCACCGGCGATTCCTACTTTAACCGCGTTGCGATGAATATAACATCATCAATTTGCCAATTTATAAGGTTATTTGACGCGCAGCCGATTTATAGTAAACCCGGCACGACGGTATGAGTTGGAATTTGAGTTGTATCATTGCCTGATATGTGGGGCAAAATTAACACGGTTCAATAGGTTTGATACCGTTACAATCAATTTTTTCCACAACTGATTGCGAATTCGACTACGAAAAAAGGCCGCCTTTGGCAAGGCAGCCTCGTTTCAATATAATAATTTAAATTTGGTCAAATTTGGAGAATCAGGCGCTCTCGGCACCTTTTTCTTCGTCCTTATCAGCATAAATATAAAGCGGACGAGCATCGCCAAGAACAACCTCATCAGAGACCATAACCTCTTCAACGCCCTCAAGGCTTGGTAATTCAAACATCGTATCCAACAGAATTGTTTCCAATATGGAACGCAATCCGCGTGCACCGGTTTTTCGCTTAATGGCCTTTTTCGCAATTGCTTTCAAAGCATCGTCATGAAAAGAAAGTTTAACATCTTCCATCTCAAACAAACG
The DNA here is from genome assembly GCA_026981655.1 of Rhizobiaceae bacterium. Lineage (GTDB taxonomy): Bacteria > Pseudomonadota > Alphaproteobacteria > Rhizobiales > Rhizobiaceae > SZUA-100. The sequence goes on along the minus strand of JALSIJ010000219.1, from coordinate 17,701 downwards.
CTGATACTGCTTGATCAGGGCATTCTTCGGTTCCGAGAGAATTTGCACCAGTGCATCTTCATCCAGATCTTCAAGCGTTGCCAAAACAGGCACACGACCAACAAATTCCGGGATCAAACCAAAGCGAAGCAAATCTTCAGGCTCTACTTTCTGGAACAATTCACCAGTTTTGCGTTCTTCAGGCGCTTCCACACTTGCCGCAAAACCAATTGAGGTCGAACGACCACGGTCAGAAATGATCTTGTCCAGGCCGGCAAATGCACCGCCGCAGATGAACAGAATATTCACCGTATCAACCTGCAAAAACTCCTGCTGTGGATGCTTGCGGCCACCTTGCGGAGGCACGGAAGCAACAGTGCCTTCCATGATCTTCAGCAATGCCTGCTGCACCCCCTCACCCGATACATCACGGGTAATCGAAGGATTGTCTGTTTTGCGGGTAATTTTATCGACTTCATCAATATAGACAATACCACGTTGGGCACGTTCAACATTGTAATCCGCAGATTGCAGAAGTTTCAAAATGATATTTTCTACATCTTCACCAACATAACCAGCCTCGGTCAGAGTGGTTGCATCCGCCATAGTGAACGGTACATCGAGAATACGTGCAAGCGTTTGCGCAAGCAATGTTTTGCCGCAACCGGTTGGCCCCATCAACATGATGTTGGATTTGGCCAGCTCAACTTCGCCGTTCTTCGAACCGTGATGCAGACGCTTATAGTGATTATGCACAGCAACAGACAAAACACGTTTTGCGTGTCCCTGACCAATGACATAATCATCAAGCACATCAAGAATTTCTTGAGGCGTTGGAATTCCATCCTGGTTTTTCACCATAGATGTCTTATTTTCCTCACGGATGATATCCATGCATAATTCAACGCATTCATCACAAATGAATACGGTAGGCCCCGCAATAAGCTTGCGAACCTCATGCTGGCTTTTACCGCAAAAAGAACAATAAAGTGTATTTTTAGAATCACCACTGCTGGAAATTTTGCTCATCTTTACTTTCCCGACAGGCCCAATTTGCCTGTGTTATTTTACCCAACCCCAAACAGCTGAAAACTAGCTAATGGAACATTACCTCAATTCCGACATTACGCAAACTTACAATTTTCCGATATTCCAAGAAAATCACAAAATCGGCACACATCTCGAAAATTCCGTCGATGGCTTGAGTCTTGCCCACAACAACCAACATAAACTTAACAGTTGCACAAAAATAGTAATTAATCTCAAATCATTGCCAACAAGGTAAATGTGAGAGCATTTATAATCAACCTTTGTTACCAGAGTTAAGTGCCTGTCATACAACCACCCATAAACATTTTATTCCGAATCAGCGTCATCCATTTCAACGCGCTCATCAATAACCTTATCGATAATTCCAAACTTCTGGGACTCATCAGCAGTCATAAAATGATCCCGGTCCAGCGTCTCTTCAATTTTCTTCAAGGACTGGCCCGTATGCTTGACGTAAATCTCGTTCAATCGGTGCTTAAGCTTGATGATATCTTGAGCATGGCGTTCGATATCCGATGCCTGCCCCTGAAACCCGCCCGATGGCTGATGCAGCATTACCCGTGCATTTGGCAAGGCAAACCGCAGATCCTTCGCACCAGCGGTCAATAGAAGCGAACCCATTGATGCCGCCTGCCCCATGCAAAGCGTGCTAACAGCTGGCTTGATAAATTGCATGGTATCATAAATCGCCATGCCGGACGTAACCACACCGCCGGGAGAATTGATGTACATGGAGATTTCCTTCTTCGGATTCTCCGCTTCCAAAAACAACAATTGTGCACAAACCAATGTGGACATTCCGTCCTCAATCGGGCCAGTGATAAAAATAATCCGTTCTTTCAACAGCCGTGAAAAAATATCGTAAGCACGTTCCCCGCGGTTGGTTTGCTCAACCACCATCGGAACAAGGTTCATATATGTGTCAATCGGATCCTTCATCGGATACCTTTCTGTTGTCGCCACTTTAGGGGTCGCGAATCATTTACCATTTGAATTTGCGTCATCAAGTATCATAATCATTTAAGAAGATGAAATTTTCGAATCTAATTACCGATTAGAAGATAGGTTATGTGAACAGGCGGTTAAAGAGGCTTGGTTAGGGCCCGAACCCAATTAGGAATACACGCACGCCAAACCATTGGTATCACGGGATAATAAATATCCGAAACTATGGTAACAAATGCACGATCGAGTTTGCGTAATATTGTAGCAACAGTTTTTCATCTTCCTTTGCCCAATAAAAGCCATCTTCCTCTTCAACCAAATGACGTAACGTCAGCATTCTGATACCTGCACTGACCGCATAATCGCGGTCCTCCCGAGGGATGTGAACATGGGCGCCCTTTGCTTCCAATTCCTGCACAATTTTGAAAGTACGCGATTTTATCTCCATCTCGCTCATTTTTTTACCCCCAGCCTGCAGAAACACGGTTGAAACCAAAGATACCGGCAATGCGGGAATGACAGAGCCAATGCCGGTCATCAGGGTTTTGCCCAGCGCTTCGATCTGCTCAAACCGTTCGCTTTCCGGCAGGTTTCGCAAATTTATTTTTCGCTGTTTCATCCAGCCTTTCAGCGAAACCGGTGTACCAAAACTCACACAGGCATAACCATAACGAAAGAGCTTGCCTTGCAATCTCAGTTTCAGGTTTCTGGCGGTAAACTTGAGTACTTTACCAATACTGACCCGAAAGGTACGACCGCCAATTTCCTTCGATGCCTTTGAAGTCAATATCCGGTCTTCCATCACCCGATCATAATTCAGACCAACCGGAATAAAGACCACATCGCGGGAGCTTTGGGGGTCGAAGTCTCCAACCATATAGCCAAGCAGGCCAAGTTTCGCCGGACGCAACGCCCCGTCACGGCTAAGGCCACCTTCGGGAAACACAGCCTGGGTAACGCCTTGTCTGGTTGCCATTCGCACATAACGGGCCAGCACCCTGCGATATAGCGGATCACCGGAATTTCGGCGAATGAAATAGGCCCCCATCGAACGAATCACATTTTGCAGTGGAAAAATTCGCGCCCATTCGCCAACAGCATATGAAAGCGTCGCGCTCGTCGCCGCCATATAGGTCAACAGGATATAATCCATATTGGAACGATGGTTGATCACAAATACAACAGTTGCCTCGGGATCAATTGCCTTCAGCGCCTCATCATCAGAATATCCAAGCCGGACCCGGTAAATCCATTTTGAAATGTAACGCGACAGCCTGGTCGCTATGCGAAAATATGCAAATGCACTGAATGATGGAATGATTTCGCGGGCAAATTTCTGCGCTTGCGCCATTGAAACCGCCCTTGGCACATTGTTTTCTTCCGCATGAATCTCTACCGCTTTAATCACCTCGGGATCATACATTAATTGATCAATAAGGGTCTGCCGTCGGGTGAGTTTAAACGGCTGAATACGCAATGCAAGCCGGGTGTTTAATTCGTCAATCGCGCGATTTAAACGGCGCCTGAAAAACCAGCGGACCCCCGGCGCAAAAATTCGATCAGTCAGGCCAATCAGCGCGAAGACACCGAGCAAGATCAATAGCCAAAATGGAATAGTGGTCGTATCGGTTAGAATTTTTAGCAACCTCTGCCCAATTGAAAAGAGGCAGCATGACCAAACGCAGCTGGTTTGTAAACGAAATTACATTCAAACCTGCTGAGTTTCAGGCAATGGCATATGAATATCCGGCAAAAAATGAACCGCTCGAGTTATTCGTCATTCATTTTTTGCAGGAAACGATGTGTTGCTGGTACATCCATTGCTTTCGCATACAAATATCCCTGCCCCGAAACGCAGCCAAGTTGCAACAGCATCTTCTCTTGGCAATCGTCCTCAATACCTTCGGCAATAACCTTCAGTTCAAGGCCTTCACACATCGCGATGATCGCCCTGATAATGTGCTCAGATGGTTTGTCATCGTTTATTGAAGCAATAAATGAACGGTCAATTTTCACCTTGTCAAAATTAAAGTCCCGAAGCCGTCCAAGGCTCGATTGGCCAGTCCCGAAATCATCGAGCGAAATCCGAATGCCCGTTGCGCGCAGTTGCTCAACAATTTCAAAGGCCATTTCGGGGTCACCCATAATCGCCGTTTCGGTAATCTCAAGTTCCAGTCTGGTTGGCTCAAGACCAACAGCTTCAATAATTTTCAACACACGATCGCCGGTTGTCGGGTCCATCAGCTGCATTGAAGAAAGATTGAATGACAAAAATAGTTCTTTTGGCCACTGCAATGCAGCGGTAGCTGCTTGCTTAAGCAGTGATTCTGAAAGCAGTCCAACAAAACCGCGTTCTTCAGCCAACGGGATAAATACATCTGGAGGAATAAAGCCCAATTCTGAATCAGTCCATCTGGCCAAAGCTTCAAAACCGATTACTTCACCACTGTCGATTTTTACGATCGGTTGAAAATGTGGCTTCACATCACCCGAAGTAATTGCCTGCCGCAATGCTTGCTCGATCTGCGTTGCACGCTTCATTTCATCGGCGACTGCCGTTGAATAAATTGTTATTTCGCTGCGACCGCGTTTCTTTGATCTGTAAAGCGCTGTATCAGCACTACCCATGATTTCAGAAAACGTATCACCGCCAAAGGGATGAATTGCAAAGCCAAACGATCCCGACAAACGAACAAACCGTTCACCCAGGTCATAGGGAGCCGCCAACACATCACGAATTGCATCGCCAACACTGAAAGCTCCGGCTTCAGTGAACGTGTAAGGCAAAACAAACGCAAACTCATCGCCACCCAAACGCGCAGCCAATCCGCCCTTTGGCAGGCAGGATTTTAAACGTTGGGCAATTTGTTGCAAAATCATATCGCCAGCAGCATGACCAAACAGATCATTGATCGGTTTAAACCCGTCAAGATCAAGAATTCCAATGGTAAATGGAGCAGGATCATCAGCCCGGTCAGCGATCAATCGTTCGATTGTATCTTCAAGGCGGCGCCGATTGGCAAGGCCGGTCAGGGAATCTGTATAGGCCAACTCGACCATGCATGGCGTATTATTCTTTTTGCTTACGCTTGGCTCTTGTGCTTCAGTCTCCTGTGCATCGAGTGCCCGTACAGCTGCTGTTGCAATATTTGACATCAATTCCCTCGCCGGTTTCTCATCAACAACAACCGTCCCGGCCAGCTGTCAGATAAAAGTTCAATCTCTGTAAGTCCGGCGCCGTAAATACAGCACCCAAAATATACAGTAGATGGCAAAAGCTAACAGCAATTGATCGCAAATTTATAAACTTTTGGATTTACCTAGCCTGGTGGTAAAAGATTTATTACTTTCCAGATGCAGATTGTCGCTAAGTTGGTCAAAACCAATTGAAATTTAACAGTTTTATTAATTATCCAATTTTAATCAGATCGATTTACAATCAAGCAACAACTTTCCCACTATCACTATCCTGCATCCATAAATTAATCTTTTCAGCCAGCATATCCGGGCTAACCGGTTTGGAGAGATAGTCATCCATACCAGCGCCGATACATTTTTCACGATCATCTTTCAAAGCGTGTGCGGTAACACCAATGATAACCGGGCGATAGCTGGTTTCAATTTCTTCATCATACATCTTACGGATAGCAGCGGTAGCATCCAGGCCATTCATAACCGGCATGGAAACATCCATCAGCACGATCGCTGGACGCAGGTGATCAATTTCATCAACCGCCAATTTCCCATTGCCGACAATTTTAAAAGTATAACCGAGATGTTCAAGTATCTGCTCAAACACCATTTGGTTAACCTCATTGTCCTCAGCCACAAGGATATCAATCATATCATCTGAAATCCCTTGGCTTGCGTGGACAGCATTTTCGCCGCCAGATTTTTCTTCGCGGGTAGTCGTCTTATCAAGAGAAACTTTGTCTTCCACAAATAAAGCAGAGGCAGGTTTAACAAGCACCTCATTTTCAACAACGCTTTCGCTAAAACGCCGGGTAGCATTGCTGGTTTTAGGCATTATATCGACAATGCTGTCGAGCAATTGAGAAGCCCTTGCGGGTTTGGTTAAATGCGCATCAATGCAGAGTGCCTTAAACTCCGATGACTCTGATATATTATCGACAGAAGTAAGCATGACAATCGCCGATTTTTTGAGCACATCATCAGTTTTGACGACCCGCGCCACATCGATACCGTTCATATCAGGCATATGGTAATCAAGCACGATGATATCAAACGGTTCACCATTACCTGCCGCCTGTCTCATCATTGCCAAGCCCTCAAGACCTGAGGCGGCAGAAGTGCCCTCCAAATGCCATGATGAAAACTGTTCGAGCAAAATAGCCCGGTTGACGCTGTTGTCGTCGATCGCCAACACGCGCGCACCTCTGATATCAATAGATCCAATTGGTTCTTTCGGTTGAGATTTACCCAGTGGCAGATCAAATTCAATCCAGAATTCCGATCCCTCTCCCAACACACTTTCGCATCCAATTTCACCACCCATTAGTGCGATCAGTCGACTGGTTATTGCAAGCCCAAGGCCTGTACCTTCGTGGCGCCGGGTTGATGAGCCGTCAACTTGCGAGAACTTCTCAAACACCGAGTCTATTTGGGCTTCAGGAATTCCAATACCGGTATCCTTGACCGTTAATTTAAGGCTAGCTTTGCCATTTTGCATCTCACCAGAGACATCGACAAATACATGGCCTTGCTCGGTGAACTTAACCGCATTGCCAATCAGGTTGGTCAATACCTGGCGAATACGCCCAACATCACCAACAACCTGGTCTGGCAGATCGGGCTGCACCCGCACAATCAACTCAAGATTTTTCTCCGCCACGCTGGTCGAAACAAGCGTTGCCACATCCTCAATTGCTTCCCGCAGCCCAAACTCGGTCGGATCAAGTTCCAGCTTACCCGCCTCAATTTTTGAGAAATCCAGAATATCATTGATAATTGTCAGCAAAGCAGTACTGGAACTCAAAATCACATCGGTAAACATCTGCTGCTTTGAATCCAGATCGGATTTTGCCAGCAGTTCTGCCATTCCCATCACACCATTCATGGGCGTGCGAATTTCATGAGACATGTTAGCCAGAAATTCCGACTTGGAGCGATCTGCTTTTTGAGCCTGTACTTGAGCCGCCTCAAGTTCCGCTTCCCTTTGCTTATATTCGGTAATATTTGAATATCTGATCAGCCGCTTACCGCCGGACAATGCGGTGCACGAAAACACGAATACCCGACCATCAGAACAACAAAATTCGTTAGGCGGAATATTGCCTGCCTCTACTTTTGCAATTCGTTCAGAAACATAAGAATTCCATTCATCCGCTTGCCAATCTTCGTCACGGGTGGAGTAGACGTTATTTCGCCTGTTGATTTCCATCAATAGGCGGATATTTGACCCAACATTAAACTCATCGCGGTTTATATTCCATATCTGATAAAATGGGTCATTGATCATCAATACGTTGAGCTCGTTATCAAGCAGCAGCAGCCCCATATCCATATTGTTCAGGGCGGTGCCGAAATCCGCAGCAGTATTTTCTGCTTCCCGGTGCGCCTTATCTAACGCCACTTCGCGTTGCTTGAATTCGGTAATATCCGAATATCGCACAAGGCGCTGCCCATTGGATAATTTCGTGCAAGAATAAATAAGGGTTTTCCCGTCAGCCCGCATAAATTCACGCGGCTCAATGTCACCATCACCAATTTCATCCAATCTGGACTTTACATAATCTTCCCAGTCACCATCCTCGACATCGTAAATTCCATTTCCACGATTAACATCCATCAGCTGGCGGAAATTCTTGCCCAGTTGAAAGTTTTTAGGGCTGGTAGACCAAATTTCGTGAAATGCATCATTGATGATCAACGTGTTCAGCTCGTTATCGAGCAAAACCAGACCAACATCCATATTGTTGATTGCAGCAATAAAGTCGGCAAGCATATCCTCTGATCGCTGATGAGCTTCGGCAGACTTAAGCTCTCTCATTTTACTATCAGTCACATCTGTAAATGTGAAAACCCTGCGTTCGCTTTCCAGTTTTCGGCTGATAAAGCGCACATATTTATTATTGCTCAATTTAAGCATTTGCGGCTCATCAGCAGATCTCTCTACCATCTTCACTGTACGATAAAGAAATTCCTCATCTGAAAGAGAGTTGATTTCATCTCCCAGGAATCTGCCCTCCTTCCAGGCGCCCTCAATCAAGTCATAATAAGAATGTGGTGCCTTTTCGGGATCGCCAACAAATCCCAGCATATCCTCGTAGGCAGAGTTTACCATCTCCACCATTCCAAGCCTGTCGACAATCATAATACCTTGATCGGTGGTTTCCATAACAGAAAGCATGAGAGATACGTTTTCCGAAACCCGCACTTCACCATTTCTAATATCGGTAATATCAGTAACCGTGGTGACAATATAACCGTCATCCATCAAATCCCGGCGTATCTTGTTGACCCGCCCGTTGCTCATCACGTGAACCATATCTGACCAACTACCATTGGCAATCGCAACCAGTTTTTCATTGGCAAGCTTTTCTGGTGGCCCCTCACCAAAGTCACCCCGCTCAGCCATAAAATAATATAACTCATAAGCAGCATCGCCCGCTTTAATCGTATCAGGCAAATCTACAATTTTGCGATAGGTGTCATTGATAAATTCAAGTCTGAGATCCGGTGAAAACACCGACACGCCAACTTCAATCGAATTCAAAACGGTGTTCCAAGACGTGAACCGAGCATCAGAACCCGTGATTTCAACTTTACTTTGCGTCATAAATCTCTCCCTCGAAGACTATTATTAACTATAAAACACTCGTTAATAATCCGTTTCGAACGGAGGGATGAGGGATCAATATCTGTGAATAACAACAACTCAAACAATAGCGTCGGGAATTACGTATATTTTAAAACAGCTTAGGGTCAGGACCTGTCACGCAATACTGGTTATGCGCCCTGAACGGATCATTGATTGTGCATAAGCGAGGATACTGCCTTTTGCGAAACACCGAGCAGCGCGGCAACCCGCTCCACAAGCAGCATTTCGTATTCATGTAATTTACCGTCAGCCAAAACCATTTCCCACATATGAGAAATTAAGTTTAACTTCTCCTCATAGGTTAATGATACTTCAAGGGATTTAGAAAGATCAGCGATGTTGGAAGCACTGTCGACCGCAAACTGAGCTTCCTGAATAAGCGAAAACACTTCGTCTTCCCCTATCGAAAACTCATCTGCGAGAATTCGATGCAATCTGGCGACCTCAGACTTATGAATTTCGCCATCAATTGGCATGACCTTAAACAAAAGTGCCGCCACGGTGGTCCTGTTGCGCCAAAATACGGGATCAACCGGGTCGCTCGACCCGGAATACATTTTGTTCCAAATTCTTCTTACTACACTGCCCAACGTACTGCCCTCGCTGATGCAATTTCAATATCTTCCCTTGGGGAATTACGACACTCAAAAGACTTAGTCAATTGAAGTGTTCCTATTATACATGAGAAACAATCCGGTCTGATGAATTTTAATTACAAATACAATTGTGAAATCTATTCTACGGGAATTCAATTTACTTGAATGCCCTCCACTTCGGAGATACATGTCATTTATACCTTCAATTTTAGCGCGGTAAGATACAATGAACAACGAAAATATTGATGTATTCCCCTTAAGCAAGGACCAAACAGAATACCGCCTGCTGACCAAAGACTATGTTAGTGAGGCGCAATTTGAAGGCAACACATTGTTGAAAGTAAATGTTCAAGGGTTGAAATTGCTTTCTGAGGCCGCGTTTTCCGACATCAACCATTTGTTACGCCCAGCCCATTTAAAACAGCTTGCCTCAATTCTCGAAGATAGCGAGGCAACCGACAACGATAAGTTCGTCGCCTTCGATCTACTCAAAAACGCCAACATTGCTGCTGGCGGTGTTTTGCCGATGTGCCAGGATACCGGAACTGCCATCATTATGGGGAAAAAGGGACGCCTTGTATGGACAGAAGGCGGAGACGAGGCTGCCCTTGGCGCAGGTGTACTTGATGCCTATTTTAAGAAAAACCTGCGTTATTCTCAATTGGCACCGCTTACGATGTTTGAGGAGGTCAATACCAAAAACAATCTACCCGCTCAAATCGATATTTATGCGGATGGCGAAAACGAATACAAATTTCTGTTTGTGGCAAAGGGAGGCGGCTCAGCGAATAAAACTTTTTTATATCAGGGCACTCCATCACTACTCACCCATGATCGTTTAATTGAGTTTTTACACGAAAAAATCCTGACACTCGGCACCGCCGCTTGCCCACCTTATCATTTGGCAATTGTTATCGGCGGCATGTCTGCGGAGCAAAACCTCAAGACAGTGAAGCTTACTTCTACCAAGTACTTGGACAACCTTCCAACCAGTGGGTCGGAAACCGGCCACGCCTTTCGAGACATCGAACTGGAAAAGGAAATTCACCAACTAACTCAGTCTCTCGGTGTTGGCGCGCAGTTTGGCGGCAAATATTTCTGCCACGATGTAAGGGTCGTCCGACTTCCTCGCCACGGCGCATCCCTGCCAATTGGCATAGGTGTATCCTGTTCTGCTGATCGTCAGGCGCTTGGAAAGATAACCAAAGACGGAATTTTCCTGGAAAAGCTTGAAACCGACCCATCGAAATATATGCCGGATATTGATGAGGCCAGCCTTTCAGGGAATGTTGTTGAGATAAATCTGAACCAGCCAATGAAAGAAATACTGGCAGAACTGACGAAACACCCGATCAAAACCCAACTTTCACTCTCAGGCACGGTGATTGTTGCTCGAGATCTTGCCCATTCAAAAATTCGGGCGCTTTTGGAATCGGGCGGCGAAATGCCCGAATACCTGAAAAACCATCCGGTTTATTATGCCGGCCCAGCTAAAACCCCAACCGGTTACGCCTCCGGCTCATTTGGCCCAACGACCGCCGGACGAATGGACGCCTATGTCGACCAGTTTCAAGCCTTTGGAGGATCCCTCATTATGTTGGCCAAGGGAAATCGTTCAAGGCAGGTTCGCGATGCCTGCAAGGCGCATGGCGGATTTTACCTGGGGTCTATCGGTGGGCCCGCTGCACGACTGGCTCAAGACTGTATAAAAAAGGTGGAAGTACATGAATATCCCGAACTGGGGATGGAGGCTGTGTGGAAGATTGAGGTCGAAAATTTTCCAGCCTTTATTGTCATCGACGACAAGGGCAACGACTTTTTCAAAGAGCTTAATTTGAGTTGATTTTGTGTAACACTGCCCGCTTCAAATAGCATCTGACGAAGAATTGTACACCAAGCAATTGAATCATCGTGTAAAATTGTGCAAAAAGCCGTTGTAGAGGGGTATGATTCGACCAAAATAACACGATCGGGAGTTTTTAATGACACTGAAAACATTTTCAATGGCAATAGTTCTGGCGGCATTTACAGGATTTACAGTCATTCCAGACGACGCATCTGCGGCACGTAAAAGCTACGGTGAACGGTATTATGATTACGCCGATGGAAAATGGAAGATTTGGAAGGGCCGTCGGTATGTTTCCAATAAATCTCCTATTCCACGGAAAAAAGTCCGGTTTAATGAAAAATATGCGCCGGGCACCATTGTTGTAAAAACATCAGAACATCGCCTGTATTACGTTTTGGAAAACAATCGGGCCATTCGATATGGCATCGGCGTGGGCCGCGATGGCTTTACCTGGAAGGGCAAGCATAAGCTTAGCCGCAAAGCCGAATGGCCAGGCTGGACACCACCAAAAGTCATGATCCGGCGCGAAGCCAAAAAAGGCATTAAATTGCCCGCATATATGCCAGGCGGACCAAACAACCCACTGGGTGCAAGAGCGCTGTATATTGGATCAACAATTTATAGAATTCATGGGACAAACCAACCCTGGACAATTGGTCAATCCATGTCTTCTGGCTGTATTCGCCTTGCAAATGAAGACGTTACCGACCTTTACAACCGCGCCAAAATTGGTGCAAAAATCGTTGTTCTTCAATAAACTAAAACTATCGACAAAACCAAAAAGCCATTGTGAATTACTCACAATGGCTTTTTTATCTCGTATTGAGATCTACTGGTCGAAATGATTATCCGAGCATTCCAACCTATTCAATTACAATCTTTGGACCACTTGCAAGCTCTTTTGCCTTGATTTTCTCAAGCTCGTCCCATGTATTTTTAGCAATCTCACGGTAAGTTTGTGCATGCACGCCATCCGGTGCACTGGCAACCAACGGTGTTCCCGCATCACTGGTTGTGCGAATATCTATATGGAGCGGAACAGCCCCAAGGAACGGCACATTAATTTTACCGGCCTCATCTTTAGCGCCACCATGACCAAAAATTTCGGAGCGTTCTCCACAAGACGGGCAAAGGAAATAACTCATATTCTCGACGATGCCCAAAATAGGAACGCTGACCTGTTTGAACATGGCCAGGCCTTTTCTGGCATCAATGAGCGAAAGGTCCTGTGGCGTGGAAACAATAATTGCCCCTGCCAATGGAACCTGCTGTGCCATAGTCAATTGTGCATCACCCGTTCCAGGTGGCATATCGACAACCAAAACATCCAGCGGGCCCCATTCAACTTCGCGGATCATTTGCATCAAAGCCTGCTGAACCATCGGGCCGCGCCAAATCATGGCCGTACCTTCTTCCACCAGAAAGCCCATCGACATGGCTTTAACACCAAACGCTTCCATTGGCATGAGCTTGTTCTTGCCATCAGTCTCTGGATTGCCGGTTAAACCCAGCAAGCGCTGCAACGAGGGTCCGTAAACATCCGCGTCGAGAATACCAACCTTCAAGCCCATTTCTTTAAAGGCCAAAGCAAGATTGACCGCAGTGGTTGATTTGCCAACACCACCTTTACCGGATGCAACTGCAATTATATTATCAATACCAGGAACGACAGGCCCCTTTGGCGCTGGAGCTTTTGCCCGCGGCGGCTTTTTCGCAGGTTGCGCTGCCGGTGGTGGCGTGGCTGGAGCCGAGCCGGCTTTTCGCTCAGCCGTAAGGGCCACCATCGCACCCGTGGCATTTGGAAGGTTTGAAACCGCAACTTGAGCGGCTTTTCGCACTGGCTCAAGAACTTCAGCCTGATCTGCCGCAACATTCATCGAGAAAATTGCCTTATCCTTATCGATGAAAATCTCAGACACCATGCCTGCGCTGACAATATCCTGCCCATCTGGCAATTTTACTGACTTCAGTGCTTCCAGAACTTGTTCTTGTGTTAAATTAGCCATATCTTCCCTCAATTGGTCATAGCAAATTAGCATATGCTAAAATTTGAATTTGTTGCAATGTAGGCTTCAAAACCCGGCTGTCAATCCAAACAGCTCTTGCAATGCCAATAATACTCAATCTGTCACAATTATTAAGCAATTATTGAGTTTTGTGACGATCAAGTGCTCGAGAGCCAATAATCAAAGGCCATATCTGGGCAAACAGATAGTGAGTTCTGTCACTTGCCAAAACCAAGATAACACGACACAATCAATTTGTTGCAGATCAATCGGTATGTTTGGGGGGAACAGCCTGCAATCTCAAATTCGACTGATGACCTGACCTTGTTATTAAGCTACGCTTATTACTGGGTTTTCTGTACTTTGTAATTCTGGATATATTAAACTAAACAATGAGTATTTGGGAAGAAAAACGTGAAGTGTCAATTCTGCTCGCAGATGTAACGGGCAGCACTTCATTGTATGACAAAACCAGCAACTCCGAAGCACTGGCTCAAATTCAAAATTACCTCGGTCAAATTCGGCGGATCGTAAGCAGCGAAGGTGGCAATTTTATCCACTCGAAAGGCGACGATGTTCTTTGCACATTTAAAGAACCACTTGGCGCAATAAACGCCGCACGCGCAATTCTGACAAAGAACCAGCGCAGTAACCTCACAATTCATGCCGGCCTGCACCACGGTGAAATAATCAAAACTGAAGACGATATTTATGGCGATTGTGTCAATGTCTGCGCCCGTTTGGCATCACTTGCCAATCCCGGCGAAGTCTTGCTCAGTCAGTTGTTTGTTGATCAATTAAGTAAACCCCAACAGGGCAGTTTGAGAGTTCTCGACGATATAAAATTCAAGGGAAAAGACGAGGCTATTCGGGTTTATTCAATGCAGGCGGAATCCACATCACAACATACAGAAGTCGGCGTCCTGACATTTGTAAGTGGTGACATAGGATCAGGTGTTGAACCTGAGGTAATTGTTGAACTCACCTATAAGGGCCAGGTTTATTCAAGTTCAGAATCATCCAGCGTGACCATTGGCCGGTCTGATGAAAATGATCTGGTTGTTGCCCAACCTTGGGTTTCGCGTCAACACGCAACAATTTCCGTAATGCGTAACAAAGCCCAACTGGTCGACCGCAGTTCTGGCGGCACCTATATAACGATGGGAAAAAACCCAGAACTACCGGCACTGCGTGAAACTGTATTGCTTATCGGCTCCGGCACAATTTCTCCAACCCTTTCAACCAGCTCAAGAAAAGCTGAAATTATTCAATTCAAAGTAACCTCAATAGCGTAATTTCTACCGAGCACGCGCTGGGAAATTCCTATTCATCCTCATCGCGAATACCATCCGCCTCTTCAAAACCCAAAAGGTTCCAGCTTTGCTGCATATGCTGTGGCAGGCTCGCTGTTACATCAATCATGCCGCCGTCAGGATGCGGTATCTTGATGTTTCTGGCATGCAGATGCAGCTTCTTTTGAATGCCGCCCGGCGCATCCCAATTATCAATATCAAAATATTTCGGATCGCCAATTATCGGATGTCCAATTGACTGGGCATGAATGCGCAATTGGTGGGTGCGCCCGGTTACCGGCTGAAATTCCACCCAGCTGACCCGGCGCGGATTGGGGTCAATGACCCGGTAGTCTGTAACCGCGTGGTCTGCGTGGCGTTCGCCGTGCTTTGCAATCCGCATCCGGTCGCCATCAGGCGTAGGCTCTTTAACCAGATAAGTGGAGATGCGCCCCTCACGTTTTTTCGGCACGCCAAACACCAATGCCCAATAAGTTTTTTGCGTATTGCGATGGCGAAAACTCTTGGTTAGGTTTGCGGCCGCAGCCCGGGTACGCGCAACCATCAACACACCAGAAGTATCCCGGTCCAACCGGTGCACCAAACGCGGCTTTTGCCCTTTCAAATCGCGAAATGATTCAAGCATCGAATCAACGCTACGATTAATGCCAGAACCTCCCTGCACCGCAAGCCCGGCTGGTTTGTTGAAAGCAATAACCTTTTTATCCTGATAGAGGATCATATCATTCAACACATCAAAATCATGGCGGTCGCGTATCGTGTTGGCTGTCAGCGGGCGATGCTCCCTGCCCTCATCAATATTGGGTGGAATGCGAACCGTTTGCCCCGGCTGAACACGGGTATCCGATTTTACCCGACCACCATCAATCCTGATCTGTCCGGAGCGCAACAATTTCTGCAATCGCCCAAACCCAAGTCCGGGATAGTGTTGCTTGAACCAGCGATCAAGCCGCATGGCAGCTTCATCATCATCAACCGTTTTGTTTACTACGCCTGCCATGTATCTTGAACTTTTCGGTTTCAGGTGATCGAGCGGACCAGCCAAAGGCCGGCAAATACCGCGAGGAGCGAAAGCAATACACTTGCCACCACATAAATGAAAGCAGTCGTATTGGCTCCGCGCTCCCACATTACAACAACATCTAAAGAGAATGCAGAAAAGGTTGTAAAACCGCCTAAAAAGCCGGTAGCAACCAACAACCGCAGTTCATTTGTTGCCTGAATTTTGCGCCCCAAAAGCGCAATAAAAATACCCATAATCAGTGAGCCGACCACATTCACGATAAATGTACCCCAGGGAAAGCCTGGACCAAACAGCCGCAATGCGGCCAGCCCGGTCAGATGTCTCAGGCCGGCACCAAGACCACCACCAAGAAATATTACGAAAAAATGTGTCATGTGAGCTGGTTTTTGTTAAGCCGCATTCATTCGATAAAGCTTAATCAACAATATAGCAATCGGCCAACTATGCCAGAGCAGGTCAAATATATCGATCGGTTTAACCAGAGTTCCAGCCACCAGCATTTTCAATTTCTCCCATAAATGCGGCTCGGGGAAAAACGGCGCAAGCCCCAAAAATATCGTAATCAGCACAAGATACATCAAAGGTATCCGGTCAATTAAACTCATCATTATAATGCTCCAAAAATTTCAGCCAGCTCGCTAGAACGCTTTCGCGGTTATCTGAATCGCTCCAACGCTCTAACTATTTGTTTCTACGCACTTCTTATCCGAAAACCGGCCACCACTTTTCGGAAAGTGCTCTAGCGGACAAAGGCAATGCGCGCTATCGGTATAGTGACACATTCAATAAACCGCATTCATATGTCAGATAAACCAGCTGCACTCAAAAGTCATCATTAAATTAACGCGCCCTAGGACCTGTTGACAAACTGGTCTATAAACGAAAACAACGCCGACCAATCAGTAAACTCATAATCTTTAGATGTATCCAGCGGCCCGGTTTCTTTCTCAACAATCTTTTTTAATACCCATTTCTTGATAAAATTGTATTTGGAAAAGCGAAGTGCTCCGGCGGCATTGTGGACCATTGAAGGCACCCAACCGGTTTCGTCAAAAAACTTTTGGCCCCATCCCTCAATACCCGGAATTACCGCGGGGTCTTTGGATGCCGCCGCCAACGATACTGAAATCAATGCTGTTGAAACTTGGGCAAGCTCACTGGAATGATCTTTCACAACACGAGACAGTGGTTTTGGAAATCGCCCCATATGAATTGGTGCTGCGATTATGATCGCAGAAAAATCCAAAAAATTAATTCGTGGCAACTCCTTACTTGCGAGGCAAGTAACCAAATGGCCACTTTGTTGCAGATAAGACGAAATCTCGTGCGCTATCTTATGGGTTTGTCCCTCAAGCGTCGAATACAGAACAAGTATCTTCATTACCCATCATCCCGCGTTACACTCAGCAGACAACCGTCCCGCACGGGCGTATAACAAATTTCTCATCCGGCTCGGTTTTACTGGCATCAAATTGGCGTCCATCGCGGCATTGGGCACGGGCTTCATAGGTATTCAGTCCTCCTAGTCTCCCCTCGCTGATATTGATATAATAATCTACCCGGCACTGGTTTTCAGCAGCCAGTTGATGGCTCAATCCATCCAGCCACGCAGGATCTGTTGATTGCGAATAGGCTGCTGAAACTGCCAATACTCCAAATAAAATGGATGTTAACAATTTGAGTGAGTGGTTGTTTTTGCGCCTCATAATCAATCTCCTTTGCAGAACACGATACTATCTCGCACACACAAAAGAATATTGATTGGGATCAATCCTAGAGTACCCGACAAAGACGGACACGCTTGCCTTAAGGCTTGCGCTCTTTTCGCAATTTGGCCCAATACTGCATTCGCTTGCTTATGTCCCGTTCAAATCCCCGCTCGACCGGTTGGTAATAGCTTTGGCGACCCATGCTTTCAGGAAAATAGTCCTGACCAGAAAATCCACCCGGCGCATTATGATCATACTCATAACCTTCACCGTAACCTTCCGACTTCATAAGTTTTGTTGGCGCATTCATAATGTGTTTTGGCGGCGGCAATGAGCCGTGTTCTTTGGCTGAATTCATTGCAGCCTTATAGGCCACATAAACCGCATTG
>JALSIJ010000218.1 GCA_026981655.1 Rhizobiaceae bacterium | reverse complement strand
ATCGCCAACATGCTTATTCCTGATGATGCGGTGGCGGGCGTTGAAAGTATAATAACAATTTTGGATCGAGGATTATTGAAAGCGGTTAGCGTAACTGTGGCGATTTCACATTCCTATATTGGCGACCTTTATGTGGATTTGGTATCGCCGCAGGGGCAGTCGGTTGTATTGCATAACCGTACCGGGCGATCTGATCGTGATTTGCGAATAACTTATAATGCAACTAACGCGCGGGCGCTGGATTTACTGATTGACCAGCAAATTGAAGGTGACTGGAAACTTCGAATTAGAGATTTGGAAGCGCAAGATGCTGGAACGCTGGAGCGTTGGTCTTTGAAGCTGCAATACCATGCATCATAACTATCCAAATATTAGGATACTTATATTGAAAATTGCATTACTTTAGGTAATGCCATTTTTAACTGAAGTTTATATTTCAAAATCTTGGCGTAACTGAATTTATTTGTTGAATATTGAGAATAAATTATATAAATTTAACAAATATATATGAGCTTTATTTGAGGGAATATACTGCAGAATTTGAAGGGGCATGGTATGGATTTGATTGTGGTTGAATCTATTGTCGCCTATTCAGGTAAGGGTTGCAAAATACTGTTTGGCCATAATGCGCTGGGTGGCATGAAGGTTAAGGTAAAATACGGCCCCTTTTGTTTGCTGACCAAGCGGTTTCAAACCGACCTTGAAACCTATAATGAGATCAAGCGTCGTTTAAAAAACCAAAGCAGATCTTAGTCTTGATTGGGTGTGCGACCTTGGAGTCATTTTGAATAATATCCAACCACATCACCTTCGGTGGTAACCCCAAGCCCGTTGAGGCAGCGATTGGCATAGTTAAAATAACCAATGATCTGATTGGCTTCCAGAATTTCACCATCGCTCAAACCCGCTGACCGCATTTCTTCAATATCTTCTTCACCCATATTTTGTGGTGCCAGAGTTAGCTTTTCGGCATAATGCAACAATGCCAATTCGCGGCCCTTAAACTCTCTATCCGGCGCACCCGCATCCAAAGCCTGCTTTATGGCGTCTGCTCTTATATCATCACCAATCAGATGTCTGGCATTAGCCCAGTGATTGGCCAATGAATATTCACATTTATTGAGGATTGAAACATAAGAACTGATTACCTCCTGCAGCCATTGGGGCAGGGTGTTTGCATCATCATGCAAAGCGGCTCGATACAAAACCACGTGTCCGCGCATGGTGGAAGGCCGCAATGAATGAACCCGCATAACATTGTCGACTGTACCGTGAGGGGTGCGTGCCAGGTTCAAAACCTCACTAAGTTCATCACCGGCATCTTCGTCTGAAATCATTTTTATCCAGGCTGACATTCTAAACTTTCTTTACAATACTCTAAATCTTGTGCGACTGCGTCACGTGCGACTTGAACTATCTCTCATCTGCGTTCATTTTTTTCTCAAACCGGCGCACGATTGCCGAAACAACCAAAATCAATGCCAGATATTCCAAAAGCAGAACCGTATAAATTTCCAACGGGCGATATTCGGTTACCACCAGTTCATTGGCTTTTCGGGTGAGCTCCTGCATGCCGATGACGGATACAAGCGAAGACATTTTAAGCATGTAAACCAGTTGGTTGCCGAGTGCTGGCAATATGCGCCTAATCGCCTGAGGCAAAATGATAAACCGCATTGTATCAACATAGTTCAGCGATATGGTGTGCGAGGCCTCATATTGCCCCTTATCAATAGACTGTATACCGGCGCGAAATATCTCCGCCTCAAACGCACTGTCAGAAAGTGCGAGCGCTATAACGCCCGCCCAGAATACGCTGATTGTATAACCGGATATTTGCGGCAATCCGTAATAGACCCATAAAATCAATACCAGTATGGGAATGGCGCGGATGACTTCCACATAGACACGGTTGAAACCGCGTAAATATTTGTTGGACGAAAGACCTGGAAGGGCAACCAGCAGACCCACAACCACAGAAATCAGGATTGCGGTTACAGAAAGCAGAACTGTGTAATACAGCCCGCTTATCAGGAACTTCAAGTTGATTAGGCCCTTGGGAACCGTTGGGTCGACCACATACCAGCCCCAGTTTCCTGAGCAGCCAGACAGCAGTAAGGCAAGTGCGCCGAGGGCAAGTGTTTTTTTCATTGACATGGCCCCTAATGATGCAATATTTTTTGCAGGAAATCCCGGCAGCGCTGGCTGTCCGGCTGATCAAAGAATTTGTCCGGCGAACTGTTTTCAACAATCTCTCCATGATCCATAAAGACCATTGTATCGGCAACCTTACGGGCAAAGCCCATCTCGTGGGTTACGCAAATCATGGTCATGCCGGATTCTGCCAATTCAACCATCACATCAAGAACTTCATTTATCATTTCCGGGTCAAGCGCAGAAGTTGGTTCGTCAAACAGCAGGATTTTCGGTTCCATACACAGCGAACGTGCAATGGCGACGCGCTGTTGCTGGCCACCGGAAAGCTGACGCGGAAATTTATCCGCCTGCTCGGGAATCCGTACGCGTTCAAGATATTGCATGGAAAGCTCACGCGCTTCTGTCTTGGATTTACCGCGCGCCCTTATTTGCCCGAGTGACAAATTTTCCAGGACGGTGAGATGGGGAAACAAATTAAATTGTTGAAAAACCATACCGACATTGGCGCGGATGGCGTTGAGGGCATCTTTGCTGCCATCGAGTTCAACATTAGCTACCTGTATTTTCCCTGATTGGTGCTGTTCCAGTTGATTGATGCAACGTATCAAGGTGGACTTTCCAGAACCCGATGGCCCGCAGATGACCACTCGCTCGCCAAGACTCACGTTAAGTGACACCTTTTTCAATGCCTGAAATTTGCCAAAAAACTTGGAAACCAGTTCAACTTCAATAATGGGTTGATTTGTTGTTTGACCGTCAGCCACTTGTTTTTACCCTCTTCGTGTTCGCCCATAACTGAACATGATGTTTATTCTCATGCAACAAATTTATTATATTGCAATTATTTTCCACCGTGCCATGATGTATTAATAATTTAAACTTGGGAGGGATCCAATGAAACTACTCAAAACAATTTCAGCAGCATTGATCATTATGGCCGCTACTACACAGGTGCAGGCACAATCTGCATTGCAGGATATTCTTAGCGGCGGTGTCTTGAAAGTTGGCACTACGGGTGACTGGAACCCGATGACAACTAAAGACCCGGCGACCAACACCTATAAGGGGTATGATATTGATATCATGACCGAGCTTGCAAAAGATCTGGGTGTAAAAGTTGAGTTTGTTGCGACAGACTGGAAAACTCTGGTGAATGGTGTGGTTAGTGGCAATTATCACATGACCGGTTCTGCCTCTATCAGTCCATCGCGGATGAAAGTTGCAGGTTTTTCCGAGAGTTATATTGCTGTGCAGATTATGCCGTTTACCACGGCTGACAAGCTCGCCAAGTTTAATGGTTGGGATTCAATCAATAAGCCCGGCGTAAAGGTTGCGGCCACTCTTGGAACAACCTTTGAAAAGCACGTTAAAAACTGGTTCCCGAATTCGGAAATCAAGGCTATTGAAGCGCCGGCATTGCAGCATCAAGAAGTGTTGTCTGGCCGCTCAGATGTGTTTGTGACTTCAAATATCGAGGGTGCAACCTTGATGAAGAAGTTCCCAAACATCAAACCAATTCCGGTTGCTGCAGCGCGCGCGCCTTCACCAATTGCTATGCTACTGCCGCAGGGTGATCAGGTCTGGATCAATTATGTGAATAACTGGATCAAGATCAAAACTGCGCGTGGATTTTTTGCCAAAACCGGCGCTAAATGGGGCCTGTAAAATTCTTCATTTTTGATTTTGTGAATGAGGGGTTGGGGAAGGGTGCTTTGGTAACTGCCAGGGCACCCTTTTTGATAAATGATTAGATTTTATGCAATTCCGGTTAGTTTATATTGCGCAAAATTGCGAATATTACTGCGCCATAAACATTTACAATGGCAGGAAATGCCACCGCCGGGTGGCTACGGTTCAACTGAATATCGGATGGTTGTCGCTTCGAGCAATCTGCCTGCCTTGATCGAAGATGATATTACAATTGCTGATTCTGAGGCGATTGCGGAATATCTCAATGAGAAATACCCATCTGATCCTATGTTGCCGGATGATTTGGTGCTTCGGGCCAAAATGCGCGAGCGTTCGCGGTTTCACGACACAAGATTGGAGCCTGAGGTTCGGGCACTATTTCCCCATATCAGGCCAGACCTACGTGATAAGGCCATTATCAGCCAGCAATCTAAAAAAATTGCCATGCGGCTAAAGCAGCTTGCGAGCATGTTAACGAACAGCAAAGAATTGGATGGCCAATTCGGGCTTGGTGATTGTGGGTTTCCGATTACATTTGTCTGGCTGGAAGCCTTAACGCCAGTTCTGGGCCTTGATATGGTTTGGCCGCGTGAAGTTCACGAGTATCGTGAGCGGATAAACAAGGTTCCGGCGGTTAAGGCCGAGTTGGAAATCTACCGTCCGTTACTGAATAAATATTTCAAACAGAATGCGTAAAGATGAGACTTGATCAATCCACATGGTATGAGATTGAAACCTATCTGGAAAATTCCGGCGGCATCATTATTCCGACTGGATCGACGGAACAACATGGTCCAATGGGTGTCATTGGAACCGATGCGATATGTGCTGAGGAGATTGCCAATCGTGGTGCGAAAATTGCCAAAGCATTGGTGGCACCGGTGCTTGCCTATACGCCCGCGCCGTTCAATATGGATTTTCCGGGCACTATTTCGATCAGCGAACCTTTATTTGAGGCTATGGTGGTGGAAATCATTGAGGGGTTGGCCCACCACGGGCTTTCTCAAATCTATTTTCTCAATGGGCATGGGGCCAATATTGCGCCAATTGAAAGGGCCGCGTCTCATTTTCCCAACGTACAATTCAAGATCGCAAGCTGGTGGAGTTCTGATGTGGTAAATAAACTACGGCAGGAACTCTATGGAGACTGGGAGGGAATGCACGCAACGCCTTCGGAGATTTCTATTACTCAAGCTATTGGCCGAAAAATTAAACCGGGCATCGCTAAAGAACCACCGGAAAAACTCTCTGCGAATTTCACGAAACAACACGCGGGCGACAGACATGGGGAGGCGGGCGACCATCGCAAGCAGTTTCCAGATGGTCGGGTTGGTTCGCATTCAGCGCTGGCGAAAGCAGAACATGGGCAAGCCTTGCTGGATGCGGCAAGTGTGGCATTGGCTGAAGATTATGCTGTTTTTGTTGCCGGTGAATGAAAGGCTCTAAATGGTGGTGTGCATTTTAAAGCCCGGCGCATAGGCAAGTTTTACCAAGGTAATTGCCGTTTCACCCATCTTGGTCATGCGTTCGATTATGAAAATCGCTGTACCTTCATCAATTGCGAGGTTTTCCGCTTCTTTCTTGTTGGCATTTATGGCGAAAAATGAAATATCGCCATCGCTGAACGGGGCATTTTGCACCAGCCATTCATTGGCGCTGATTTCACTCAGGTCTGCCTGCAAAATCTCCGGCGCAGCATCAGGGTTCACCCAGCGATCCTCATACATAAAGGGCTGATTATCGGCCAGATGCAAGGTTTTCAGCTGTAGCAGTTTGGCTTTGTCGACGAGTTTCATTTGGCTGGAGATCAGTCGTGGTGGCCGCTTAATCTGCCGTTCCAGCAGGATGTGGCTATATTGCGCGCCGCGACGCTCGACCTCTTGTCTTGTGATGGAGATTTCCAGCGTTGCCTTGCGAATGGGATTGAGTGCCACACGAGTGCCCGCCTTGCGCCGTCGTTCCACAAGTCCTGCATTGGCAAGTTCCCGCATGGCGCGGTTGACGGTGGTGCGGGCGCAGCCAAATTCTACCGCCAGATCTGCCTCATTGGGAATCTGCTCGCCCGGTTGCCAGACACGCATTATTATGCGGCGGGAAAGTTCGCCTTGAATGTTCTGCCAGGAATTGTTTTCCAATGTGCTCAAATTCTGTCCTGCAATGAGGAAATGGTTTTTCGGTAGCGTTCAATTATGGTGGTGCGCGCGCGGTGTTGTCCGTCTTCTACCAGATGACGGCCTGCTGACCAAAGACCGGTGATCATATGGTCATCACCGGCAAAGATGAATGTATCGAGAATGGCATCGCCAGATTTGAACATAAGATCGGTGGCGTTGCCATCGAGTGCGACTATATCGGCAAGTCTGCCAACGTCTAATGCGCCGGAATTACGCCCGGCGGCCTGGGCGGACCCCTTTGCGGCTCCCTCATACAGGGTGCGGCCGGTGGAGTGTTTTTCGCAAGCCAGAATTGCCCGGCCAAGATCGCGCAGGCGTTGGGAATATTCTAATGTACGTAGTTCTTCGCTGAGCGATATTCGCAGATTGGAATCGCTACCAATGCCAAAGCGCCCGTTGTTTTGCAGGTATGTGGCCCCATCGAATATGCCATCGCCAAGGCTCGATTCGGTAATCGGGCAAAGGCCTGCCACCGCGCTGGAATTGGCGAGTGCGATGGTTTCATCTGTTTCCATATGGGTGGAGTGAATGAGGCACCAGCGTTCATCAACGTCGTGCTTTTCCAGCAACCAGCGCATCGGGCGCTCGCCCCAATGGGCCATAACCTCCTCAATTTCAGCCACTTGTTCGGCGATATGCAGGTGAAACGGTGCATCAGGTGCGATTGTTGTTGCAAAGGTTAAGTCCTCGCGGGAAACCGCTCGTAATGAATGT
The DNA here is from genome assembly GCA_026981655.1 of Rhizobiaceae bacterium. Classification (GTDB taxonomy): domain Bacteria; phylum Pseudomonadota; class Alphaproteobacteria; order Rhizobiales; family Rhizobiaceae; genus SZUA-100. The sequence goes on along the minus strand of JALSIJ010000218.1, from coordinate 4,186 downwards.
GGGGCAACGCCAATGGTGCAATCATCGGTCAAGGGCATTATGGCACGTTTTGAGGCCTCAAAAAGTTCGCCGTAAGCCTGCTGGTTATTGCCAAAGCGCACCTGGCCGGGGCCGAGCGGGCGCAGGTCGCAGCCACCATATTGATAAAATACCGGCAGCAGAGTGAGGCCGATGCCTGTTGTGTTGGCGGCGGCTGCAATGTGCTCAGCCAGTTCGGCGATATTGTCGTATGGCGCACCATCCGATTGGTGGTGGATATAATGAAACTCACAAACTGCGGCATAGCCCGCCTCGCACATTTCCATCTGCACAAAGGCTGTAATTGCTTCGATGTCGTCGGGTGTTAGTTGATCGAGAAACCGGTACATCAACACCCGCCATGTCCAGAAACTATCGTGCTTTTCCGCACCTCGCCACTCGGTCATACCGGCCATGGCGCGCTGAAATGAATGGCTGTGTAAATTGGTTGGGGCTGGCAGCAGGATAGAATATTGCGCACCGTCTTTTGGACTGTCGGGCGTGACGGACTTGATTACGCCATCCGCATTGATTTCAATTTGGACATTGCTTTGCCAGCCGGTGGAGGTGAGGGCTTTTTCTGCCCATAAAATTTGCATGGTGATTACGGTTTAGCTTATTGACAATTTATTATGTGCATACATAATATCAATTAACGCGAGTTATTCAAGGTCTCAAATCGTGCAAAATACACTTCTGACAAATATCAATATTGCCACTATGGTGCCGGATGATCAGCCCTATGGGCTGATTGATAATGGTGTCATCGCGATGGCCGATGGCAGTATTGAATGGGCTGGTGAAAAGAGTGCTTTGCCCGGTCAATATTCGGACTGGCTTTTGCGCGATATGGGCGGGCGGTTGGTGACACCTGCGCTGATTGATTGTCATACGCATGTGGTCTTTGCCGGCAATCGGGCGCGCGAGTTTGAAATGCGGTTGAACGGGGCGAGTTATGAGCAGCTTGCAAAAGCCGGGGGCGGAATTGTTTCCACGGTCAATGCGACCCGTAAATGCAGCGAAGACGAGCTTTTGGCCGAAGCCCTGCCGCGCGTGGATGCGCTGATTGGCGAGGGGCTATCGACACTCGAAATCAAGTCGGGCTACGGGCTTGATCGCGATACGGAACTGGCGATGTTGCGGGTGGCGCGGCGCATCGGTGAGGTTCGAGATATTCGAGTGGTCACCAGTTTTCTAGGTGCCCATGCGGTGCCAGCGGAATATGCCGGCAAATCGGACAACTACATAGACGAGATATGCATTCCAACGCTTGAGGCGGCCCGCAAGGAAGGGCTTGTTGATGCGGTCGACGGGTTTTGTGAGGGCATCGGCTTTTCCCCGGCGCAAATACGCCGTGTCTTTGAAAGGGCGCGTGATCTTAGCCTGCCGGTCAAATTGCACGCGGAACAATTGAGCAATCTTGGCGGGGCAAAATTGGCCGCACAATTTGGCGCACTTTCGGCTGATCATCTGGAATATCTGGATGAGGATGGGGTGAAGGCGATGGCTGCAGCCAATATGGTTGCGGTGCTGTTGCCGGGGGCATTTTATACCCTGCGGGAAAAGCAATTTCCGCCGCTTGAATTGTTGCGCGTCCACAAGGTGCCGATTGCGGTGGCGAGCGATTGCAACCCCGGTTCTTCGCCGCTCACTTCGTTGCTTTTGACCATGAACATGGCTTGCGCATTGTTTCAGATGACTCCGGAGGAGGCCCTGCGCGGGGTAACGACTAATGCTGCCCGTGCGCTGGGTCTTTCTGATTGCGGAGAAATTGCGTCCGGAATGCGTGCTGACCTTGCGATCTGGAATGTGGAACATCCATCGGAGCTTGCCTATCGCATTGGGTTTAATCCATTGCATGACCGGATTTTTGAGGGCCATTCATGAGTATTTTAGAATTAACTCCGGGCGCTATATCACTGGCGCAACTTGAAGATATTTACCGCGATGATGCACCGGTTCGTATTGAACGATCAGCCAAGTCGGCTGTTGACGCGGCGGCTCAACAAATTGTGCGCGCCGTTGAGGGGAGCGAGGCCGTCTATGGGGTTAATACCGGGTTCGGTAAATTGGCCAGCATCAAGATTGCGCCACAGGATACTGCAAAACTGCAACGCAATCTCATCCTTTCCCATTGCAGCGGCGTGGGGGATGCAACCGAGCATTCTATTGTGCGGCTGATGATGGTACTAAAACTTTTATCGCTTGGGCGCGGCGCATCCGGCGTGCGCTGGCAAATCATTGAATTGATCGAGGCGATGCTTGAAAAAAAAGTAACACCGCTGGTGCCGCAACAGGGTTCGGTTGGCGCATCGGGTGATCTTGCGCCGCTGGCGCATATGGCTGCCGTCATGTTGGGTGAGGGGGAAGCTGAATTTGCCGGAAAGATCATGCCGGGCGGTGAGGCGCTCGCCGCTGCCGGGCTGAAACCTATTGAGCTTGCGGCAAAAGAGGGATTGGCGCTGATCAATGGCACGCAGTTTTCCTGCGCCTATGCGCTTGCCTCATTGTTTGATGCCTGGCGCAATGGGGAAGCCGCGATCGTGACCGCCTCGCTTTCGACCGACGCTATTATGGGCTCGACCGCACCGCTTCAGCCTGAGATTCACGCGCTTCGCGGCCATCGTGGTCAGATTGAAGTTGCCGGTGCAATGCGCAAACTTATGTCGGGTTCTGAAATTCGCGAGAGCCACCGCGACGATGATATACGGGTGCAGGACCCCTATTGTATTCGCTGCCAGCCGCAGGTGACCGGTGCCTGTATTGATCTTTTGCGTCAGGCCGGGCGCACGCTCGAAATCGAAGCCAATGCGGTGACCGATAATCCGCTGGTGCTGGTGGGAATTGATCGCATCCTGTCGGGCGGTAATTTTCATGCGGAACCGGTAGCTTTTGCGGCTGACCAGATTGCACTTGCTGTCGCCGAGATTGGTTCAATTTCCCAACGCCGCGTGGCGCTGATGGTCGACCCGACCCTGTCGTTTGATCTGCCGCCGTTCCTAAGCCCCAATCCGGGGCTGAATTCCGGTTTGATGATTGCCGAGGTCACAACGGCCGCTCTAATGAGCGAAAACAAACATTTGGCCAATCCATGTTCAACCGATTCCACACCCACAAGTGCCAATCAGGAAGACCATGTTTCGATGGCCGCCCACGGTGCGCGGCGGTTAATGCGGATGAATGTAAATCTTTCAAATATTTTGGGGATTGAACTGCTTTGCGGCTGTCAGGGGATTGAATTTCGCCAACCCTTAAAAACCAGCCAAGCCTTGCAAAATGTTATTGACCGGCTGCGAAAGGACGTGCCTCATCTGGATGATGACCGGTTCCTGGCACCGGATTTGAAGCAGGCGGGCATATTGATTGCTTCAGCTGAAATTACCCGGTCTGTAGGGCAGGATTGCTGTCTGCCGCTTGGAGGTGAGATGTGAGCCCGGTTGAGGTGATTTCCGGTAGCAGCCCGATTATTCTTGCCATGCCGCATGGGGGCACATTTGTGCCGGATGCAATTTATGCCAGGCTCAACGATAATGGTCGCAAGCTGGCTGATACGGATTGGCATATTGATCAACTTTATGAGGGGCTTTTTCCCAAAGCCTCAATCGTCAAGGCAGGTTTTCATCGCTATGTGATTGATGCCAATCGTGATCCTTCCGGCAAGAGCCTTTATCCGGGGCAAAACACAACCACGATTTGCCCGATAACGGATTTTGATGGTGTGCCGATATATGATGAGGGTAAAGCGCCGGATGAGGCGGAAATTGCTCGACGGTTGGCGGGGTTCCACGCGCCCTATCATGCAGCGCTTGAGGCAGAGATAGGGCGAGTTAGGGACAGGTTCGGCATTGCCATCCTTTATGATTGTCATTCGATCCGCACAAACATCCCCTTTTTGTTTGAAGGTCAATTGCCGGATTTCAGTATTGGCACCAATGAGGGGCAAACCTGTGCCAGAGAAATTGAGCGGATTGTCGTTGATTTGTGCAATGCGGCTAAGGATTATTCTTCGGTTTTAAACGGGCGTTTTAAAGGCGGCTGGACCACCCGGCATTATGGTCGCCCACACCAAAATATTCACGCCATTCAAATGGAACTGGCGCAAATACAATATTTGCAGAGCGAGCAATTACCCTATGCCTATGGAGGCAAAAATGCTGCCGCATTGCGC
>JALSIJ010000217.1 GCA_026981655.1 Rhizobiaceae bacterium | reverse complement strand
TTATCATCGGCAATTCTGGTTTTATGATCACGGGTAAGCGGCTCAATCTTTCCATCCCGCACAAGCGAAATACGACTGTCTCCGATGTGAAATATTTCTGCGATGCCTCGCCGTAATATCACCCCTGAAAATGTACTTACCATCCCCTTATTGCTTTGATACTTGTTTTGCCCTTGGGAATATAACCAGCGATTTGTGGCCGACAACACCCGGCTGACAGATGTTTTGGCGCTCCAACTTGCGGGTGTACCAAAGTAGTCGTTGAGGAATGATTTTACGCAACTTTCACTTGCTTCTTTCGGCGCTTCACAGGATGACATGCCATCAGCGATTGCCATAGCTATCCCCTTGGTTGCCAGTAATTCGCTTTCTGGAAACAATATGCCATAGGAATCCTCATTGGCTTCCTTGCGGCCAGCGATTGAAAATTGGCCAATCTCGATGTGAGGCGGTTGCGTCATTTAAATCAACCTACATCAATCAGCTCGACTGTTCCATCGGGCAGAATTTCGGCAATTTGGCCATCAGGGTCCTTCAAGAAAAACCAAACAGCAATGATTGTTAATGCGGTTGCGCAAGCAATGGTTATGAAAAATGCGGTTGGCGCGACGAAAGACAATACGGTTAGAAAAAAAACCGCCCCAACATTGCCATAGGCGCCGACCATGCCGGCGATCTGTCCGGTCAATCGGCGTTTCACCAAAGGTACAATCGAAAAAACGGCCCCCTCACCGGCTTGCACAAAAAATGAACAAAACATGATGAGAATGACGGCCAAAAACAGAGGTGTTGAACCATCTATCTGCGATAAAAGCAGATAGCCTATGGTGCTGCCGGTCAGCAAAATTGTGAGTGATTTTCTGCGGCCAAAACGGTCGGAAAAGAAGCCGCCACCAGGCCGCGCAATCAAGTTCATAAATGCAAAGCCCGAGGCCAATATACCAGCCAATACGGGCGAGAGGGCAAATGTGTCGATAAAGAACAACGGCAACATAGAGATCACAGCAAGCTCAGAACCAAATGTCACCATATAAGCCAGATTGAGCACTGCTACCTGTTTGAAATCATATTGATGGATTTTGGCAACTGGTTTGGTGAACACCTGTTTATTCACTTGGTAAATATGAAACACCTGATAGATATAGAGGAGTACCAGACCGCTATAGGTTGCGATTTCTATCCAACCATCAATCATTGCCAGATTACTGCTACCCAATTTCCAGGTCAAAAGCCCGAGCGCCATGAAAAGCGGTGCCTTCATAATCACATATAAAATGAAATCATTGTTACTGGTGACTTCCATAGCACCGGATTTTTTTGGTTTGAAATAGGTGGCGCCCTTTGGCGTGTCACGGGCAACAATAAAATAGAACAATCCGTATAAAATGGCGATAATGCCGGTCATTGCAGTTGCATATCGCCAGCCATCATCGCCGCCGACCAGCAACGCAATGCTTGGTAGCGCAATGGCAGCTGCAGCCGACCCAAAATTACCCCAGCCGCCATAGATGCCTTCGGCCAGACCGACCTGACGGGCAGGAAACCATTCGGAGATCATACGAATTCCGATCACAAAGCCTGCCCCAACAAAACCCAGTAAGAACCGGGTGATCGCCAGCATTTCAAAAGAATTTGAGAGCGAAAAGACTATGCAAATCTGCCCGCCAACCAGCAACAGGCTGGCAAATGTGATCCGCGGACCAAACCGATCAACCAACATGCCAATGATGATGCGGGCAGGTATCGTCAGCGCAACATTGAGAATAAGCAGGATTTTGATCTGTTGATCATCCAGCCCCAGGCTTTGCCTTATCTGACCTATCAAAGGCGCATGATTAAACCAGACGGCAAATGAAATGAAAAATGCCAACCAGGTAATATGCAAAGTCTTGATGGGCGGTGTTAGAGAAAACAGATTTATGTTGAGGCTGCTTTTATGCGACACATTTTTTCCTAGCATGTGATCAAAATTTGGAAGGATTAGCCTTAGCAAAGCAATGACTATGCCAGTTCAGCAATATTGAGCCACAACGCACAAAGTTTCATAAATTCAATTACTTGCAAACACAGAGGAAACTTTAGGCACTTTCTTCTCGTGATTAAATTTTGTGCATTACTCATCAGGTTGCATAAAAAACAGTCGGTTTCGGCGCTGCGCGATTATTCCAACGGCCAAAAATTTGGTGTTATAAAACAAGCGCTTAATGAGATAATTTACACATTCATAAACTGGCATACCTTTTGCGTCTTTCTTTGCAAACGGATTGATGGGTGCAAACACACTTTGGCACCCAGGAAAATATGAAGGACGGTTATGAAAGAGAGATTGGTAGTAATCGGCAACGGCATGGCGGGCATGAAAGTGGTCGAAGAATTGCTGGCCCAGGCACCTGATATGTATGACATCACAGTATTTGGTGATGAGCCATATGGCAATTATAACCGCATTCTATTGTCACCGGTTCTGGCTGGTGAAAAAACCATCGACGATATTATGCTGAATGATATTGCCTGGTATAATGAAAATAATATCACTCTTCATTCGGGCTGCAAGGTCGATTATATTGATCGGCTGGCCAAAACCGTCAGCACCAACGATGGTGCCAAAACACCCTATGACCGGCTGCTTCTGGCCACCGGCTCCAAACCATTCATTTTGCCTGTACCAGGCCATGAACTGAAAGGTGTGATCGGGTTCCGCGATATTTATGATGTGGAAAACATGCTGGAGACTTCAAAAGCCTTCAAAAAGGCCGTGGTGATTGGCGGCGGCCTTTTGGGCCTTGAGGCTGCCAACGGCCTTGCGCTGAACGGCATGGATGTCACCGTTGTTCACCTGATGGACACTTTGATGGAGCGTCAACTGGATTTCACCGCAGGCGCCATGTTGCGCAAGTCTCTTGAAGAAAAGGGATTAAATTTTATTACGGAAGGAAGTACTGAGGCCATTCTTGGAGAGGATCGGGTTACAGGTATCAAACTGAAAGACGGGCAGGAAATTGAGGCTGATATTGTGGTGATGGCCATCGGCATCAAGCCCAATATAGAGCTTGCGCAAAAGGTCGGCATCTATTGCGAGCGCGGCGTGGTGGTGGATGATACCATGCTCACCTATGACCCGAATATTTATGCGGTTGGCGAATGCGCCCAGCATCGCGGCATTGCCTATGGGCTGGTCGCGCCGTTGTTCGATCAGGCCCGTGTTTGCGCCAACCATCTAGTGCACAAGGCCTATCTCGCCTATCGCGGTTCGGTCACCTCCACCAAACTAAAAGTTACCGGCGTTGATCTTTTTTCAGCAGGTAATTTTTCTGGTGGAGAGGGTCGCGAAGAAATCGTCCTGAAAGACGCGAATTCAGGCGTTTATAAAAAGCTGGTGTTGAACGACAACAAGATCGAAGGTGCCGTTCTTTACGGCGATACGGGCGATGGCGCCTGGTATTTCCAGCTAATGCGCGATGGCACTGATGTATCCGACATTCGCAATACATTGCTGTTTGGGCAGGCCCATCTGGGTGATGCAGGCCACGGGGGCTCTAATGTAATGGCCCTGCCGAATGATGCTGAGATTTGCGGCTGCAACGGCGTCTGCAAGGGCGATATTGTCGATGCAATTTCCGCCAAAAAACTGTTCACGCTCGATGATGTGCGTGCTCACACCAAGGCCTCATCCTCGTGCGGTTCCTGCACCGGGCTAGTGGAACAACTTCTCGCAAATGTGTTGGGCGGAGACTATTCAGCGGCTCCTGCAGAAAAACCCATGTGCGGCTGCACCCATTATCCCCATGATGTGGTGCGCACGGCAATTGTCGACCAAAACCTGAAAACGATTCCCGCAGTAATGAAATATCTTGACTGGGAAAACGCCGATGGTTGTGCAAGTTGCCGCCCGGCACTCAACTATTATCTGATTTGCGCATGGCCCGGCGAATATGAGGATGACAGCCAGTCGCGCTTCATCAATGAGCGGGTGCATGGCAATATTCAACGCGATGGCACCTATTCGATTATTCCTCGCATGTGGGGTGGCGTGACCACTGCAAAAGAATTGCGCGCCATTGCCGATGTGACCGATAAATTCAACATTCGTGAAGTCACTGTTACCGGCGGGCAACGCATTGCTCTGTTCGGCATTGAGAAAAAAGACCTGCCAGCCATCTGGGCCGACCTTGGTAAGGCAGGCTTTGTTTCCGGCCATGCCTATGGCAAGGCTCTGCGTACCGTTAAAACCTGTGTCGGCTCGACCTGGTGCCGCTTTGGTACACAGGATTCAACCGGGCTTGGCATCAAAATTGAAGAACTGACCTGGGCCTCGTGGACACCACATAAATTCAAATTTGCCGTATCCGGCTGCCCGCGCAATTGTGCTGAAGCGACCATCAAGGATTTTGGTGTTGTTTGTGTCGATTCGGGCTATGAGTTACACATTGGTGGCAATGGCGGTGTAAAAGTGCGGGTGACCGATCTTTTGTGCAAGGTCGATACAGAAGAGGAAGTAATGGAGTTTTCCGGTGCCTTCATGCAGCTTTACCGCGAGGAGGCCTGGTATCTGGAACGCACCGCCCCCTGGGTAGAGCGCGTAGGCCTAAGCTCGATCAAGGCACGCATTGTCGATGATGCAGAAAACCGGCTTGCTCTGTTCGAGCGTTTTCAGCACGGACAAAAGTTCGCGCAGATTGACCCGTGGAAAGAACGCGCCGAAGGCGAATCACACAAGCAAGAATTTACTCCTTTGATGGAAACAGCATAAATGAACAACTGGATTGAAATTGGAAGCGTAACCGATATTCCTGTTCTGGGCGCTCGCATTGTGCGCAGAGGTTCGGCCAATATTGCTGTATTTCGCACCTCGGATGACACGATCTATGCGCTGGAAAACAAATGCGCCCACAAGCAAGGCCCGCTCTCTGAGGGCATCGTACATGGGTGCCGGGTCACCTGCCCGCTGCACAATTGGGTGTTTGATATGCAAACAGGCGAAGCCCTTGGTGCCGATGAGGGGAAAGTGCCGACCTATCCTGTTGAGGTGCGCGATGGTCAGATTTTCCTATCACTGGAAAGTGCTGGCAATACAAGCGAACCCATGGCTGCAAATGGATGAGTGAGATACGTACCACCTGTGCCTATTGCGGTGTTGGTTGCGGCATTCTTGCCTCCAAAAACGAGGGCAAGTGGGTAATCAAGGGTGATCCCGACCACCCGGCGAATTTCGGCAAGCTGTGCTCCAAGGGCACCAACCTTGGCGAAACACTTGGCCATCAGGGGCGGATGCTTCACCCGCAGGTGAATGGCGAAACTGTTACCTGGGATACGGCCTTGGATACGGTTGCCAAAAGGTTCGTTGAAATTGCCAACAAATATGGGCCGGAAGCAATTGCTTTTTACCTTTCCGGGCAATTGCTGACAGAAGATTATTATGTTGCCAACAAGCTTGCCAAGGGCTTTATCGGCACGCCGAACGTGGATACCAATTCAAGGCTTTGCATGGCCTCGAGCGTTGCCGGACACAAACGCGCCTTTGGCTCCGATACAGTGCCAGCTTGCTATGAAGATCTGGATATTGCTGATCTTATAATTTTGGATGGTTCCAACGCCGCATGGTGCCATCCGGTGCTTTATCAACGCATTCAGCAAAACCGCAAGAAGCGTGGCGGCAAACTCGTCACCATTGATGTGCGCGAAACCGCGACGACCGAGGGTTCTGATCTGGCACTGATCATCAAGCCCGGCACGGATGCCTATTTGTTCAACGGGTTGTTGAGCGAAATCGCCCGCCGGAACATTGTTGACCGGCAGTTTGTCAATGAACATTGTGCTGGCTTTTCTGAAGCGATGGAAGCGGCAAATGAGAGTTCCGGCGATATTGATAATGTTGCAAAAATTTGTGGGCTTTCCATTGATGAGCTTCGCCTATTCTATGATCTCTTTATCGAAAACGAGAAAACCTTATCCTGCTATTCGCTGGGCATACATATGTCCTCATCCGGTACTGACAAGGTAAACGCCATTATCAACTGCCATTTGGCCACCGGCCGCATCGGCAAAGAAGGCTCTGGTCCGCTTTCACTAACTGGCCAACCCAATGCGATGGGCGGGCGTGAAGTTGGCGGATTGGCCAACCAACTAGCCGCTCATATGGGCTATGATGCGGCATCCATCGACAGAGTTTCTAGGTATTGGAACGCCCCCAATATGGCGCAATCAGATGGCTTAAAAGCCGTTGAAATGTTTGATGCCATCGCGGAAGGTAAAATCAAAGCGGTTTGGATATTATCAACCAATCCGGCGGTCAGCATGACTGATTCCAGCAAAGTGCGCGAGGCACTGGAAAACTGTGAGTTTGTGGTGGTCTCCGATTGCATGGAACAGACCGATACGCTTGATTATGCTCATGTAAAACTGCCCGCCGCCGCCTGGGGTGAAAAGAACGGCACGGTGACCAATTCCGAGCGATGCATATCACGCCAACGGGCTTTTGCATCCCCGCCTCGCGATGCAAAACCCGACTGGTGGATGGTCAATCAGGTGGCCATCCGCATGGGGTTTGAAGATGGCTTCAACCATACCTCGCCGACAGAAATTTTTGCTGAACACGCGGGGCTTTCCGCCTTTGAAAACAATGGCGAACGGGCCTTTGATCTTTCCGGTCTTTGTGAAATGGATGAGACGGGTTACGAAAACCTAAAACCCGTGCAATGGCCGGTATTCGAGCCAGTTTTACGGCAAAGTAGCGGTGAAAAACGATTATTTAGCAATGGTGGGTTTACCCATAAGGATCGCAAGGCAAGGCTGATTGCGGTTGAACCGCGTTTGCCAGTTGAAAAGATCAACAATCAATTTCCTCTGCAATTAATCAGTGGACGGGTCCGCGACCAGTGGCACACCATGACCCGTAGCGGAAAGTCGCCTACCCTTTCGCGCCATCGTTCAGAACCCTTTGTCGAGGTCTCAAAAGAAGATAGCGTTAAATTCGGACTTACCCATATGGGGTTGGCGCGAGTAACAAGCAGGCTGGCCAATTCTATTTACCGCGTCCGGATCACCGACGGGCAACGCTCTGGCACCATATTTGTACCCATTCACTGGAGCCGCAGCAATTCATCCGGCGGGTTAACCGGCGCACTATTTGCCTCCAATTATGATCCCCATTCCGGCCAGCCGGAGGGCAAAACAATGCCGGTTTCGGTTGAACCAATTACCGCAGAGTTTTCAGCGTTAATCATTTCGCGCAAACCGCTTGATCCCAAATTGCCGATATTCTGGACGCGGGCACGGGCCAAAAACTGCTACTTGCATTATCTGGCAATAGAACAACAGCCGCAGGAAGGCTGGCCGCAACGGGTCGCCACATTCCTTGGCGAAAATGTCGATAATCTGGTCACCTATGAGGATAAATCTGCTGAAATATTCCGCGCGGCGCATTTTAAAAACAAAGTCATTGAGACGGCTGTATTCATTTCTCCCGGGCACAAACCACTGGAGGAACGGGAAACCGAGAAATGGTTCAATTCGACCGATTCATCTTCCAACAATCGCTGGATGTCGCTTTTGCCCGCCGATGTCGATGGCAAAGGTAGTCAGGGTGATTTAATCTGCTCTTGTTTTGCGATTAGCGCCACCGAGATCATTGAGGCTATATCTAGCGGCAAGGCAACAAGTGTTGAAGACATAGGCACGTTGTTAAGCGCCGGTACAAATTGTGGCTCATGCCTGCCGGAAATTGCCAAAACAATTGATATGGCGCAGAATCCGGGTTGATCATTTCAAATCACACTTTCACCAAGGGCCAAATAGTCACCTAGTTGTTTCAAACTGCAAACCATCATAGGCGGGTTCGACATGGTTGGGCATTAATTTTGCCACCGTATCATAGTCGAGCGGTGTGTGCATATGGGTGAGGATGGCGCGTTCAGGCTTGATGATATTAATCCAGTGCAAAGCCTGATCAAGTGAGAAATGACTGGGGTGCTCGCGATATTGCAGGGCGTCGACAACCCAACATTCAAGATTTTGCAATTGTTCAATACTTTTTTCTGACAAGTCACTTATATCGCTTGAATAGGCCACATTGCCAAACCTGAACCCGAGCGAATTAATGCCCCCATGCTTTTGCAGGAATGGCAGAATTTCCAATTCTCCACCCGGCCCTTCAATAGTAAAAGACTCGCCGGCAATAATACGATGTTCCTGCAATATGGGTGGATATGCCCCACCTTCCGGTGTTTGAAAACAATAGCCGAAACCTTGATGCAAACGCTTTGAGGTGGCCTCATCGGCATAAATATTGACCCGCTGGCGACGGTTGATGGCAAAGGCGCGCAGATCGTCGATACCGTGAATATGGTCGGCATGGCCGTGGGTATAAAGCACCCCTTCAGCAAACTCCACGCCCGCATCGAGCATCTGCTCGCGGAAATCAGGCCCGGTATCCACCACAATTGTGGTTGTGCCATCCTTGCCGATTTGCTCAACCAATAATGATGCACGCCTGCGCCGGTTTTTCGGATTTTTGGGGTCACACTGGCCCCAGTCATTGCCAATACGCGGGGTGCCGGGCGAAGAACCGCAGCCAAGAATGGTAAATCTCAATTTGGGATGGTTGTCATTCATCTTGGGTGCTTAACTTGCTGCAGGAAATTCAGCGGGACGAGGAATTTTGCCAAAAAGGCTGAAAAAATTCTCTGTGGTGACCTGATGAATTTCGGCCTCACTCACCCCTTTGACTTCGGCCAGAACGCTGGCCGTATTGACCACATAGGAAGGTTCATTGCGCTTGCCACGCATCGGCACCGGCGCAAGATAAGGCGCATCTGTTTCCACCAACAGCCGGTCAAGAGGTACGCCCTTGGCAATATCGCGAATATCCTGACTGTTCTTGAATGTAAGAATTCCAGAAAAAGAAACAAACAAGCCTAGTTCTACGCCAGTCATTGCCAGTTTTTTGCCAGATGAAAAACAATGTAGAATTGCCGGAAATTTCCCAACTTCCGTTTCCTCACGCAAAATCTTGATCATATCCTCATCAGCCGAGCGCGCATGGATAACCAACGGCAGACCGGTCTCACGGGCAGCGGCGATGTGATTGCGAAAACCTTCGGCCTGCGCATCGCGCGGTGCTTTATCGTAGTGATAATCTAGCCCGGCCTCGCCAATCGCCACCACTTTTGGATGGTTGGTCAATTCAACCAAACGATCCGTAGAAATATCGAGTTCCTCATCAGCATTATGCGGATGGGTTCCAACTGAGCAAAACACCGGCTCAAAGCGTTCGGCCACGGCCAGAACTTGATCAAACTTTTTCACTCTTGTGCAGATGGTAACCATGCGTTTGACGCCAACGGCTTCAGCACGCGCGACAATATCATCCAATTCCTCGGCAAAATCCGGGAAATCCAGATGGCAATGGCTATCAACCAAATATTGCGCGATAGACATCAGCTTTCAGCCTCAACAAAACGTGGGAACACCGCAACAGGTTTTTCGATTACGGTATCAGCTGAAAGCCGTCCGGCCTCTCCCAAGGCGGCAAAGTCGCGTTTGTCCGCAGGAATTTTCAGCATATCAAGGAACTTGGCGGCACTTTCCGGCATAACCGGCTGCACCAGAATTGCCACCTGCCGGATAATTTCAGCAGTCACATAAAGCACGGTTGCCATGCGAGCCGGGTCGCTGGTTTTGAGCGCCCACGGGGCTTCACCAGCGAAATAACGGTTGGCATCGCCAATAACGGCCCAGATTGAGGCAAGTGCCTGGTTGATTGCCTGTTTGTCAATAGCGGCCTGCAAGCCATCAAGCAGCCCGTCAACAGCCGTCAATATTTCGCGGTCTTCGGCGCTGAATTCGCCAGGCACACCCAATTTACCATCGAGGTTTTTAAAAATCATCGAAAGTGAGCGTTGGGCGAGATTTCCAAGATCATTGGCAAGATCAGCGTTGATGCGGTTGACGATCGCCTCGTGATTGTAGTTGCCGTCATTGCCAAATGGAATTTCGCGCAGGAAGAAAAACCGCACCTGATCGACACCGTAGGTCTCAGACAGGGCAAAGGGGTCAACCACATTGCCCACAGATTTTGACATTTTTTCACCACGGTTAAACAGGAAACCGTGGGCAAAAACACGCTTCGGGGTGGCAAGCCCGGCTGACATTAGAAAAGCTGGCCAGTAGACCGCGTGAAAACGCACAATGTCTTTGCCGACAATGTGCACATCGGCGGGCCAGTATTTCCACTTCTCACCGGCCTCATCGGGAAACCCGGCGCCGGTGATATAGTTGGTCAACGCATCGAGCCAGACATACATAACGTGGGTATCGCTGCCGGGAACTTTGATGCCCCAGTCAAATGTCGTGCGGGAAATTGAAATGTCGAGCAGACCGCCCTTAACGAAACTCAAAACCTCATTTCGGCGTTGTGACGGCCCTATGCAATCGGGTTCACGCTCATACCATTCAAGCAGACGATCCTGATAGGCGGAGAGCTTAAAGAAATAGCTCTCTTCTTCCGTCCACTCGACTGGTGAACCCAAAGGCTCACGGCGCACACCATCTTCGCCAACGGTGGTTTCTTCCTCTTCGAAATAAGCTTCCTGGCGCACCGAATACCAACCGGAATACTGGCCCAGATAGATGTCGCCATTCTTTTCCATCCGTCGCCAAATCTCTTGCACAGAGGCATGGTGGCGAGGTTCAGTGGTGCGAATATAATCATCATAGGAACAATTGAGATGATCGCTCATCGAACGAAATACGGCGGAGTTTTTGTCGGCCAATTCCTGGGGCGAGATACCCTGTTCCTCGGCCGTTTGCTGCATTTTCAAGCCATGCTCGTCCGTGCCGGTGGCAAAGAGCACATCTTTGCCGGCCAGGCGTTGAAAACGCGCCAGCACATCGGTCGCAATCGCCGTATAGGCATGGCCGATATGGGGGATGCCATTGGGGTAAAAAATCGGCGTACTTATATAAAATTTTGGCTTGTCGCCCATTTAAATTCGTTCCTGATCGGGATTATCTGACTTCCAAAACGTATTGAAAGATATTCAATATTACCTGCTTTTTATCCAGATTAAACCCTTCAGTAATTCTGGAAGAATGCGCCACCTTTTCCCACACATCG
>JALSIJ010000216.1 GCA_026981655.1 Rhizobiaceae bacterium | reverse complement strand
CGCTGCCGCCAACCGTGGTTGTCAGCTTAGCGCTTTTGATTTTTCCCCAACGCGGCCCACCAAGATATACGCCCGCATACATGATTTTAGCCCTTGTCGGCTTTGTTCCGCCAATTAGCAAGGCATCGTAAAACATGCGGTGAACCAACTGCCATGAGGCAGTGTGATAGGATGATTTCTGTTCATTACCGGTGGCGCAATAGGCGTCGTGGATTGTTGCTGCATTGATGAATTCTTTGGCGCGCGGGTTGCCGATGACACCGATCAAAGCCGGGGGAATTGATGCGCCATCGGTAAGCGTATTAATTGGCGCTTCCCACTGTCGGTGGCTGGCATCAACGAATTTCAGTTTTTGTTCGGTCAGGAAAAATGGAAACTCCCGACCCGGCAGCCTGATTTCCTTTTTGCCGAGCTTAACCGGGCTGTTGATAAAGGTGCAGAAACTGGCACCACTGCCTTCGCAGGATGAACCGGTGACAGTGGATTGATTTTCTGAATTGACCTGAAGCGTTTCGCTTGGAACGCAGCCAGCTGAAAGTACGGATAAAAGGATGATTGTTTTGCGCATGTGGCCCCCAAGCCCGGTTAGTTTATGATTCAGTCTTGATCAATCTCGCCAAATTTCAAATATTTATTCCATAAAAACAATGTTCTTATATTACAGAACTTTGACGATGACAGAATTGCGGTAGATTTTCACTCTGATCAAGGGTTGATGGTTGATAATTGCATTGATGGCAGAGCCAGAGCTTCGACCATTGCGCAACATGCGCTCCATGCGGCCGCGATTGGCTTTCGAGCTAAAATATGAATCATATTCGTCTTCCCCATCGGCTTTGCCAAATTTGTGATAATTTGCCCGGTCCTGACGAATGATGGCGGCCGCACTTTTTAAGCGGAGTCCTCGAGAATTGAAATGATCATTCGGGCCTATTCTTGCGATATAGCTGTCCAGCAATTCCTGGGCATTTGCTGAAACGCCCACCTGAAGGCTCGATAGAGTTGCCAAAAACACGATTGCATATGCGATAAATTTTGATCTCATCAGTTTTCTCCGATTCTTGATGAGACTTTGAGCGCGTGGTCAGCTAAATGCAAGGTGTTACGATAAATTTTGTGGATTGGTTTTGGAAGGCAGGGGTAAAGTTGTATGAGTGGAATTAGTCAGGCGGCCGAGAATAACAAATCCCATATTGCTGAAGTGCTGGTGCCATTATTCGCGTCTTGTCATTATGTGTTGGAAATTGCCAGTGGTACGGGGCAGCACGCGGTTTATATGGGTGGCCTGTTGCCGGATATTGTGTGGCAGACCAGTGATCTTTCAGAAAATCATGACATAATCAATGAGCGGATTGAGCGTGAGGGGAGCTCAAATGTGCGGGCACCAATGGTGCTGGATGTGGCACAGCAGACTTGGCCGGTGAGTGATGTTGATGCGGTTTATGCTGCAAATGCGGTGCACATTATGTCGTGGCAGCACGTGGAAGCGCTGTTTACGGGCGTTGGAAAAATTTTGTCAAAGGGAGGTTATTTAGCACTTTACGGTCCTTATAAATATGAGGGTGAATTTACTACAGATAGCAATGCGCGGTTTGA
>JALSIJ010000215.1 GCA_026981655.1 Rhizobiaceae bacterium | reverse complement strand
GTTGTTGAGCTTTACAACAAAATCCCCATGAACACCAAAGTCGTGCTGCACCCGAAATAGGAATTTATTGGATTGAGTTCGCACTGCTCGTTACTTCCCCGCAGGTGTGCGCTCATCATTCAGCCATTTGATCGCATCGGGGAAATCAAACAACAGCGAGATTGTATCGACGGTCAATAATATGGTGAGATAAATATCGTAATTGCCGCTGGCTTCGGGCCGATAAAAGAATATCCACAGGACCAGAATAGTCCACGGAACGAGGTGCGGGATCGCCATCATTTTGGAAAAGCCGCGATCGTATAGCATTACCGGCAGGTTCATCGCCATTGCGCCAATAGCCAAAAATGAAATCCACAAACCCGCTGGTTCGCTGTAGAAATAAAGGCTCGCCATATTAACCGGCACTAGTATTAACGCCACCCAGGCCTGCACCCATAATGGCATGGCGCGAAATGAATTGTAAATTTCCAGTACCATTTTATCCCTCGAGCAAGAAACGCAATGCTGCTTAGCATGAGTAATTCACCAGTGGGAATCACAAAAATTCTACTACTTGATTATTGTCAAACGCATTAAACACTTGCCAACAAATGGATTTGCGCCTTACACTTAAATCATCAAAACAGGCAAACAAATTGTATGGCAGAAAACCCGGTTCACGGGATCGCCATTTCCGTTTATTGGGAGAAAAATATGACGGCAATATCCATGAAAGTGAATGGTAAAGAGGTGTCAGGAGACATCGAGGACCGGACACTACTTGTTGAATTCATTAGAGAAAATCTGAAATTAACCGGCACCCATGTGGGGTGTGATACTTCCCAATGCGGCGCATGTGTTGTGCATGTCGATGGTAAAGCGGTTAAATCTTGCACCATGTTAGCCGTTCAGGCCAGTGGCAGTGAGGTCACCACCATCGAAGGATTGGCAACAGGCGATGAATTGCACCCGGTTCAAACAGCATTCCACGAAAACCACGGTCTGCAATGCGGGTTTTGTACACCGGGCATGATTATGTCTGCGGTTGATATGATTGAACGCCACGGTGCAAAGCTTGATGAGGCGACAATTCGCGCTGAGCTTGAGGGCAATATCTGCCGCTGCACCGGCTATCACAATATTGTCAAAAGCATTCAGGCGGCATCAGACAAAATGGCAGATGCCTAAATTTACGTGATCAAGCCGCAAACCCGAACAAAAATAAAAAACAATCGGGTTAAAGACGGCACAATAATTTGGAGGAGAAAATTCCATGGGAGTTGAAGGCATTGGCGCAAGCGTATTGCGCAAGGAAGATAAGAGATTTATCACAGGTAAGGGAAAATATACGGACGATTTTAAAGTCGAGGGCATGCACTATGCCGCCTTTGTTCGCTCACCCCATGCCCATGCAAAAATCAATGGCATTGATAAATCAGCCGCAGAAGCCATGCCCGGCGTGGTTGCCGTGCTTGATGGCAAGCAGCTGACCGGCGACGGAATTGCAAACATCATTTGTGGCTGGATGGTTCATTCCAAAGATGGCAGCCCGATGAATATGGGCGGATGGTCTGCACTGGCCACTGAATATGTGCGCTATGTGGGTGATTCAGCAGCCGTTGTCATTGCTGA
>JALSIJ010000214.1 GCA_026981655.1 Rhizobiaceae bacterium | reverse complement strand
CGGATCAAGTCCGGGGTCAACGTGCGATCACTAAAAGCGCTTCGCCTATCGGCTCAGTTGGAGTGTTACGACGAGCTGGAAAGCCACTTAAAAGTCTATTCACTCCTAATAATTCACCGCATCACCTGAAAGTTCTGCTGGCATGTTGACCCATGATTTCCCGGCCGCAACGATGCAGGTCACACCGTTGGCGCGGGTGGAAAGAATGGTCCATGTACCCTTTTGGGAAATAAACACCTCAAACAAATTGATGTTAGAGGCGAGGCCCATAGCAAAGCGGGCTTCCTTAAATCGCTTATCAAGTGTTTTCACCATTTTTGCACGATTGCCGCATTGCAAGCCCTGGGCATGAGAGCCACCCGATAAGGCAAATGATGCACCAACAGCAAAAATTGTTGCAACAGTAAGAGTTTTCAATTTTGAGATGGTCATAACAACCTCCTTTTGCTCTTAAACGCATCAGGAAATTGCCGTTTAACCGGTCCCGATTAATGCGCCTAAAACATGGTTTCAGTTTGCATTTGTTTGCTCCACACTTGTTGAACATTGATTGTCCTCACCCTCAAGATTGGTACCATTAACGGCGTAAACAAGGACAGATCTGTCAATAAAAGGTGAGATTTGTTGAGCAATGCCCTGGGCCAAGAGATTACCCAATCCCATGCAAGTTACAGAATTCATGATTTAAATCGATTTACCCGGCATCGCATTGCGCTTACCCAATGAAGCCATTATGTTGCCCGACTTATCCCCGCTAAAACCATAAGGGCCGAGCAAATCTATGAGCGAACAGTTGAACAAATTTACCGGAACAAGCACCTATATTGCAGCTGACGACCTTAATATCGCGGTAAATGCAGCGATTGCATTGGAACGGCCCTTACTGATTAAGGGCGAACCCGGCACCGGCAAAACCGAGCTTGCCATTCAGGTTGCGCAATCATTGGGGCTGAAACTGATGGAATGGCACATCAAATCTACCACCAAGGCGCAACAGGGGCTTTACGAATATGATGCGGTTTCAAGATTGCGTGATTCACAGCTGGGTGAAAAGCGCGTTCATGACATTAAAAACTACATTAAAAAGGGCAAATTGTGGGAAGCCTTTGAAGCGGGCGAAAAAATTGTGCTGCTGATTGATGAAATCGACAAAGCCGATATTGAGTTTCCGAATGACCTTTTGCAGGAGCTCGATAAAATGGAGTTCTTTGTCTATGAGACCAGCGAGACCATCAAGGCACGGCATCGCCCGATTGTGATCATCACCTCAAACAACGAAAAAGAACTTCCAGATGCGTTTTTACGCCGTTGTTTTTTCCACTATATCGCCTTTCCGGAAGCCGATGTTCTGGAGCAGATCGTTGATGTGCATTTTCCTGACATTAAAAAGAACCTTGTGCGTGAGGCACTCACTCAATTTTATGAAATTCGCGATACCCCGGGCCTGCGCAAAAAACCATCCACATCTGAAGCACTCGACTGGATAAAGCTGCTTGTATCCGACGATGTGGACCCGGCAACCCTGCGGGAAAAATCCGTCAATGCACTGCCGAAACTGCATGGGGCATTGCTGAAAAACGAGCAGGATGTGCACCTGTTTGAACGGCTTGCCTTTATGGCACGGCGGTAGATTTTATTTATTGGCCAAAATAAAAAAGGCCTGTCAGAATGATGACAGGCCTTTTTCGTTAACTCTTGAATTAATGCTTATTCAGCCGCCTGCCTGATTTGTGGTGCGGCATTCAACACCACGCCATCCACATGGCTTTCAAACTTTTCGAAATTCTCGATAAATTTGCTTACCAACAACCGCGCTTCCGCATCATAGGCCTGCTTGTCGGCCCAGGTTTCACGTGGGTTTAACAAGGCATCATCAACACCCGCAACAGATATTGGCACTTCAAAGCCAAAATTTGGATCAATGCGCATTTCGACATCATTCAGGCTGCCATCAAGGGCTGCATTCAACAAAGCGCGGGTCGCCTTGATTGGCATGCGCGAACCGGTTCCATAAGCACCACCCGTCCAGCCGGTATTCACCAGCCAGCAGGTTGCGCCATGTTTAGCGATCTTGTCTTTCAGCAGATTTCCATAGACTGATGGATGGCGCGGCATAAACGGTGCCCCAAAACAGGTGGAGAAGGTTGCCTGTGTACCAACAACACCTTTTTCGGTGCCAGCAACTTTTGCCGTGTAACCGGAAAGGAAATGATACATGGCCTGAGCCGGGGTCATCCGGGAAATTGGGGGCAAAATGCCAGAGGCATCGGCCGTTAGCATGATGATATTTTTTGGGTTACACGACATGCCCGTATCAGATGCGTTAGGAATAAAATGGATCGGATAAGCGACACGGGCATTTTCGGTCAATGAGCCATCATCAAAATCCGGCTGACCATTTTCATCCAGAATTACATTTTCAAGCACAGCGCCAGGGGTCTGGGTTGCGGCATAAATTTCAGGCTCCGCCTCGGCAGAAAGACGAATGGTCTTGGCATAACAGCCACCTTCGAAATTGAATATACCATTGTCAGACCAGCCATGCTCATCATCACCAATTAGGGTGCGGCTGGCATCGGAAGAAAGGGTGGTTTTTCCGGTGCCGGAAAGACCAAAAAACAAAGCCGCATCATCGTTCGAACCGACATTTGCCGAACAATGCATCGGCATAACCCCACGTTCTGGCAGGAAGTAATTCAAGGCGCCAAATACGGATTTCTTAATTTCGCCCGCATATTCAGTGTTGCCAATAAGGACAATGCCCTTGGTCAGATCACCGGCAATGACGGTTTCAGATTTACAACCATGACGCTCGGGGTTTGCTTTAAAACTTGGCAAATCGATAATAGTGAACTCCGGCACAAATTCAGCCAATTCTGCAATTTCCGGACGACGCAGCAAATGACGGATAAATTGAGAATGCCATGCAAACTCGGTAATCACCCTTACCTTGATGCGAAACTCCGGATCAGCACCGCCGTAAAGATCCTGCACAAACAGTTCCCGGTTTTTTGCGTGTATAAGAAAATCCTGATGCAGCAGACTAAACTGATCGGCTGTAATGGATTTGTTATTATCCCACCAAATGGTGTTTTCGGTATTTTCATCACGCACAATATATTTGTCTGTCGCCGAGCGACCAGTATGCTGACCGGTTGTTACCAGTAAAGCACCCTTATTGGTTTCAACGCCTTCACCGCGCATCAGTGCAGTTTGCTGAAGCAGTTTTTCGTCATAATTCCAGTGAATTATGCTTTGATCGCCCAAACCGACAAGGCCACTTTTTTCTAAATCAAATGCTTTATTCCAGGTGCCTGATTGTTTCACGGTGCCTACCTTTTACCAGATTGGGTATATGTGTTGAGTTTTGCGATATGTTTAGAGCAAATCATTAGCCCTAAGAGGCTTGGCTAACCTAAGAGCCTAAAACTATATTCAATACAAGTAAAAAAATGTAATTAAGTAGTCTTTTCAATTATTTAATCGATTAAATTCCAAACAGTGTAAATTAATTGCAACACTAAACGATTAGTATTTTATTGCGGGGCCATTACATCTGCAAAATTTTTGAAGGCAGCGTTTCAATACGACCAAACCCACCAACCAGGAATATTTTGGATGGACAAAACCTATAAAGTGCAAAATCCTGAAATCCGATATAGAGGCTTGCCGTCGGGTGACGGTCAAGAAAAGTGATTTTCCCGAATTCAATCTGATCAGCGGGCAGTTCTTCTATATGTCCGTGAACCGTAATGCGCTCATCTGCCAATGGATCTTCCGGGGGACCTTTTTGGGGATCATGATTACCCAGCTTTTCTGCCGGCACTTCTTCCCGCATCGGCACGGCACTGACCAGCAGGGATGCACGTCCATCGCGTTTGATATTCTCTGTATGCCTTGCAAGACCGGAAAGTAACAACAGGGCTGATCCATCATTTCGCGGTACTACTGTTACTAATGAGACATGCGGGAAACCGCTTTTTTCCAGTGTGCCCAATGCTGCAACTTGCATTTGGTGCCAAATATTGCTGGCGATGGTGGTATTATTTGAGGAAGTCATTATTTACCTATTCACTATTCGCTTCATTTGCTGGTTAACTGCTTGATAAATCGGCAAAATACCTGCGGGTTAACCCGCCAGTTAACCGGATTGCCACAATTTACGCGCAATTTTATCGCCATTGACCATTTGTTGACGTATAAGCATAAAAGAATTTTGGAGAATACTATCATGACGACCATCGCTCTTGTCGATGATGATCGAAATATTTTGACATCAGTGTCGATTGCTCTCGAAGCTGAAGGCTATAAGGTCGACACCTATACGGATGGTGCATCGGCGCTGGATGGCCTTACTGCCAAACTGCCCGATCTGGCGATTTTCGATATAAAAATGCCGCGCATGGATGGTATGGAATTACTGCGCCGCTTGCGCCAAAAATCAGATTTACCGGTCATTTTTCTGACCTCGAAGGATGAGGAAATTGATGAATTGTTTGGCCTTAAAATGGGCGCCGATGATTTTATCAAGAAACCGTTTTCACAACGATTGCTGATCGAACGGGTGCGTGCGGTTATTCGTCGGGTATCCCAACGGGGCGAAAGCGGCTTAAAAACAAAAAGTGACCCATCCAAAAGCCTTGAGCGGGGGTTGCTCAGCATGGACCAAGAACGCCATACCTGCGAATGGGATGGACGGCCGGTTACGTTGACGGTTACTGAATTTCTGATTTTATATTCGCTTGCACAACGACCTGGTGTGGTAAAAAGCCGGGATGCGCTGATGGATGCGGCCTATGATGATCAAGTCTATGTTGACGATCGGACGATTGACAGCCACATCAAACGGTTGAGAAAAAAATTCAAGGCGGTTGATGATAATTTCGATATGATTGATACGCTTTATGGCGTGGGATACCGATTTAAGGAAGGCTAGGGGACCGTTGCTTCAGTGTAACAAATATCGGCACAAACTTGAGCCACCAAAATTGTTGAACCGGGCCCTTCCCGGAGCACTAAGCAATGGCCATTGAGGCTGACAATAATATATCAACTGAAACCGGGAATCCGCCCAAAGGCAAAGTTGGCAGCACCCGGCGGTTTGGTCTAATCCGCAAAATTTTGAGCAAGATTACCCGTTTTTTTCGATTGCATTTGCTCACCAGCATTACGCGGCGGATAATTTTTCTCAATCTTACTGCACTGATTATTCTACTTTCAGGCATTCTCTATCTTAATCAGTTTAGAGCCGGACTTACCGATGCCCGAGTTGAAAGCCTTTTAATTCAAGGACAAATTATTTCCAGCGCCATTGCAGCATCGGCCACGGTCGAGACGAATTCCCTGACAATTGATCCAGATAAACTGGTTGAATTACAGGCAGGCGAAAGCATTTTTCCGACCGATGACAGTTTAAGCAATCTAGATTTTCCAATAGATCCGGAACAGGTTGCACCGGTTTTACGCCAGTTGATTTCACCGACCCGAACGCGTGCCAGAATTTATGACCCGAATGGGTTGATCATTATTGACTCGCGCCATCTTTATTCCCGCGGCCAGATTTTAAGGTACGACCTGCCTGCCGTTGCAGCTGGAGACAAAAATTTAGTCGATAGGTTTGATGATATTGTAAATGGCTGGCTGCTTCGTACTGACCTGCCTGTATATAAAGAATATCCTGGTGGCGATGGAACAAAATACCCTGAGGTGGTAACGGCTCTGACCGGAGCTCCTGCCAGTATTGTGCGGGTAGACGATGCGGGCAGACTGGTTGTGTCTGTTGCGGTGCCAGTTCAGCGTTTTCGGGCGATTCTTGGAGTGCTGTTGCTTTCCACTAAGGGCGATGACATTGACAAAATTGTACGGGCTGAAAGGCTGGCAATTGTTCGTGTAACGGCGGTTGCAGCAATTGTGACAATGCTGTTGTCGATTTTTCTTGCAAGCACTATTGCGCAACCCCTGCGCCGTTTATCTGCGGCTGCCGAGCGGGTGCGGTTAAAAGGGAATTCCAGACAGGAAATTCCTGATTTCTCTGATCGGCAAGATGAAATCGGCCACCTTTCAATTGCCCTTCGCGATATGATGTCTTCGCTTTACTCGCGCATCGAAGCTATTGAAAGTTTTGCCGCTGATGTCAGTCATGAACTGAAAAACCCGCTCACCTCTTTGCGCAGTGCGGTTGAAACTCTGCCGCTGGTGAAAACCGACCTGCAACGCCAGCGATTGATGGATGTTATTCAGCATGATGTGATCCGGCTGGACAGGCTGATTACGGATATTTCCAATGCCTCCAGACTGGATGCGGAACTGGCCCGCGAGGACGCAAATGAATTTGATTTAGAAGAGCTGTTGCTTGATATCAAGAGACAGCGCCTTGGTCGGGATAAAGCCGATGATGGGGTTAAAATCTTTTTTAATATTCTCAAAACCACCGGCATCATTGGAAAAGGTCTTTCCGGACGGCTCCTGACTATCCCGCCGGTTGTTAACCTCAAACCCTTTGTTATTTCCGGCATCGAAAGCCGATTTGGACAGGTGATCAACAACCTGTTGGATAATGCCTGCTCATTTGTTCCAAAACCGGGCGGCAAAATCTCGGTTACACTGGAGCGCAGGGACCGTTGGGTTTTTCTGACGGTAGAAGATAATGGGCCAGGTATTCAGGCAGAACAAATCGACCGCATTTTTGAGCGATTTTATACTGACCGTCCTGATCAGGAAGAGTTTGGACAAAATTCAGGCCTTGGACTGTCAATTTCCAAACAAATCATTGAAGCGCATGGTGGTACAATCCGGGTGACCAATGTGGAAAATGGCACCGGTATTACCGGTGCCCGGTTTATCGTCAAATTACCTGCTGATAAATAGGTATGATGCCTTGCAGAAGAATAATCAAAACCATGAAAACCTGCATTCCAATTGCCTGATTATTGGCAATAGGGGCATTTTAATCTGTGGGCCGTCAGGGTCTGGAAAAACATCTTTGATGCTGCATTTAATTGACCGGGCAAGCAAAAACGTCCAATTTGCGGCAATGGTTGCCGATGATCAGACTTTATTGCACAGCGCCAATGGTCGCCTGATTGGCGAATGCCCGATGGATATATCAGGCATGTGTGAGGTTCGTGGATTTGGTATTTATAAAAAAACCTTTGTTGCCTCAACAGTGATTAATCTGGTGGTTAAAATTGAACCGCTGAAAAAACTGAGCCGTATGCCTTTGGAAAACAGCCGAAATATCAATGGTGTTTCCCTGCCTGAAATTTATGTTCCCCAATATCAATTGGAACAATCTTACCAGATTATTACCGCAAATCTAAGTAAGCTATGCACCTGACCGGTTAGTTTGATGCTTAACCGCATTTAAAATTGTCGCTTTTAATCATAGGGACACTAGCGTGTCCGTCTTTGACGGAATCGCTCTGTTTTTTTTGCTCACGGCAATTTGGCGCTACGCACCAGCCTTCGCGGGAGCGATGCATAAGCATCGGGCCACTCTTCGCAACCTGACTGCTTCCATGAAAACATGACGCAGTCTAAGAAAAAAACTTGCAACCACTTTCAAGCCTGCCACAATGAACTTTCAGAAAAATATTAGGCATTTTTGCGGGTCGTTTTTAAAAAACGAATAGTGCAACGGCTGAAGGAAGCTAATTAATGATAGGACTTGTACTGGTTACCCATGGCGGGCTGGCACATGAGTTTAGATTGGCACTGGAGCATGTGGTGGGACCACAAAATCAACTGAGCACGATTTCCATTGGGCCGGATGATGACATGGAAAAGCGGCGGCTTGATATTTTAAATGCCGTATCCGAGGTCAATAATGGCACAGGCGTTATCCTACTGACAGATATGTTTGGTGGCACGCCGTCCAATCTTGCAATTTCTGTCATGGAAACCGGCACCATAGAGGTTGTTGCCGGTGTGAACCTGCCAATGTTGATAAAACTTGCCAGCGTGCGCAGTGAGGACGACATGGATCTCGCCCTGAATGAGGCGCAGGATTCAGGCCGTAAATATATTAATGTGGCAAGTCAGGTGTTATCAGGCCAGTGAATAAAGTCAGGGGCCATTAACTTAACCAACGCAGAATGGATGAAATTAATGGGTCCTGACCCTAGTGTTGAAACAAAATCGGGCACTGCACCATCGCGCCTGTTGAATATTATCAATAAAAAGGGCCTGCACGCCCGTGCTTCCGCAAAGTTTGTTAAAACCGCAGAACGGTTTGATGCAAAGGTTCTGGTTACAAAGAACGGCGCGTCCGTATGTGCCACGTCAATCATGGGATTGATGATGCTCGCGGCATCTTCCGGGTGCTGTATTGAAGTTTCCGCCAGCGGCAGGCAAGCCAACGACGTTCTCGATGCTTTGCAGGAACTGGTGGAAAATCGCTTTGATGAGGAGAGTTAGGGGCTGGAACCTAAAGCATATCACATTCAGGCATACTCATTCGACATACTTTAATTCTATCCGGTTCCCATTTTTGGGAGACAAGCTTTCTTTGTTGCCGCATGTCTTTATTCCCAAAACCGGTTCCCGCATTTCTGAGACAAGCTTTAGCTAGTTGGCCAATCTTTCGACAAAATGCTCAAGTTCGGAGCGAAGCAGGTCTCCGGAAAGCGAAATAAACCGGTCCTGCAAACTGATTGATACAATGCCATGCACGGCGGCAAAATAGGTGCGGCAGCGAACTTGCAATTGTTGCTCATCAAGATCTGTATTAATCGCGCTCATTGGTTTTGCGATCAAATCAAGCAATGCCATATTCTCCAGCCGGTGCCATTCCGGGGTGGGTTGGTCCTCATGCAATCGATGTTTAAAAACCGCAGACCACAGGTTTTTGTTCTCGACGGCAAAATCAAGATAAGCAATCGCCAATGCTTTTAACGCTTCGACTGGATCAGATATATTCGATCCAGCATCACCCAGGGCTTTTTTCATCAAGCCCAGGGTTTTTGAGTTCACATGAATAATCAGGTCATCCAGATCATCATAGCATTTATACAATGTGCCCAATGCGCAACCCGCATCATTGGTAATATCGCGCGCGCGCAATTGTTCCAACCCTGATTTTTCTACCCGATTGATTGCAGCAGTGAGTAGCTTTTCTGTCAGTAGCTTATGCGCAGCTTCTCTTTTTCCCATTTATTAACCTTAATCAGTCGATTTGTGAACATCGTTCATTTAAATCTTGAACATCGTTCACCGATTACTATATTGGTTTTGTGAACGACGTTCATGAAGACCATACAAGGAGAAAACCAGATGATCAAACAAATTCTAACCCTCATGCGAGGTGCTAGCCATTCCGCGGCTGAAGAGTTTAGCGACCGCCATGCGTTGACACTTTTAGACCAACAAATGCGAGAGGCCGCACAGGGTGTATCGGCTGCCAGAAAATCCGTAGCAGTTGCCATTGCCCAAAGCAGGCAGGAAAAAAATCAACATGAGGTTTTGGTAAAACGTATTGATGACCTCGAACAACGAACAATTGTTGCACTCAAACAAGATAAACACGACCTTGCCCAGGAAGCTGCCACTTGCATTGCATTGATGGAAAGCGAACGGGAAACATCTGCCGAAGCACAGGAACTATATGCAAAAGAGCTTTCACGCCTAAAATTAAATGTTCAGCAGGCCGAAATGAAATTGCGTGAATTACGCCGTGGACAAAGAATTGCCACCGCAACCGACCGGGTGCACAAACTACGCGACCAGCCATTGCAAACCGGGCTGAACACGCTTGAAGATGCAGAAACAACTCTGAATAAATTGCGCCAGCGCCAGACCCGGCATGATCTTACTTCGCAGGCAATTGACGAGATGCTGCAGACAGGTAACCCGATCAACATCACCGAAAAGCTGGCAGAGGCCGGTTGTGGCACTCCACTTAAAACCAGTGCTGAAGATGTGCTTGCCCGTCTTTCCAAAAAAACTGGCCAAAAAAGCCGGTAAAAAATCTACCTGAACAAACTGACCAACTCAACCAATTAAAGGAACAAACAAATGACTGAGACAGCTGTAAAACACTCATCCGCATGGACCACATTCACCACCGCAAGCTTTGTATTGGCTGCCGGAATGATGGCTGGTGGTATCTATTTTCTCGAAGCGAGCTTTTCGGCCAAGGGATTTTACGCAATGGCCGCCATTATGCTGGTCAACACCTCTATCTCACTCACCAAAACAATGCGGGATAACGAGGAGGCTGGAAAGCTGGTCAATAAAATTGAAGATGCCAAAACTGAAAAACTGCTGATGGAAGTTAATCGCGCAGATCAGATTTGATTTATACGATCACCGAAATACACTTAAGCGCCGGGCTGATTATTTTAGTCCGGCGCTTTACAATTTTCGTAAAGTTACCTGATCCACCAGATGATCAGCACCTTTTCGCAATATCAGATCGGCCCGCGGGCGGGTCGGTAATATGTTTTCATGCAGATTAAGCAGGTTAATTTCTTCCCACAGAGCAGTTGCGGTTTTCAATGCCTCTTCTGGGGAAATTTTTGAAAATCTGTGAAAATAGGAACCGGGATCGGTAAAAGCTGTTTCCCGCAGGCGCATAAAACGCTCGACATACCAGTGACGGATCAGTTCTTCATCCGCGTCTATATAGATAGAGAAGTCAAAAAAATCGGAAACAAAGGGCACTGACTTGCCATCCTTGGGCAAATCATTGACCTGTAAGACGTTCAGCCCTTCAAAAATCAGAATATCCGGCAGATCAACTATTGCATATTCATTGGGCAATACATCATAGCTGAAATGGGAATATACTGGCGCCTTAATCGGCCGTTTACCGGCCTTGATGTCAGATAGGAATTGTAACACCGCCCGCCGGTCAAAGCTCTCGGGAAAGCCTTTACGCTGCATCAATCCGAGAGCCTCAAGCTCTGCATTGGGATACAGAAATCCATCCGTAGTGATCAAATCAACCTTGGGGCTATTTGGCCAACGCGACATCAGTTCTTTCAGGATACGGGCGGTGGTGGATTTTCCAACCGCGACCGAACCGGCCATACCAATGATAAACGGGGTTTTTTCACTCTTTATATTCAGGAACCTGCGGCGTTGATGAAACAATTGCTGGGCTGCTTCCACATGGCTTGAAAGCAACCGCGACAGGGAAAGATAAATAACCCGCACTTCATTTAATGAAATCGGGTCGTTCATTGAGCGCAGGCGAAACACCTCATCTTCGCTTAATGTTAATTGGGTATCGGCGCGAAATTCGCTCCATTCCTCGGCGGTATAGATCCGATATGGCGAAAGTCCATCCTCATATTCTCCGATTACGGAGGAATTCAGCTTGGTTTTCTGGTCCATATTCAAGCCTTTCAATTCGCTTGCCCGTCTATTGAAATCAGCGGCTGGACTTTTCCTCATGACCAGACTGTGCGGTTCTGCGTTGTAATTCACCCAGAACGTCTTCCAATGTAACGCCGCCAAGTTGCAGCACAACCAGCAAATGGTATAATAAATCTGCAGCCTCGGCGGTTAATTCATCTGGGCC
>JALSIJ010000213.1 GCA_026981655.1 Rhizobiaceae bacterium | reverse complement strand
CCCCGCTTGCCGGTATGCCTGTGCGTTCGACCTTGCGTGGTGCGGTCACCTCTTTCCACTTGGAAAGCGCCTTGTTAACCGCCTGAAATGGCTGGCGCGCAACGAAATCTCCGTGGCCTTCGCGGGTTTTGATCTCGCCATCGACCACTGAGACATAACCACGCGACAAGGTATAGCGCGGCAGGCCCTTGACGCGCTTGCCTTCGAATACATTGTAGTCGATGGCTGATTGTTGCTGGTCGGCGGTTATGGTTTTTTCAAGCGCCGGGTCCCATACCACGATATCGGCATCGGATCCCACTAGAATGGCACCCTTTTTCGGATAGCAATTGAGGATTTTGGCGATGTTGGTCGAGGTGACCGCAACAAATTCGTTCATGGTTAAACGACCTGTGGCGACGCCGTTGGTCCATAACATAGGCATGCGATCTTCAAGCCCGCCGGTGCCGTTTGGTATCTGGGTAAAGTCACCCACGCCATTGCGTTTTTGTTCGGTGGTAAAGGCACAATGGTCGGTCGCGACCACTTGCAACGATCCCGCCGCCAAACCAGCCCAGAGTGAATCCTGATGTTGCTTATTTCTAAATGGCGGCGACATCACGCGGCGCGCGGCATGATCCCAATCGGGATTGGCATATTCGCTTTCATCCAGAGTTAAATGCTGGATCAATGGCTCGCCATAGACCCGCTTACCGTTCTGCCGGGCACGTCTGATCGCCTCGTGCGCCTCTTCGCAACTTGTATGCACCACATAAAGCGGTACTCCGGCCATATCAGCAATCATGATGGCCCGATTGGTGGCTTCGCCTTCCACCTGCGATGGGCGTGAAAACGCGTGTGCTTCGGGTCCATTATTGCCTTCAGCCAACAGTGAGGCCTGAAGTTGGGCTACCACATCGCCATTCTCCGCATGCACCAGCGGCAGGGCACCCAATTCGGCGCAACGCTTGAAGGACGAATACATTTCATCGTCATCCACCATCAGCGCGCCCTTATAGGCCATGAAATGCTTGAATGTGTTGATGCCCTTTTCCTTAACCACAGTTTCCATTTCGTTGAAAACCTGTTCGCCCCACCAGGTAATCGCCATGTGGAAAGAGTAATCACAGTTGGCGCGGGTCGACTTGTTGTCCCACATCTGTATGGCTTCAAGCAATGATTGGCCGGGCGACGGCAGGCAAAAATCCACTACCATTGTGGTGCCACCGGAAAGCGCCGCACGTGTGCCTGATTCAAAATCATCGCTGGAATAGGTGCCCATGAAGGGCATTTCGAGATGGGTGTGCGGGTCGATACCGCCGGGCATGACATAGCAGCCCGTCGCATCCAGTATTTTATCGCCCGAACCACTAGTGGGAAGATTATCGCCAATCTCGGTGATAATCCCACCTTCAATTTTCACATCGGCCTTATAGGTGCGGTCGGCGGTAACAACTGTGCCGTTTTTGATTACTGTGGTCATTCAAATTCTCCCATTGATTTCTTCGTTTCAGCCAGAATATCTGAATAATCAGGCCGAAATGAATCCGTACAAACCAATTCAATTGCGTTTTCTAAATGCCAGAGCGCCATTGCTTGAGGCTGATCAATCTGTTTATTTTCCAGTAGCTTGTCTGTCAGCTTGGTTAGAACATCACCAAGAACGACGATCGTTGCCCTATCTAGTTCAATTTGAACTGGAATTTTAATATTACCGATATTCATCAAACTCTTCACCCGACAATCTCCGCGGTCTCGACCACCGCATGAAACAACACATCGGCACCGGCGGTGGCCCATTCCTTGGAAATATTTTCCGCCTCATTGTGCGAAAGACCATCAACGCAAGGGCACATGACCATCGAGGTTGGCGCGACCTTGTTGACCCAGCAAGCATCATGGCCGGCACCGGAAATGATGTTCATGTGCGAATAACCCAACCGTTCGGCCGCATTACGCACAGCTGATACGCAGCTCTCATCAAATTCAACCGGATCAAAGCCACCGACTTTTTCAATCTCGAGACCAAGACCCATTTCATCGCAAATCTCCTTGGCCGCAACCGCAAGCCGTTGCTCCATATCCTCGATCACCGCAAGCTCAGGTGATCTGAAATCAACCGTAAACACCACTTTGCCGGGGATCACATTGCGTGAATTTGGAAAGACATCGATA
Source organism: Rhizobiaceae bacterium (assembly GCA_026981655.1). GTDB lineage: Bacteria > Pseudomonadota > Alphaproteobacteria > Rhizobiales > Rhizobiaceae > SZUA-100. Next base: position 9,490 of record JALSIJ010000213.1, on the reverse strand, counting down.
TGACCGGCAGCACCCACCGCATTGGGCTTGTGGGACCATGCAATTTCATCAACCTTCTGCAAAATTTTAGCCATGCCGAGGCCGGCATTTTTGCGCATCGGCATTGGGGTGGAGCCCGTGTGGCTGTCTTTGCCGGTAATGGTGAATTGCGTCCACGAAAGCCCCTGCCCATGAGTTACAACACCGATTTCTTTATTTTCAATCTCAAGAATTGGCCCCTGCTCGATATGCAATTCAAAGAATGCATGCATTTTACGGGCACCAACTTCTTCCTCGCCGCGCCAGCCAATGCGCTCCAACTCATCACCAAACTTTTTCCCGCCAGCATCTTTAATATCATAGGCCCAGTCCTGCTCCAGCACACCGGCAAAAACTCCGGATGCAAGCATGGCCGGGGCAAATCGAGTGCCCTCTTCATTGGTCCAGTTGGTCACCACAATCGGATGTTTGGTTTTGATTTCAAGATCATTCAGGGTACGGATGATTTCCAAGCCCCCAAGGACGCCCAAAACACCATCATATTTACCACCGGTTGGCTGGGTATCAAGGTGGGAACCGACATAGACCGGAAGCGCGTTCGGGTCTGTGCCTTCGCGCCTTGCAAACATGTTGCCCATCTGGTCAACACCCATGGTCAGGCCTTCTGCCTCGCACCACTTTTGAAACAAATGACGGCCTTCGCCGTCTTCATCGGTCAAGGTTTGGCGATTGTTACCACCGGCCACACCCGGGCCGATCTTGGCCATCTCCATCAGCATGTCCCAGAGCCGGTCGCCATTTATTCTATGATTGCTTTTAAGCGTCATGGTGTGGTCTCCTAATCCAGGTTTTTCAATATGTCTCGCAGCGTGTCAAAAATGAAATCAATCTCAGTTTTTTCGATAATCAGCGGTGGCGACAGGGCAATAATATCGCCTGTCGTACGAATGAGCAGCCCTTTGTCGTAGGCATTCAAGAATGCGGTAAAGGCGCGTTTAGTCGGCTCGCCCGCAATCGGCTCAAGCTCAATTGCCCCGATCAGTCCCATAGTGCGCAGATCGATCACATGCGGCAGGCCTTTAAGTGAGAATACCGCATCGGCCCAATAATCAGCCAATTCGCTCCCACGGGTTAAAAGCCCATCTTCCTCATAGGTATCGAGCGTTGCAAGGCCAGCGGCCGATGCCACCGGATTGCCAGAATAGGTATAACCGTGCATAAACTCGATCAAATGTTCCGGCCCGGTCATAAAGGCATCATAGATTTCTGATTTCACCAGCACTGCACCCATCGGAATAATACCGTTGGTGAGGCCCTTTGCGGTGACCATAATATCGGGTGTCACGCCAAAATAGTCTGCGGCAAATGGCGTGCCGAGGCGTCCAAAGCCGGTAATAACCTCATCAAAGATCAGTAATATACCGTGCTTATCGCAAATCTTGCGCAACCGTTTCAAATAGCCCTTTGGCGGAGGCAATACGCCGGTAGAACCGGCCACCGGCTCAACGATAATGGCGGCAATAGTGGAAGGATCATGCAAGGCGGCAATACGCTCTAGATCATCGGCAAGTTCTGCCCCATGTTCCGGCTCATTGCGTGAATAGGCGTTTAATTCAAGATTGTGAGTATGGCGCATGTGGTCAACGCCTGTAAGCAGTGTGCCAAACATTTTGCGGTTGGAAACAATGCCCCCAACTGAAATGCCGCCGAAGTTCACTCCGTGATAGCCGCGCTCGCGACCGATCAGCCGAAAGCGTTCGCCATTGCCTTTTACCCGATGATAGGCAAGCGCCATTTTTAGTGCTGTTTCCACAGATTCAGAACCGGAATTGGTAAAAAAAGCATGATTGATGCCATCGGGCGCAAGCTGCACAAGTCGAGCGGCCAATTCAAACGCCTTGGGATGGCCCATCTGAAAAGCTGGCGCATAATCCAGCTCATCCACCTGTTTGGCCACAGCCTCAACGATTTTTGGACGACGGTGACCGGCATTGACACACCAAAGGCCTGATGTTGCATCCAGTACCTGATTGCCCTCAGAGGTAGTGTAATGCATACGATCTGCCGCCACGAACATGCGTGGCGTTTGCTTGAACTGGCGGTTTGCCGAAAATGGCATCCAGAAACTGTCAAGAGAATTTGACTTGGCAGCTTTGCTGCTTGACATGCTCGTTCCTCCCAGATGCCTCGAATAATGAATTCGAGGGTTTATCCAGCGCCTTGTTCGAACTTACGGCCCGAAAAGACGCCAGTTTTAATTTTTCATTCAGGCGGTTTATTTATTTTAAGTTTCCTTTTGAGCAAGCTATGACTATCTTGAAAACCTAAAATCCACCGCATGGATGAATACCTTTATTATCAGCTAAATTGAATTTAATTTTTATTATATGTTACAAAACAAATTCGCTGGTTGGATCAGAATATCAGTGTTGACCAACTGGTCAAGATTTTTCTTTTATGATGTAATGCCTAGAACTATTCAGGAATTTGATGGACCAGATTTTGAAGAAGCCCATAAGAGCTAAAAAAAGCCGCCGCAATAAATCTGCGCCGAAAGCGGGTATCAGACAGAAAAAACAGCGACTTATTCTCAAGGCGGCAGAAAAGGTGTTTTCAGAATTCGGATTTCGCGGCGCGACCACTCAAATGATTGCTGACCGGGCGGGCATTCCAAAGGCCAATTTACATTATTATTTTCCAACCAAACTTGTACTCTACCGGAAAATCATCGAAGAAATTTTTTCTATCTGGCTGGAGGCGGCGCAATCCTTTGATGAAAATAGCGATCCAGTTGAGGCGCTGTCACGCTATATCGATAAGAAAATGGAAATATCGCGCAGTCACCCATTCGGGTCCAAAATTTGGGCTAACGAGGTTATGCACGGCGCACCGATCATCCAGGATTATCTGGAAACCACCTTGCGGGAATGGACTGACAGCCGGATGGTCATCATTCAACGTTGGATTGATGACGGGTTGATTGACCCGATTGATCCGCGCCATCTGCTATATATGATTTGGGCTTCAACCCAGCATTATGCTGATTTTGTTCATCAGATTAAAACTCTGAATGGCGGCAAAAAACTATCAGACACCCAGTGGGACAATGCCCGTGAGGACGTTAAAACGATTATTCTAAATGGCATTGGTGCCACAAAAAGAGTGGCCAAATGAGCCAACCGGAAAAATCACGCGCATCCAATTCGAAACGCCGCACCCGAATTCAGCAGGAAAATGAAAGCCGCATATTGGAAGCGGCGCTTGAAACCTTTTCGGCCAATGGCTTTAGAGGCACAACAATTGACCAGATTGCCGATGCGGCCGGTATGTCAAAACCCAATATTCTTTATTATTTTCGCAACAAGGAAGAGATGCATCGGGTTCTGCTGGATCAATTGCTGGATACCTGGCTGGACCCATTGCGCAATATTAATGCCAGCGGCGACCCATTGAATGAAATCCTTCAGTATGTGCAGCGCAAACTGGAAATCTCCCGTAAACACCCGCGTGAAAGCCGCCTGTTTGCCAATGAGGTTTTACAAGGCGCACCACGCATTGAGGATGTGATTAAAGGGACGCTTAAAGATCTGGTAGATGAAAAGGCTGCAATCATTCAAGGCTGGATTGATGAAGGAAAAATTGCCGATTGTGATCCTCACCATCTGATATTTTCTATTTGGGCAACAACCCAACATTATGCCGATTTTGATGTGCAGATTTGCGCCGTACTGGGTAGAAAAAAAGCCTCCAACAGGTTTGATACGGCCTCTGAGTTTCTTGGGAAACTATTTGCCAACGGTCTCCGGGTTTAGTGAGTTGGGTAGTTAGGGTCAGGGCCCATTAATTTAATACAATTCTGTTTGAAAAGAAGTATTCGAATGAATGAAATAAAGCGCAAGGACAGGTTGGTACCTTTTCGAGTATTTATTACTTTCAGGCGTGTGCTTCCTTTCAAACCCATGGGCGCAGTTAATTTGATCGCTGAATACGTTGTAATATCTTGAAAATATTGATATTGTCTGCGATATTTCTTCTATTCAGCAATCAAATTACCGAGCGCAGAATGGATGAAATTAATGGGCCCTGACCCTAACTATCTGGTGCAAAGTTCATCACGATCAGCCCGATAATGGTTATCATAGCTCCAAATGCCACTGGTAGGCCTACCCACCCATGACCAATTAAACCCTCCAACACAATAATAATACTGGGAGTTAGATAGCCATAGGCAAGAACTTTTGATGATGGCAGGCGCAGGGATGCAAATTGCAACAAAAAGAAGGTGCCGGCAGTGGTAAAAATTGCCAGATAGGCAACCGTTACCCAGACGATTACAGGCAATTCACTCCAATTGGTGGAAACTACCTCGCCCATGCCGTAAAGCGCAATCCAAAAGCTACTCGCAACCAGTGTCCAGAAGGTGAAAACCATGACGCTCTCACCACGGTTTAGCCGTTTTACCAGCGGACTATAGGCGGCATGCATCATACAGCCCACAAAGAAAATCGACTCTCCATAGCCAATATCAAAACTAATCAAAGCCGTGATGTCGCCGCGAAAAATCACCCATACTGCGCCAATTGCTGCAATTACCAGAGAGATAACAACCACTGGCCTGGTGGTTTGGGACAGAATGAAATAACCAAATCCGGTGCTCATCAGCGGAATTAGCGTAAAGACCGCGGCGGTTGATACCGGACTTGCGGTTTGCAAGGCCATAAACATCAAAACAAAATAGGCGCCCATCAACGCCCCAAGCAGGATAAAGCGCCAGGGCGCCTTGGGAATTACCAATTTACCCTTGGCAAAATACACAAGCAGACCCATTACCACACAGGCAAACAAGAACCTCACCGTATTGATTGCACCCGGCTCAATGAATGGTATCGCCATTGAGCCAAGGGTAAATGACCCGGATATCAAAACGGCAAAAAGCATCATTGCCATATGCCCCAGCAGTTTTTCTCGTCCGGTTGCCAGTACATGTTTGTGCAACGCATTCGATTGAACGCTTTGATTTTGTTCAGCGTAATTATTCAAAAATATGTTCCGATTGGCTTGATTTATTTGAAATGAAGTGTGCAAAAATACGCATGCAACAAATTCCGGGCATCCTATGTTGCAATTATGCGGGCATCGAGTGGTGAGAAGCAAATGAATAAATTCGATTGTTTAATTTTAAAACCTGCATCCGTCGCAGGACTAATTTTGCTCATCAACTTTCATGCCGCCAGTGCAAATGAGGCAATTATCAAAAACTTTACTGGCCTTGATTCGATCGCGGCACGTTGCATCATTTCCACAAGTCGCAAATTCGCGGCTGATATTTGTAAAACCCTGGCTGAAAATGCCAAAAACCTCGCATCCGTCAATGGTATTGAATACAGCTTTTCAGGCGCAGAGGTCGAGGGAAAAGAGCAGCTGGTTCCAGCAAGCGACCTTCAATCCAATCCACTATATGTCGATTTTAACATCCGTGGGACGGCGGGGAATTCGGCTGGCGCTTCAATCAGGATCACTGCCTATACCTACTATCAACAGGCGATTGAGAAATCCGATAATAGCACAACCAACCACCCCAGGTCTGGAAAGCTTGTGCTTTGGGAAAAGGAAGCTGTTGCCAACGGGCCTTCAAAACGAATAGGCAAAGCGCTTTCCGCGCACATGACGAAGAAACTGAAAGCACTCATTCAGTTGTTTGCACAAAGGAGATCCGAGTGATTATTGGCAGAAACCAGTGCATCAAAGTTTTGATGTCAATTTTGTGGACTTGCCAATTGGCTGGCTCACGCCTAGCCTGCAAAAAAAATAACAATAAACAAATATGATTGTGGGAGCATCATGAATCTTTTGAGCCAGATTGACCTGTTCAAATGCCTGAGCGAGCGGGAAGTCATGCGTTATTCATCGCGGTGTTTTTGGCGTGAATATGGTGAAAACGAACTCGTCATAGATTTCGAAGACGAATCCAGGGATGTGCGGTTTTTGCTTACCGGGAGAGCGCGGGTAATCCTGCGCATTGCCACCGGGAAAGAAATAATTCTTGGCGATATGGGGCCAAATGACTTTGTTGGTGAAATTGCCGCAATTGATAATCAGGGTCGGGCTGCCAATGTGACGGTGCTGAACACCTCGCGCATGTGCGTGATGCCGCAATCGGTGTTTCTGGATATTTTGGCAGAATCGCCAGAAGTCAGCCTGAATATAATGCGGGTATTAACCTCCCGTATCAGAAAACTGAACATGCGCTTGACCGAGCATTGCTTCTTGCAGGCCAAACACAGAATTTGCGTTGAAATCATGCGCAAATCGCGCCCACGGCTTGGGCATGAGGGGCAGCGGGTTATATCCCCGCCACCGCTGCAGAGAGAAATTGCCGAACGGGTAGGAACCAGGCGCGAGGTTGTCTCGCGACAAATCTCGGCGCTTCGAAAACTGGGAATCGTGGAGAAAACCCCGCGCGCCCTGGTGATCAAGGATATTCCGGCGATTAACAAGATCATCGAAGAGGGCTGGGAAGACGATTGATTGGTTTTTGAGTTTTCCGGTCGCTTTTTTTTGCCATTCGCTTGCGCTTCCTCCGGATCAAGTCCGGGGTCAACGTGCGTTCACTCTTTTGGTGGTTCAAATCTTGCGCTTCACTCCGTTCAACGTGCGATTTGAACTAAAACCTCGCCCAATAATCAATCAAATGATGGGCGATGGCCATTTTGGGCGGTACATAAAAATCGACATCTTCAGGATGATCAAGCGCGGTTAGAATTTCCGCACGACTGAACCAGCGACAGTCGGAAAGCTCTTTTTCGTCCATGATGATCCTGGTTGATTTGGCTTCAGCGAAACAGCCGATCATTAGCGAAAACGGAAATGGCCAGGGCTGATTTGCCCGATATTGCACCTTGCCTATCTGAATACCAGCCTCCTCACCAATTTCCCGACGAACTGCGCCTTCAAAACTTTCGCCTGGCTCTACAAAACCGGCCAAAGCCGAGTACATACCCTCGGCCCAATGATGAGAGCGCCCCATCAGGCACTTGTCCCCATCCAAAGCCAGCATAATAACCACCGGGTCGGTTCGCGGAAAATGTTCGGTGCCGCAATTGGTGCAAATGCGCTTATAACCGCCATCTGCCTGCGCACTTTCGTGGCCACAACGAGAGCAAAACCGATGCGATGCATGCCAGGCCAACAGTGACGCGCCCTGCGCCACTTCTCCCATGCGGGAGGGATGCAATAACTCCTGAATTGCAAGCGAGCGATAATCAATTGCTTTAATGTTTTCGGGCAATTTTTCCGTATCAGTTTCCGGGTCGAATTTTGCCGAAATGGCCAATATGGGAACGCCGTCCTCATAGCCCAGCAACACTTCCATGCCTCGCCTTGGGTTGAATCTTTCAATCGCACCAAGCGCAAATAGCGGGTCTGGTTCCCGACCTCCGAATTGAACCATTACTCGACCTTTAGCGAAGACAATAGCGCGCGCAGACGGATTGGCCATTGCTTTTTCAAGGCAGTCCGGTGTTCGGGATTCTGATTGTCTGTTTACTTTGCCATTGGCAAAAATAAGTTCGGCCGAAGGTTCAGGAAACTGGGTTTGTTCAAAAAACATGGGGTTTTATCTCGCTTTGCAATTGAGAAATCAACAGGCGTGCGGCCGCCTCAGAATATCGTTCTGCTGTGCCAAATCCCCAAACGGGGCCAGGCCAATTTGCATCACCTTCAAATCTTGCAATCACATGCACATGCAATTGACGCACAATATTGCCAAGGGCACCGGTGTTTATTTTATCAGCTGACGAATTTTTTTGCAGCATTTTGGAGATCAATGCGGTCTCGCGGGCCAATTGCAATTGCTCATCGTTGCTTAAATCAAAAATTTCGCTGCAATCAGAGCGCTGTGGTACAAGCACCAGCCACGGCCAGCGCGCGTCATTTAACAGACGAATATCGCACAGTTCAAGCCTACCTACGGGCAATGTATCTTGTCCCAGTCGTGCATCCAGATGAAAGCTCATTGGGCAAATCTAGTCATTGGAAGCAATAATACAATCTATCTTTTTTTAAATCACCGCTTGCTTTTCGAACGCTGGCGCATGATATGATTATTTCGGGAGGTTGGTGATGGACGTACCACTCGCCAACCGGGTCAGATCCGGAAGGAAGCAGCCCCAACGAGTTTCGGCGCGGGTCATCTTGCCAGCCTCCCACTTATCCACGATTGCGTTTCAACATTTTCTTTCATCATCACGACAATTGATCTAGGCTCACTTCCTGAACCAACAGTTCAAATCCACGGCAGATCATATGAGTGATGAAAAAAAACCAAGCGAAGATGCGGCATCCGGCTATCGGGTGCTGGCGCGAAAATATCGCCCAAGCTCATTTGCTGATCTCATTGGCCAACAGCCAATGGTGCAAACACTTTCCCATGCATTCTCCAGTGGTCGTATTGCCCAAGCCTATATGTTAACCGGGGTTCGTGGTGTTGGCAAAACCACCACAGCGCGCATTCTGGCGCGCGCCTTGAACTACAAGACCGCTGACAAGGACGCTCCCGATATTGAGCTTGGCGAAATGGGCGAGCATTGCGAAGAGATTATGGCCGGTCGCCACGTCGATGTTTTAGAGATGGATGCCGCATCCCATACCGGCATTGATGATATTCGCGATATCATCGCCTCCACCCAATACCGGCCGATCTCGGCGCGCTACAAAGTTTATATCATTGATGAAGTGCATATGTTGTCGAAGAACGCCTTTAACGGTTTGCTGAAAACCCTTGAAGAACCGCCGGCACATGTGAAGTTTATATTCGCCACCACTGAAATTCGCAAAGTCCCGATTACGGTTCTTTCACGCTGCCAGCGATTTGATTTGCGCCGGATTGAAGCCAGCGAAATGGTTGGCCTTTTGGAAAAAATTGCCGGGCTGGAAAATGTTGATGCGGAAGGTGATGCATTGGCAATGATTGCGCGGGCCGGCGAAGGTTCTGCACGCGATGCACTATCGCTGTTTGATCAGGCTATCGCCCATGCGGATGGCAAGGTTGAGGCCGAGGATGTGCGCAATATGCTGGGTTTGGCCGACCGGGCGCGTATTATCGACCTGTTTGAATATGTGATGAAGGGCGATGTACAAGCTGCACTTGGCGAATTGAAGTATCAATACGATTCCGGCGCTGATCCGGCAATGGTTTTGAGCGATCTTGCGGGCTTTGTTCATTATGTTACCAAGGTGCGTTTTGTACCGGAGGCCGCCGATGATAAAACCCTGTCGGAACAAGAGCGCAAGCGCGGCAAGGAATTTGCCGAAAAACTCTCTCCGCGAGTATTGGGCCGGGCGTGGCAAATATTGCTCAAGGGCATTGGCGAAGTTCAAACGTCTAACCGTCCATTGGCGGCAGCCGATATGGTGCTGGTGCGGTTAACCCATGCGGCTGATTTACCAACACCGGATGAGGCTTTGAAAAAACTGGAGGATGGGGGTATCCCCAATATGTCTGCGCCAAATA
>JALSIJ010000212.1 GCA_026981655.1 Rhizobiaceae bacterium | reverse complement strand
AGGCGATGGCCGATGCGCTGGTATCAGGCGACAAGGACGAGGATATTCGCTGCCACCTGTTTCTTGGTCTGCCCGATGTATTTACCGCAGGCAACGACATCATGGACTTCATGATGGCCGCCCAGGGTGGTGTCGGCACGGGCGCGGAAGTGCAGGCATTTTTGCGCGCCATTATCACCGTTACCAAGCCAATGCTGGCAGGCGTTGACGGTATGGCCATTGGGGTTGGCTCCACCATGCTACTTCATTGCGATATTGTGCTGGCTTCCAAAAATGCGCGGTTTAAAACCCCGTTTCTCGACCTTGGCCTGCTGCCGGAGGCAGGTTCCACCCTCATCGGCCCGCGCGCGATGGGCTACAAAGCGGCCTTTTCGCTGTTGGCGATGGGTGAAGAACTTGGCCCAGATGATGCAAAAGATGCGGGCCTTGTGAGCAAAATTATCGAGGATGGTGATTTTGAAGCCGCCGCCATTGCAGCCGCACACCGGGTGGCAGAACGCCCGCCGGAAGCGATGGCCCTGACCCGGCACTTATTGCGCGGTGACGTTGATGAAATCGTCGCTCGAATGGAAGAAGAATCCAGCTATTTTGCCGAACGGTTGATGAGTAAAGAGGCGCAAAATGCCTTTATGGCTTTCATGAGCCGCGGAAAATAATCAGCGTTGCTTTCGCTCACGGCTATTCTTCGCCTCGCGCATAGCTAACCGAATATGGGTCGTATTACCCGCTGTTTCTTGCGTTCAAAAAGCGCCACAACCTCCACATGGGCAGAGAATAAAAACTGGTCTATCGGCACTACCTTCGTGAGTTTGTAGCCCGCATCCAGCAGAATTTTTGCATCACGAGCAAGGGTTGTAGGATTGCATGAAACGGCGGCAATTTTGGGAATAGCTGACTTTGCCAGTTCGCGGGTCTGCGCTTCGGCCCCTGCACGTGGCGGGTCAAAAATCGCACCGGAAAAACCCTCTAGCTCGCGGGTCTGCAGCGGACGACGTTCAAGGTCACGTGCTTCAATGGTCAGCGTTTTGGCGCCCGATAAAGATTTCTGCGATTGCTCAAGTGCCAGAAGTGCGGCTTTTTCAAACTCCACCGCGTGAACGCTGCTTTTGTGCAAAAGTTGCAGGCCAAATGTGCCAACACCACTGAACATATCAATGATTTTCTTGGACTTTTTTAAATGCGCTGCAATCAGATCTGCCATGTGCTGCTCGGCTTCAGCCACCGCTTGTACAAAACTGCCCGGGGGCGGTGTGAGGATTGCCTGCCCGATAGAAAATTGCGGCATTATGGTTTGGATGATCACCTCATCACCATAGGAAACCCGGGCTCTGCCAGCGCTGACCGCCCAGTCGATAATAGCCTTGCGGCGGCGCTCTGAAAGCGGTGTATCGGCCTCCAACGCAATATCCAGCCCATTGTCGCAGGCCAGAACATGCAGCTTGATTTGCTCTGACGGGACAATTGCAAGACCGGCCAGATTGCGCAGATCGTCAAAGCGTTCTGTAATCATAGGCAACAGCAATGGGCACTCGCCAAGATCGACAATCCCGTGGCTTTGGCGACCTAGAAAACCAAATACAGTACCCGATGCGGTGGGTATTGCTGTGAAACTGGCGCGGCGGCGCTGGCCAATAGATGTTGGAATACAAGGCTCGACCGGCGCATCAATTCCCGAACTTGCAAAGGCATCGACGACCAGCTGGCGCTTCCAGTTCAAATATTCCTGCTGTTCAAAATGCTGCAAAACGCAACCACCACAGGTGCCGAAATGCTGGCATATCGGCTCAATCCGGTGAGGTGAGGCTTTCACAACATGAGGTAACAGGCCAGGGTTTTCTTCCTCGCTATCCACTTCAATCACATCACCGGCAAGGGTGAATGGCACAAATGTACCATCGGTTGCGATGCCGTCGCCTTTTCCGCCCAATGCGTCGATTTCGAGCCTGATCTTCGTCATATTATTGCTTTCTACCACACAAAAGGAATTCCTGATTGCCGTCTCCGCCGATTACCGGCGACGGCAAAATATCGGTATGGTGCCAACCGGGCTGATGATCAAGCCAATTCGCCAAATCCTGAGCGATCTTGGGGCCAAGCTCCGGTAATTTCAACAATCCACCTTTGCCAATATTATCTTTTCCCGCCTCAAATTGCGGCTTTACCAGCAAAATACATTCAGCACCCGATCGCGCTATTTCCAGCGCTGAGGGAAGTGCCAGTTTGAGTGAAATAAAACTCACATCTGAAACCACAATACCTATATCGGGCGTTGTGCCATTGATGGCAATCATCGCCTCATCCAGATCACGGGCATTTATTCCTTCCAGATTATAAACCCTTCGGTCATTGGCTATTTTTTCAACCATCTGCCCGTGGCCAACATCAATGGCGAATATTTGTGCAGCTCCCCTTTCCAACAATACTTGCGTGAAGCCACCGGTGGAAGCGCCAATATCGAGGCAGGTTTTGCCAGTAATATCAAACTTGCAAAGGTCTAGTGCCGCAAGCAATTTCAGGGCTGCTCGCGACACATATTTTGCTGCCGGATCATCAACCAAAATTTTATCTTTTTCGCCGACCCCCTGCCCCGGCCGCGTGGCCAATGCACCATTTACCTGAACACATTTTCGCAAGACTGCATCGCGGGCACGCGAGCGGGATTGAGCCAATCCGCGCTGTACAAGCATCTGGTCAAGGCGCATGAAACTGTCCCTAGAATTTTGGTTGGGTATTAGGGTCAGGACCCATTAATTTCATCCATTTAGCGCGAAGGTGGTGCCAGATAATTCTCAAGATTGTCAAAAGCCTGATTGTCAAAGGCAAGCGTTTCTTCATTGCTGTATTTTGAATTGCTCGCCCGTGCAATTGTCAGGGCATCGTGCAGATCAAATGGCTCGTCATTCAGATTTTCGGTTTCAGTTTTTTGCCTGACTTTGCCGGAAAGAATTTTTTCCAAAAACTCATCAATGTCATTGCCCATCTCCAGCACAATTGGAGGCAGTTTCAACTTCACTGGCTTCTTCATTTTCGGCACGCTGCCAATGCCATCTGATGCGCCATTTGAATTAGACGATGGCCGGACCATTTCTTGGGTTACGAAGATTGCTTTATCTTCAGGCTTTACCGAACCGCGCAAATCACCAAGTTTGCCAATAAGCCTTTCGGCTGCAGCCCGTTGCACGGTAGACACCTGCTCCTCTGCAAAAACAGTGGAGGAAGTGGCCAGAAATAATGAAGTCACGACTATGGGAATGAGAGTTTTCAATGCAATACGGCCCCTGATTGTTCGGCCTGAATTATGCATCGCTATCGTTAGGGAGTTGCCAATAAAAATGGTTAGTAAATTGTTAAATTTGTTAACGACAATTTGCAGACCTATTTGACCTGAACAGTGTTTGCGCATATCAAGCCAATAACTGGATTTCTCACATATCATGGCGCTAAACGATGTCTCATAACACTTTCGGTCATCTATTCCGGGTTACAACCTGGGGCGAAAGTCACGGGCCTGCCCTTGGCTGTGTTATTGATGGCTGCCCGCCGGGCTTGAAAATTTCTGAAGCAGAAATTCAAACCTTTATGGATAAGCGCAAACCCGGCCAATCGAAGTTTACCACCCAAAGACAGGAAGCCGATCGGGTACGGGTATTATCTGGTGTTTTGCCCGAAGAAGGCTCGGATAGTCTCACCACTACCGGCACGCCAATTTCGTTGATGATTGAAAATACTGATCAACGCTCGAAAGATTATTCCGAGATTAAAAATCGCTACCGCCCCGGCCACGCGGATATGACCTATGACGCCAAATATGGCATTCGTGATTATCGAGGTGGCGGGCGCTCGTCGGCGCGCGAAACGGCCGCACGGGTTGCAGCCGGTGCCATTGCACGAAAAGTCATTGAAGGTGTTTCCATTCGCGCTGCCCTTGTGCAGATTGGCAATCGCAAAATCAACCGGGAAAACTGGAACTGGAATGAGGTTGATAACAATCCGTTCTTCTGCCCGGATGCCGAAATGGCTATCGAATGGGAAGGTTATTTAAACAATATCCGCAAGAGCGGCTCGTCCATCGGCGCTGTTATCGAAGTGATTGCGGAAGGGGTTCCTGCCGGCTGGGGTGCACCGGTCTATGCCAAACTCGATCAGGATATTGCCTCTAACCTGATGTCTATCAACGCGGTCAAAGGTGTTGAGATTGGCAATGGTTTTGATGCCGCAACGCTGACCGGCGAAGAAAATGCCGACGAAATTCGCATGGGCAATGATGGCAATCCGATTTTTCTTTCCAACAATGCCGGTGGCATTTTAGGTGGCATATCTTCCGGCCAGCCGATTGTTGCGCGCTTTGCCGTTAAACCCACCTCCTCTATTCTCACACCCCGCAAAAGTATTACATCAACCGGTGAAGAGGTTGAAGTAATGACCAAAGGTCGCCATGATCCCTGTGTGGGCATTCGTGCTGTGCCAATTGGCGAAGCGATGCTTGCCTGTACGCTTGCGGATCATTATTTAAGACATCGTGGCCAAACCGGGGGCCAAACCAGCAGCAATGCCGGGAAAAAATAGGAAACTCATAAATGACTTCTGATATGGAACGGGTGGCGGAGGCTATTCGCGCATTTGAACGTGGTGAAATTGTTGTCGTCATGGATGATGATGATCGTGAAAACGAAGGCGATATGATTTTTGCAGCTGTCCATGCAACGGCTGAAAAAATGGCTTTGATGATACGCCATACAAGCGGCATTGTTTGTGCGCCGATGACAGGAGCAGAGGCCAAACGGCTAAACCTTTCGATGATGGTTTCAGATAATGATGCGCCGCACGCGACCGCGTTCACCGTTTCGGTTGACTATAAACACGACACCACAACGGGCATTTCTGCCGAAGACCGCTGTTCAACGGTGCGCGGGCTGGCAAATCCAAACTCAGGAGCTGCCGACTTTGTCCGTCCGGGGCATATTTTTCCGCTGGTTGCGCGCGAAGGCGGCGTGCTCATTCGTTCCGGCCACACGGAAGCAGCGGTTGACCTTTGCCGCCTGGCGGGCCTGCCGGAAGTTGGGGTTATCAGCGAATTGGTCAATGATGATGGCACCGTTATGCGCGGCCCGCAGGTTAATGCTTTTGCTGATGAGAAGGGTTTTAAAACCGTATCAGTTGCCGATCTCATCGCCTATCGTCAACGGCGCGAAAATATCGTCACCCGGGTTGAAGAGTTTGATATTGAAACGCCCGCCGGGCCTGCCAAGGCCTTTACCTTCACTACCCCGTGGGACCCGATGCAGCATTTGGCGGTTGTCTTCGGGGATATTCGTGACGGGCAAAATGTACCGGTGCGCCTGCAAAGAGAAGCAGTGCTTGAAGATGCCTTTGGCGGGGCAAAAAGCATGACCGCTGTGCTGAACACGATTGGCGGGCACGGACGCGGCGTTGTGGTTTATCTTCGCGAAGGTTCGGTTGGCGTTGCCGATAACAGCGTTCGCATCGAGCGGGTTGAAGATCATGGCACGGCGCAAAACCGCGATGAGGAATGGCTGGAAGTTGGCCTTGGCGCACAAATATTGAAAGATCTCGGGGTCACGACAATTTCATTACTCGCATCAAAAGAACGCCACTATGTTGGGCTTGAAGGGTTCGGCATTGAAATTATCAACACAGAAATCATTGATGGCTAAATTATCTATATTTGCGGCGGCTACTGCGCTTATTTTTGCGCTGCCGATTACCGCGCAAGCAGAATGGAAGATAAAGCGGCTGACCGGCAAGGGCAGCATTAAAACCTCCGGCGCGCTGCACCCGGCGGTTTCTTGCAGTGGGCCAACCTGTTTTCGAAGTAAAGAAAGGCCGTTTTTTGAAGAGGGAATGCCCGCACCCAACGGTTTACCGGATGGAAAAATTGCTCAAACCCACCGATACAAAAACATCACGCAGACCTGGTATATTTTGCCGACGAAGCGTTATGATCACGGCATTTTGGGCGATACGATTGAGGCCGGAGGTCTTGCGGTAAAAACCGGCAGCGGCAAGGTGATCACCTTCAATCTTCCCAAAACACAAGTGTTCGAAGACCGTATTCCGCGCATTGCTGATCTTGATGGTGATGGCAAGGCGGAAATTATCACCATACTTTCCTCCATCTCCAAGGGCGCTTCAATCGCCATATATGAGCTTAAAAATGGCGCGCTTGTATCAAAAGCAAAGACACCTTTTATTGGCCGCTCCAATCGCTGGCTCAATATTGCAGGTATTGCAGATTTTAATGGCGATGGCCGACTGGACATTGCTGGCGTTTGGACCCCGCATATTGGTGGCACCTTGAAATTCTGGACCCTGCGCGGCAATAGTTTGAAAAATATTGGCTCAATGTCCGATTTTTCCAATCACTTTATTGGTTCGCGCGAGCAACGCCTGTCTGCGATTGCCGATGTTGATTTAAATGGCACACTCGATCTGACACTACCATCGGCGGGGCGCGATGTGCTGCGCATGGTTGGGTTTGTCAAAGGGCGATTGAAACAACTCGCCTCATTGAAACTGCCCCGCCAGATCGACAAGGCCATCGCGGTTACGCGTCAGGAAAAATACCCGATTTTCACTATTGGCTTGAGCGATGACACAAGCCATGCAGTTTTCCGTTGATATTCCACAACAATTTCAACAATTCTAATTCTATGATTGACTCTTTACCTTTTGAATTACCAAAATGGTGAAAAGGATAGCAATTGACCACCGCTCTTTATACCCACGATCTGTTCGTCGAACATTTAACGCCTGCAGGGCATCCTGAGCGACCGGATCGGTTGCGCGCAATCGCAGAAGTTTTAGCAACTGACGATTTCAAAACGCTTGATCGCCGGGAAGCGCCAAAGGCAGATAATGCAACATTTCTTTATGCTCACCCGAAAGGTTTTCTCGATAAACTTGAGGCTGCCGTTCCTGATGAGGGTATCAATCGGCTCGATGGCGAGACATCCATGAGCCCCAGAAGCTGGGAATGTGTGGAACTTGCGGTGGGCGCTGCCAATGCTGCAGTAGATGCCGTATTCAACAAGGATGCTGATAATTGTTTTGTCGCCGCCCGGCCGCCCGGCCACCATGCGGAAAGAACCGCGGCGATGGGGTTTTGCCTGGTTAACAATGTGGCGGTTGCCGCACGCCATGCACAAAAAGCCCACGGGGCGGAACGTGTGGCGATCATCGACTGGGATGTGCACCACGGCAACGGAACACAGGATATTTTCTACAATGATGAAACCGTGCTTTATGCCTCAACCCATCAGATGCCGCTTTTTCCCGGCACCGGGGCAAAGTCTGAAACCGGTGTTGGCAATATCTTCAACGCGCCGCTGACCGCCAATACCGGTAGCGAATATTTTCGCGAAGCCTTTAAGGACCGAATATTGCCGGCGGTTGATCAATTTCAACCGGATCTGATCTTGATTTCTGCTGGATTTGACGCGCATTTTCGCGATCCGCTGGCACAGATTAATCTGGTGGAAGATGATTTTAGCTGGGCGACAGGGCGGATAATGGAATTGTCCCAGAGATATTGTGGCGGGCGGCTGGTAAGTCTGCTGGAAGGCGGTTATGATCTGGTGGGATTGGCCCAGTCGACCGGTGCTCATGTGAGACGGTTGATGACCGGGTAATATTGAACAAGATTAAGTGCCTTGGAGAAAACGATGGCAGTAGCGGGCGAACAAGGGGACATCACCAGCCTATCCTATGAACAGGCGTTGACCGAGTTGGAAACAATTGTATCGGCATTGGAACAGGGTGATGTGGCGCTTGAAAAATCAATCGACATTTACAGCCGCGGTGAGGCTTTAAAAAAGCACTGCGAAAAACTTCTTAATGCGGCGGAGGCAAAGGTCGAAAAAATCCGGGTTGGGGCCGATGGGAAAGCCAAAGGCAGCGAACCGCTTGATGGGGAATAGCCCACATCGAAATTTCGGCCAGCACGGCAGCTGCTGGTTTTCACCTTGTTTTAAACAAGAATTCGCATAACTTACGACATTCCAATAATTCCATTATTAATTTCAAACTGAAATAGAGACTATTTTGACCAGACCTGAAACACCCCTGCTCGACCTGGTCAACCTGCCTGAAGATTTGCGCAAACTCGACGATGCCGAGCTACCGACACTGGCGCAGGAATTGCGGGCGGAAATGATTGATGCGGTATCGGTTACCGGTGGCCACCTGGGCGCAGGCCTTGGGGTGGTTGAGTTGACAATTGCCATTCACCACACTTTCAAAACTCCGCATGACCGGCTGATCTGGGATGTGGGGCACCAGTGCTATCCGCACAAGATTTTAACCGGGCGCCGCGACCGTATTCGCACACTTCGGCAGGAAAATGGGCTTTCCGGCTTCACCAAAAGGGCTGAAAGCGAATATGACCCCTTTGGCGCGGCCCACTCATCCACATCCATATCTGCCGGTCTTGGCATGGCGGCAGCCGCATCGCTGAAAGGCGAAAAAAGGGATGTTGTCGCAGTTATTGGTGATGGCTCTATGTCGGCCGGAATGGCCTATGAGGCGATGAACAATGCGGGCGCAATGAATGCACGGCTGATCGTCATTCTCAATGATAATGATATGTCGATTGCCCCGCCGGTTGGCTCAATGAGCGCCTATCTTGCCCGTCTGGTTTCTGGTCGCACCTATCGCTCTATTCGTGAAACCGCTAAACAGCTTTCTCAAAAACTGCCTAAATTCTTCTATGACAAGGCCAAAAAGACCGAGGAATTTGCCCGTGGATTCTGGACCGGCGGCACCATGTTTGAGGAATTGGGATTTTACTATGTCGGCCCGATAGATGGGCATAATCTTGAGCATCTGTTGCCGGTATTACGCAATGTTCGTGATAGCGAAGACGGACCAATTCTCGTCCACGTGGTTACCGAAAAAGGCAAAGGCTATGAGCCTGCGGAAAACTCCAATGATAAATATCATGCGGTATCGCCGCGTTTCAATGTGATTTCCAGCAAGGATGATAAGCCGCTCACCAATGCCCCATCCTATACGCGTGTATTTGCCCAATCGCTCATTCAGGAAGCCGGCCATGACGACAAGGTGGTTGCGATTACCGCTGCAATGCCGGATGGAACCGGCCTTGATCTGTTTGGTGAGGCTTACCCTGAGCGCACCTATGATGTGGGTATTGCCGAGCAACATGCGGTAACATTTGCCGCCGGCCTTGCCAGTGAAGGGTTAAAACCATTTGCGGCCATTTACTCAACCTTTTTGCAACGCGGCTACGACCAGGTCGTTCATGATGTTTCTATCCAAAACCTGCCGGTGCGCTTTCCCATTGACCGGGCCGGGTTTGTTGGTGCGGATGGCCCTACCCATGCGGGCTCGTTCGACACGACATTCCTTGCCACATTGCCCAAATTTGTTGTTATGGCTGCAAGCGATGAGGCCGAGTTAATGCACATGGTGCGCACCTCGGTTGAGTATGACGACGGACCAATTTCATTTCGCTATCCGCGCGGGGAAGGCGTTGGCCTGGAACTGCCCGAGCGCGGCTCCGTGTTGGAAATTGGCCGTGGCAGAGTGCTGCAGGAAGGCACGAAAATTGCACTTTTGTCGTTTGGCACAAGATTGCAGGAATGCTTGAAAGCTGCTGAAGCGCTGGAATCTTACGGCCTCTCCACAACTGTTGCTGATGCACGATTTGCCAAACCACTGGATGAGGCGCTGATAACCCGGCTGGCACGTAACCATGAGGTTCTGCTCACCATTGAAGAGGGTTCGGTAGGCGGATTTGGCGCGCATGTGCTGCACTATATGATAAAGGCCGGCCTGATGGATGGTCATTCCGCATCCAGCCTAAAAGTTCGCACCTTGGTACTTCCTGACGCATATGTAGATCAATCTAAACCTGATATGATGTATATCAATGCTGGGTTGGATAAAACCGGCATTATTTCAACTGTGTTTGAAGCGTTGGGTCGTGATCAGCCGGATTTGGCAAGCGGTCGCCTCGCATAATTCGGGAAGAATCAAAGTGAATCGATTAAGTGTCATTCGCACAGCTTTGTGGGCTGTAATACTGGTTGTTGGTGGTTTTCTGGCCTGGTCGACGTTCGAATGGCAAGATGCCCAGACCAAAGGCACCACATTATCCAGCCTTGGCGGGCCGTTTGAACTTATCTCTGACAAGGGTGATGTGGTGACCCATGACACGATCAATGCCAAACCCCACCTGATATTCTTTGGATTTACCAATTGCCCGGATGTCTGCCCGACAACCCTTTTTGAGGCGGCTGGCTGGCTGAAAGCGCTGGGTGATGATGCCGATAAAATCACCATATATTTTGTAACAGTAGACCCTGAACGCGATACCAAAGAAGTTATGAGTGATTATGTCAGCGCTTTTGACCCACGCATTCGCGGGCTTACCGGCGATGTCGACAAAGTCAAAGCGATGCTTAAGTCCTACGCGGTCTACTACAAAAAAGTACCCGACCCTGATGATGAAGATTCCTATTCAATGGATCACACAGCGACCGTGTATTTGATGAAAAAAGGCGGCGATTTTTTTGGAACAATTGCCTATGGTGAGAACACCGATATTGCCATTTCCAAGATAAAACGGCTACTGAAAAAGTCCTAGAGCGTGTCCGTTTTTGACGGAATCACTCTATTTTCTTTCACTCACGGCCACTTGATGCCTTTCTAGTGGCTCAAGTTTTGCGCTTCGCGTTGCTCAACGTGCAACTTGATGCTACGCACCAGCCTTCGCGGGAGCGATGCATTCGCATCGGGCCGGTTCTGCCCTCAAATTAATTTCATCAATTTGCAAGTCAGGCTCCAATCGCAGCCTGACTGCTTCCATCTGGCAAACTGGAATTGGAGCACGGCGCGTACCCGAAACCAAATTATCAACAAGTTCTAATCACAGGCTATCTTTGATCGCACAATTTATGTAACTTACAGTTAAGCAAATCGCCTATTGAGGGAACAGGGGAAATAATGTCAAAAAATCTCAGGGAACGCGCCGAAGAAACAGCCAATATCGTTCAAAATATTCTGGGCCGCTCAAATGAAGACCACCCAAAAGAAGTGGCAGATGCGATTGAGAAAGCCATCATCCACGCGCTGGTGGAAGAGCGTAACAGATGTGCAGATGTGGCTCGAATTTGTTATGCGGATGATGCCGAAAAGGCCAAACATGTTTCTGAAGAAATTGCGCGGGTGAAATCGGTGCTGATATCCAACCTATCGAGTTTGCGGTAAGTTTGCACACTAGATCGTGTCCGTCTTTGATGGAAGCACTCTATTTTCTTTCCCTCACGGCCATTCGGGCTTTCCTACTGGTTCAAGTTTTGCGCTTCGCGTTGTTCAACGTGCAACTTGAGCTTACGCCCAGCCTCCGCGGGGGCGGCGCATTAGCACCGGGGCACTGAGTGCTTCTATGTAAACGTGAAGCAGCCTAACTATTTGTTTCTACACACTTCTTATCCGAAAACCGGCTACCACTTTTCGGGAAGTGCTCTAGGCAAATACTATATCCAACGGCCCCTGCGGCCATCCCACTGGTAAATCTGGTCCTGGGGGATGGTTAGTTCGGCTGCCAGTTTTGTCGGCATCTTTGCCAATAAAACCAGCAAGGCTCTGATGGTGCCACCATGGCAAACAACGACCATATCGCCACTGGTATTCTTGAGCCAAACCGCAACCCGGTCACACATA
>JALSIJ010000211.1 GCA_026981655.1 Rhizobiaceae bacterium | reverse complement strand
AGCAGTGCATCGGCGTTATCCTCCGTATAGCCTTGAAAATTACGGGCCAGGCGGTTTTCACGCTCGGCGACCGCAAGCGCATCACCTACTTTGGAAAAATGGTCAAGTCCGATCTGCTGGTATCCCGCCTCAATCAACCTTTTAGCCGCATGATTTGCCTGTTGAAAGCGCTCATTATTATCGGGAAGTGATTTTTCCAATATCATGGTCTGGTGTTTTTTCATCCACGGCACATGGGCATAGCCAAAAAAGGCGATACGGTCTGGATCAAGCAAAATAACTTTATCAACGGTTGCCTCCACATCCTGTTGGGTTTGGTTTGGCAGGCCATACATGACATCGAGATTGAGCGATTTTACCCCGCGAGCACGCAGCCCGTCGACAACGCGTTTTGTCTCTTCATAGGTTTGAATGCGGTTGATTCTTTCCTGCACATGCAGGTTAAAATCCTGCACCCCGATGCTGGCGCGGGTGAGGCCCGCTTCAGCCATTGCATCAAGCTGTTCCTCGCTGATCCCGCGCGGGTCGATCTCGATGGAAAACTCCAAATCATCGCTGCATTCAAAACTTGATTTGATGTGGTTTGCCAATCGCTGAATATCTTCAGGATTGAGGATGGTTGGCGAGCCACCACCCCAGTGCAGCCGGGTGGCTGTGGGGCGGGTTTTGGCCAATTTCGATATGGTGGTAATTTCTTTCATCAAGATGGGCAAATAGTCTGCCACCGGTTGATATTTCAGCGTGTGCTTGGTGTGACAACCACAAAACCAGCAAAGCGTATCGCAAAACGGAATATGCACATAAAGTGACAGGCTATCGGTTTTTTTCAGACTGCCCAGCCAGGATTTATAGGTTTCATTGTCAACATCACTGTTGAAATGTGGTGCCGTTGGGTAACTGGTATAGCGCGGAACCGGTTTGGCATATTTCTCGATTAATTGTGGCTGCATGACGTTTATACTCGACGGGCACGGGCTGTTTTTGGAAGATCTTGTGGGAATATATGCTGGGGGAAGTTATTGGCATTGACCAGGATCAAAAGGTTGTTTTGTGATTGGACTATTAATTGGTAGCTTCAACCATGATTGTGTGATATGCACACATATGCATATGTCTCGGTATGCATTTTACTAATTAAAAGAATTTGAAGGAACATCCCATGACCGCACAACGCTGGACAATGACCCTTGCAGGCGCATTTATTGTTCTTAGCCTGGTACTCGCCCATTTGTCAGGTACCATTGACATGAGTGGCATCAGTTGGCTTTGGTTCACTGCTTTTGTTGGGTTAAATTTGTTTCAATCAGGCATTACCGGTTTTTGCCCGCTGACAAAAATTCTGCGTGCCGTAGGCGCAAAGTAACAATTGAAATATTTGAATTTAATAAAATCCGCGTAGCTATTCCGACAGTTGCGCGGATTTTTTAACTTTTACAGGTTTCACGTATCTTAGAACCCGGTCAATAACCGTCTGTTGAAGTAGTGGTTGCTTCTCAATATTGAAATGTCCAATTCCTTCAATATCGACCATATTCCTGTTTTCAAATGCCCCTCTTGAGCCTCGGGCCTTATTGAGTGGCAGGCCCATGCTTGAATTCGATAGATAATAATTTACCGCAACACCGACATTTGATGGAATTTCAAGGGTTTGTGTGGGTTCAAAAGTTACCAGATATTGAACCATTATTTTGTGTCGTTTAAGCCGTTCAGCAATCCGTATAACTGCATTTGCACCCAGTGAATGACCAATTAAAACAACCGGCACACCGCCATATTTTTTTTGATTGTTGATTATCTTGCGGGCTGCATAGCGCCAGCTGGTATGCCGGATGACCTCGGCATTGATGCCTTTGGAATTCAGCTTGGCGCCAATTTCATCAAGTCCGCGTGAGAAAATATCGGCAAAACCGCGAAGCAAAAATACATCGCCCTGATAGTTGGATTTTATCGCTGCCGCCTCGTAGGCAGGCAGTTCGCCTTCAGATGACTGCCCATCGATGGTGAATGCGTGGGTAACCAGGCTTGTTGAAAGCAGAAAGCTGGCAAATAAAATGGCTTTGAAAAATAAACGGGTCACCAAATGAGTCCTGAATTTTTATGCTTTTACCAGTGAATTTGACAATACTGATCAGTCAAAATGAATTTCTGAATTGCAATGATAAGGCAATTGATACTTCCTGTATGTGAGATTTGTCATATTTGAGGCAAATTAGTATAGTTTTGGGAATATTCTGCCGGTTTTCACGCAATAATCTTCATATTCGCTACCAAAGGTTTGACGCATCATGGCTTCTTCC
Organism: Rhizobiaceae bacterium; assembly: GCA_026981655.1. Classification (GTDB taxonomy): domain Bacteria; phylum Pseudomonadota; class Alphaproteobacteria; order Rhizobiales; family Rhizobiaceae; genus SZUA-100. The sequence goes on along the minus strand of JALSIJ010000211.1, from coordinate 9,786 downwards.
TTGCCAACGCGAGAATAATACAGAATTGCCACACCAACAAGGCCGGAAAATCCGGTGATCCAGTTGTTAAACAAAAAGGCTTGCGAAAGCGCCCAAAGCCAAAATGCTGAATACATTGGATGGCGGATATATTTGTAAAGCCCATCTGTTACCAATTTGTGTTTTTCACGAATTTCCAGGGTGATTGACCAGTTTTTCCCAAGTTGCCGATGGCTTAGATGGAACAACCAGAGAAAGGTAAGGAGAATAAGAATGCCGATGGATGAGAGTAGCGGATTGAATGGATAGTCGGCAAATTTGAAAATTTTGAAGGCCATGTTGGAGGCTGGAATTACGATAAGGCCGAGGGTTGCAAGTGCAAGTACGGTACGTTCGGCGGTGCTGCGCTGATGGTCTTTGATGTTTTGGTTGCGGGCGCGTTTTTGGTGCGGCCGTCGAATAAGGTAGACACCAATCATGCCAATGACCCATATTATGGAAATGATTGTGCTGGTCATCGGTTTACTCTGATGCAGTGATTGGTCAAATTCGGTTCCTATGTCGTTTCGTTGTTTTCATCCGCTATTGCACCGGTTATCCGTTTTTGGGCCCTTAGGGTGGCTGATAGCGGCGCGCAGCAAATCATGAAAAAATCATAATAATATGGCCGGGTATTACCCATAATGAATTGATAATGCATGCGGAAAAAATTCTTTTTAACCCTTTTATAGGTTTCGGGATCCAGCATTTGGCGAATTCTCACGGTTCGAGCGATTGGAAATTGGCGTGAATGGGTGTTTTTCACATTCATTTCCTGAGCCGGGTCGGTTTTGTAAAAGTTTATAATATCGGTGTGAGATTGATATTCAACCCAGTTGATATGGGCATTATCGGCGAGCGTTTGAACTTTTTGCCTGAATTCTCGGGCTGATGGGTGCAAACCGATTTTAAGCGCGGTCGAGCCAACGCCAAGAATGGTTATTTCGGCGTTTTGATCGGCGAACTCTGGATCGCCTGCAAGGGCAGTCGCGGCTATGTCCAAAATAAGTGCGCCACCGGTACTATGACCAACCAGCAGGATTTCATCGAACCTGTTGGAATTTGCAGCCTCAATAACTGCCTTTGCATAAAGCTTGATGCGCGGTCCCACGTCCTCTCGTTTGCCATGCAAATAATAGCGGGAAAAGGACCACAGATCCATCAGGTGCAGCACAAACCAGCGCCTGCCGATACGGTAGACAAGGGCTGTGAACACGGCAAGTGCAACAAGAGTTGCGGCAATGGTCTGACCTGGAAAATCAATAGCAAGGACCAGTTTGGCGGCACCCAGCGAGGCCAGAATGAACAGGGCAATCATGATTGCCGGATAGAGAAAATAGAGTGCAAATCGCCAATTGGTACGGAAGAACGAGAAAGCCGTACCAGTCAGCACATAGTCAAAAAATGTGGTAAAATAGCGCAATAACCGAACCGGCAAGGGGCGGGCAAAATCTTTCAGCACCAGTTCATTGTAGACCAGAAAATTAAACTCGGTCTTGACCTGCCAATCAGTATCGCGGGTTTCCAGATTAACGGTTGCAATATGGCCATTAGTGGAAATTTTCAATGGGCCAATTTCAGTTTGTAACTTCCAGGTATCGCCAAAACGGCGATATTCGCGGTTGGTGCGCTTGAAAAACGCATCGGCCGATTTTGGCTCATAGCCGCCGATCATAAATATGGCGCGATTTTTAATCCGGTGTTCAGGCACGATTACTTTACCGCAAAATTGAAGTGTGAGGCGAATTCAGCTTTCTAACGGCTGATGCCCTATTTATCCAGTGTCTTTTGCAGCATCCAGAAGGTAGGCCCAAAGATATTCAGAGTAGGATCGCCATACTTCGATATGGAAACGATCGTCAGTCAACCGCCAAAGGATGATTTCGATCTTGCCAAACAGGGTGCGGGAACAAGAGCCTGGCGGGAAAGCATCAAGCGATAAATCGCGCGGGCAGCCGGCATTCAGCACGTCTTCCACCGCCTTGCCGGAGATGATAATCGCTGTGTTACGATGGCTGATGTCGACATTGGAGCATTTAATCGTATCCAGTTTTTCCATTAATGCTGAAACAGTTTTTGGATTACTGTTAATCAATAACCATTCATCCGGGCCAAGCCAGAGGGCTGAAAGGCTGGACTTGATTTTTGATGTGCCGGGCCTGGTCGGCAGCTTGAAGCCTAGTGGTTTGGTTAGTTCTGCAAGCTCGTTTGACCCGGCGCGCAAGGATACTCTGCTGGCGGGCAGGGCCTGTTCAATCGAGATTGCGGTGTTTGCAAAACGACGGCCCTCATGCGGTGGTCGGGCCAATGCCATTTTAATTTTTGCCATTGAGCCGCCCTCCATCCAAATCGTAAAATACGCAGCCTGTCACTTCCACTTCGATTGTTCTGTCTTCCATAGGTACATAAAGCGTGTCGCCCTCAAGGCTGTGACCATCTTCGACCAGCGCCAATGCGATGGAATGGCCCAGTGCCTCAGACCAATAGGAAGAGGTGACAAATCCGATCATCTTCATTGGGATTGCCGGGGGGATTAATTGCCCGGGGGTGGCGACAATCTGGGCGCCTTCTTCGAGCACCACTTTGGGGTTTTTGGTTCTCAAGCCGACCAATTGCCGGCGCCCCTCGGCGACAAGGTCAGGGCGCTGCATACCACGCTTACCAACGAAATCCGGCTTGGCTTTGCCGATCGCCCAGGAAAGGCCGGCATCATGGGGGGTGACCGTGCCATCGGTATCCTGGCCAACAATGATATAGCCCTTTTCAGCTCGCAACACATGCATAGCCTCGGTGCCGTAGGGGGTTAATCCCTTTGGTTCACCTTGTGCATAAACTGCCTGCCAGACTGATTCACCATAATCGGCTGGCACGTTGATTTCAAAGCCCATTTCGCCGGTAAATGACATGCGGAACAGCCTTGTCGGCACGCCGCAGATTTTGCCCTCGCGCACGCTCATATGCGGCATGGCCTCATGGGATAAATCAATGCCTTCAACCAGTGGTTCGATAATTTCACGCACCAGCGGCCCTTGAACGGCAATCACCGCCCATTGCTCGCTGGTGGAGGTGAGGTGCACATCAAGGTCGGTAAACTCTGTTTGCAGATAGTCTTCCATATGGTTCAGCACACGCGGCGCGCCACCGGTTGTGGTGGTCACATGGAAGCGGTCATCGGCCATGCGACCGATCACGCCATCATCGTAGATGAACCCGTCCTCGCGGCACATGATGCCATAGCGGCAACGGCCAATGCCAAGCTTGGTCCAAGGGTTTGTATAGAGCCGGTTTAAAAATTCTGCCGCATCGGCGCCGGTAATTTCGATTTTACCAAGGGTTGTTGCATCAAACATTCCGGCCTTTTCGCGCACGGCCATGCATTCGCGATTGACGGCGGCATGCATATCTTCGCCAGCTTTAGGAAAATACCAGGCGCGTTTCCACGGGCCGACATCTTCAAATACCGCACCCTTGTCTACCGCCCATTGGTGCATCGGGGTTTTGCGGGTCGGGTCAAATAAAGGCCCGCGCGCGTGGTTGGCGATGGTTGAAAAGGTCACTGGCGTATAGGGTGCGCGGAAAGTGGTTAGCCCCACATCGGGCAGGTTTTTTCCCAATTGTTCAGCCGCAATTGCCAGCCCGTGCATGTTGGATAATTTGCCCTGATCGGTCGCCATGCCGGTGGTGGTGAAGCGCTTCACATGCTCAATTGAATGCATGCCCTCGCGCACCGCAAGGCGAATATCCTTGGCTGTCACATCGTTTTGAAAATCGACGAAGGCTTTGACCATGTCATTTGGCCCGGCACCGGGTGCTGCACCAATCGCATTGCCCGCCCAAGAGGTCTGGTTTTTTATTCTGATGGTTTTGGCTTTTTTGCGGGTTGCATTTCCGGCAGCCTGTGCCTCGGCAATCAGCTCGTTTTCATCGAATGCGCCATTGCAGGCCCCAACAGAAATGCAGTCTTGCACATAAATATCAGGCAGGAAGAGATTGCGGTTCGCATGCCATTTCAGCTTGCCGCGCGATTGGGAAAAAAGATGAACCGATGGTGTCCACCCGGCTGAATTGATCAGCGCATCGACACGAATTTGTTCGCTCGTGCCACCATTGACTGGTTTTACGGTGATGGATTGGACGCGTAATCGTCCGGTGGTTTTGGTAATTGTGTAGCCCCTGAGAATGCGGATTCCACAGGTTTGTGCTTTTTCTTGCAATTCAAGAGGCGGATTGTCTCGTAAATCGACAATTGCTGCAATGTTGACACCTGCTTTTTTCAGAGCAAAGGCAGTGGCCCAGGCAGAATCACACGCGGTGAATACACCGACATTGGCACCGACTGCTACACCATATTGATTGAGATATTTTTGTGCGGCAGAGGCCAGCATAATGCCGGGCCGATCATTATCGGCAAAAACCAGATGACGCTCAATTGCACCGGTGGCCAGTATCACCTTTTTGGCGCGCACCTGCCACAGCCGTTCGCGCGGCAGGGCAGGGTCTGGCTCGGCCATGTGTTCAGTAACGCGCTCGGCAAGGGCGACAAAATTTTGTGCGTAATAACCAAACACCGTTGTGCGGGTAAGAAGGCGTACATTTTCCAGTGCTGCCAATTCTGCAACCGCTTTTTCAACCCATTCAGTCGCGGAAAGATCATCAATTTCTAGGGCATTGTCATAGAGGATTGCGCCACCAAAATTGGGGTTTTCATCGCAGAGAATAACCTTCTTGCCAGACTTCGCAGCAGCAAGGGCTGCCGTGAGGCCAGCAATGCCGCCGCCGGCAATCAACACATCGCAATGGGCATAGTGATTGGCGTAGCGATCAGGATCAGCCTCGGTTGGCGATTTACCAAGGCCGGCTGCGGCACGGATTATTGGTTCATAGAGCCTGTCCCAGGCTTTTGGTGGCCATTTGAAGGTTTTATAGTAAAAGCCCGCTGGAAAAAATGGAGCCAGGCCATCATTAATGGCGGAAAAATCAAATGCCAGCGAAGGCCAGCGGTTTTGGCTTTCGGCTACCAGTCCATCATAGAGTTCCTGCACCGTGGCGCGAATATTGGGCTGGCTGCGGGTGCTGTCGCGGGCAATATTGACCAGTGCATTGGGTTCTTCCGGCCCGGCTGAAAGAATACCGCGCGGGCGGTGATATTTAAACGAGCGCCCGGCAAGGTGTACCCCGTTGGCCAACAGGGCGGAGGCCAGTGTGTCGCCCTCAAGCCCCTGATAGGTGGTGCCGTCAAAGGTGAAATTGATGGTTTTGGCGAGTGATAATAGACCGTGGCCTTTAATGCGGTTTTGGGCGCTCATTATTTTGCTCCCTTACCGGTTTTTAGCTTGGCTGGATCGGGCTTCTTTTCTCCAGATTTATAAGTGGTGAGAAATTTATCGGAAACCGTGTCGCGCACCGCATTGAAAAACCGGCCACAGCCATGAATATGCCGCCAGCGTTCATAGTTCACACCCTTAAGGTTGTCGCGTATGAAAAAGAACTTTTCAAATTCCGCATCGCTCATGGCGTTCATGTCTTTCGGGCGGTCGATATGGGCTTCGCCTGCACCGGCAAATTCGACTTCGGGGCGCTCTTCCTCGCAATAGGGGCAATGGATTAACAGCATGATATTCTCCCCTAGTGAGCCACGGCGGCGGCTGCCGCTTCGTCAATTAATCGGCCATTGCGGAAGCGTTCCAGCGTGAAACCCGCATTGATTTCATGCGGTTCATCGCGGGCAATGGTGTGGGCAAAAACATGGCCCGAACCCGGTGTTGCCTTAAAGCCGCCGGTACCCCAGCCGCAATTGACATAAAGTCCGGAAACCGGGGTTTTGGCCAAAATGGGCGAGCGATCCGGGGTTACATCAACAATGCCGCCCCAGGAACGCAGCATTTTCATGCGCGAGAAGATCGGGAACATTTCAACAATTGCATCCAGCGTATGGGTGAGAATATGCAAGCCGCCGGTTTGAGAATATGAGGTATATTGATCGGTGCCAGCGCCTATAACCAGTTCGCCTTTGTCAGATTGGGAAATATAAGCATGCACGGTGTTGGACATGACCACGCAGGGCATGATGGGTTTGACCGGCTCGGACACAAGCGCCTGCAGCGGAAAGCTTTCCAGCGGCATTTGAATATCGGCCATTTGCATCAATACAGATGAATGCCCGGCTGCTACCACGCCAACCTTTTTGGCGTTAATCGTGCCCTTGGTGGTTTCAACCCCGGTGACATTGCCGGATGCATCGCGGTTGATGCCGGTTACCTCGCATTGCTGAATAATATCAACGCCGCGATCGGATGCGCCGCGCGCATAGCCCCAGGCAACAGCATCATGGCGGGCGGTGCCGCCTTTTCGTTGCAGGGCAGCGCCCATGACCGGATAACGCGCCTGTTTGGAAATGTTTAAGGGCGGGCAAAACTCTTTCGCCTGTTCAGGTGTGAGCCAGGCATTATCGACACCGTTCAGGCGGTTGGCGTGAATATGGCGCTTGAACACCTGCACATCATGCACATTATGGGCCAGCATCATCACACCACGCTGGGAAAACATGATGTTGTAATTGAGTTCCTGGCTTAAGCCCTCCCACAATTTTATCGCATGATTGTAGATCCCGGCGCTCTCGTCATAGAGATAATTGGAGCGAATTATTGTGGTGTTGCGCCCAGTATTTCCGCCGCCGAGCCAGCCTTTTTCAATCACCGCCACATTAGTTATGCCGTGTTCCCTGGCCAGATAATAGGCGGTTGCCAGCCCATGCCCACCGGCACCAACAATAATAACATCGTAGGACTTTTTTGGCTCCGGCGAACGCCATTGTTCTTTCCAACCCTTATGGCCGAGCAGGGCTTCACGGGCCAGCGAAAATACGGAATAATTTCTCATGGGGCTATGGCCTCGGCATCCATTACAACAAAAATCATATTTGAATATTGACCTCACTTATAGGCAAGGACAATTCATCTTGAAAGTGTTTTACAATGATGCTGCTTTTCCACTTGCGACATTGGGCGACGCGCGATGTTGAATGCGCGACTTTTGGTATACAGGAATAAACTATTGGACCATTGCTAAATGTTCAGATAGCTTTTGCGCATGGTGATTTGATTATCAGTATTTAAGAATTTCCCACCCCGTTCCTGAGAACCTTATGAGTGAACCAGCAAACCCTTTAGCGCCTGTGGTGCGCGATAATTCATGGCGCGCTCATGCGCGCGATACGCTTGTTCTCGGTGTGCCATTGATTGGTGCGCAATTGGCCACATCGGTGATTGGTGTCACCGATACGGTCATGATGGGTTGGCTTGGAGTTGAAAAACTTGCCGGCGGTGTATTGGCAACGCAAATGCATTTTGTCGTTTGGATTTTTGGTGCCGGGCTGGCATTTGCCATAATCCCGCTGGCCGCCACAGCCCATGGGAGCGATGATGCGCGCGGCGTTCGGCGTTCCATTCGCATGGGAATGTGGGCGGTAACGGGTTATTTTTTTGCGTCGCTATTTCCGCTTTGGTTTGCCAGGGACATAATGCTGTTTTTAGGTCAGGAAGAGGTTATTGCCGATATTGTCGAGCAATATATTCGCATCGCCATGTGGGCGACATTGCCGCTATTGCTGTTCTTTAGTTTACGTTCGCTTCTAACGGTTTTTGAGCTTGGCAAGGTCATCCTTATTGCCTCTATTGCGACAGCTGTATTAAACGCGATGCTAAATTACGCCTTTATGTTTGGCAATTTTGGTGCCCCTGAAATGGGTGTGCGCGGGGCTGCTCTTGGAACTTTGCTGACAAACCTCATCGTGTTTTTTGGCGGCCTGATTTATATGATTAGAAATACCGAAATTGCGCGCTATGAAATATTTGTGCGTATCTGGCAGCCAGACTGGAGTGCTTTGGCTGAAATTATGCGCTTCGGGTGGCCGATCAGTTTTGCGATTCTGGCAGAAGTTTCGCTGTTTATCGGCGCATCCATCATGATGGGCTGGATAGGCACTGTGCCCTTGGCAGCACATGGGATTGCGCTTCAACTTGCCACCATTACCTTTATGATTCCGTTGGCTCTTTCTAATGTGGCAACTGTGCGGGTTGGCAAGGCGCTTGGTCGAAAAGATTGGCTGGGGCTGGAACGGGCAGGGGTTTCTGTATTGGTTATATCCATTAGCGTTGCCCTGCTTGGGGCCATTGCATTCTGGACAATTCCTGAAACCCTGATCAGGCTATTCCTCGATACCAGCAATGAGGAAACAGCATTGGTTATCGCCTATGCCATACCTTTGGTGTTTGTGGCGGCGGCGTTTCAACTGGTTGATTCGGCACAAGTGGTGGCAACCGGGGTTTTGCGCGGCATGAGGGATGCACGTACCCCGATGGTAATTGCGGTATTCTGTTATTGGGTTGTGGGCATGCCAATTGCCTATTTCTTTGCTTTTACGCTTGATTATGGCGGTGTTGGCCTTTGGTTTGGGTTGGCATTGTCATTGGCAATTGCTGCTGTTTTGTTGAATGGTCGTTTTATCATGCGTAAAAGATTTGGCTTGCAGCCCCATTGACGCGGCAATGAATATCCAATCTTATACACGTTAAGTATTTTGCCTCTCCTGTCTTGGCCATTGTGAAAAGGCCTTGAGTATGAATATTTCTGCGAGTCCAATCCATATGGCTATATCCCAACAAGAGACCTTGCCTGCGCGTTCGGATAACCGGACGTTGGAGGGCATTGGCTGGATGTTTGTTACCGGTCTTTGCTTTGTCACCTTTACCGGTATTATCCGCTCGCTTGGATCGAACCTGCCGGCGGTGGAATCTGCATTTATCCGTTATCTGATTGGTCTCATATTGATGGCGCCAATTATCATAAAGGCCTTTAAGGTGCGGTTGCCTCGTAAGGTTCTTGCGGGTTTTGCCCTTCGGGGGCTGGCCCACGGCATTGCGGTGATCCTGTGGTTTTATGCGATGGCGCGCATTCCTATCGCAGAGGTGACCGCAATTGGTTATACATCGACCATTTTCATTACATTGGGTGCGGCGTTGTTTCTGGGCGAGAAATTGCGCCTGCGACGAATGATGGGGGTTCTTGCGGGCCTTGCTGGTGCGATGATTATTTTGCGGCCCGGATTTCAGGAAATCTCGATCGGGCAGATTGCCCAAATGGCTGCCGCACCGCTTTTTGCCATATCCTATTTGCTGGCAAAGCGTTTGACGGGTTTTGCCAAGCCGGAAGTTATTGTAGCAATGCTGACAGTGTTTTGCACATTGGTATTGTTGCCGGGCGCCATTATGCAATGGCAAACACCTACTTTGAACGAGGTGATGTGGCTGGGTCTTGTGGCGATTATTGCGACCCTTGGGCATTACACTTTTACCAGAGCGTTGCAGGCGGCACCAATATCAGTCACTCAGCCCATAACCTTTCTGCAATTGGTTTGGGCAACTCTGCTTGGTATTATCTTGTTCAATGAGCCATTGGATATATATGTGATGATTGGTGGCGGCGTAATTGTTGCCGCCGCCACCTATATTTCTCATCGTGAGGCAAAAGCGTCCAGGCAGCAGATTACCCCGCCCGCCGGCAGTGCAAAATTTTGAATTTTCTCAAAACTATGAACCATTCAACTTGACTAGAAGGCAAGTTTCTATTCCGCTGGTGCTGTATCTGGTGCTGTATCTGGTGCTGTATCTGGCTCTGGTTCAGGAGAGGGTTCCTGTGATGGGGAAGGCGCCGGGGCCGGAGCTGGTGCGGGTGCCGGAGCAGGGGATGGAGCCGGCGAAGGAGATGGCG
>JALSIJ010000210.1 GCA_026981655.1 Rhizobiaceae bacterium | reverse complement strand
GCATGATGCATTGCGTATGACCCAATCTCCGCTGCCGCTTTGGCCGGGTGGGCATTTCTTTGAAAATCTCAGTGAGGCGCTGTTTGTTGGGCTTGATGTTGGCGGGGCAAGCCAGCCGGTTGCTTTGATGTTGCTTAATTCGTTCGTCATGGCGATGGTGATTGCGCTTGGCAAAATTGCCATTTCGCTGCTTTCGGCTTTTGCTATTGTGTATTTTCGTTTTCCCTTCCGCATGGGCTTTTTCTGGATGATTTTTATCACTTTGATGTTGCCGGTCGAGGTGAGAATTTTGCCGACCTTCAAGGTGGTGGCTGATCTTGGAATGCTTAACTCCTATGCGGGGCTAACCTTGCCGCTGATTGCAAGCGCCACGGCGACATTCATGTTCAGGCAGGTGTTTTTGACCATTCCCGATGAGTTGCTGGAAGCGGCGCGCATTGATGGCGCGGGCCCGATGAGGTTTTTCTTCGATATTCTGCTGCCAATGTCGCGCACCAATATTGCGGCTTTGTTTGTGATTCTGTTCATATTTGGTTGGAACCAATATTTGTGGCCGCTGCTGATAACCACCGATCAATCGCTTACCACGGTTGTGATGGGCATTAAACAAATGCTGGAGGCGGGTGAACAATTGCTGCAATGGAACAAGATTATGATGACCACGCTAATAGCGATGGTTCCACCAATTATTGTGGTTGTCGGCATGCAAAAAATGTTCGTCAAAGGTTTGACGGAAACAGATAAATAACAGGGAATTACCAATGGCTGGCGTCAACATCCAGAATATCAAGAAATCCTACGGCTCTGTTGAGGTGCTGCACGGCATTAATGTGGACATTAAGGATGGCGAATTTATCGTCATTGTCGGTGCATCCGGTTGTGGTAAATCCACCTTGCTGCGGATGGTGGCGGGGCTTGAGCAGATCACCGAGGGCGATATTTCGATCGGCGGTCGCATTGTCAATGAGGTCGAACCCAAAGACCGCGATATTGCTATGGTGTTTCAAAATTATGCGCTTTATCCGCATATGAGTGTTTATCAGAACATGGCCTATGGGCTGAAGCTGATGAAACTCTCGAAGGACGAGATCGAGGCACGCGTGGCGAAAGCCGCTGACATGTTGCAAATTGGCGAATATTTGAAACGCCGCCCGCGTGAACTTTCCGGTGGTCAGCGACAGCGCGTTGCTATGGGTCGTGCGATTGTGCGCGAACCTGCAGTGTTTTTATTCGATGAACCGCTTTCCAACCTGGATGCAAAATTGCGGGTGACCATGCGGCTGGAAATCCGCGCTCTGCAGCGCCGTCTCGATGTGACATCGCTTTATGTGACCCATGATCAGGTGGAAGCCATGACCCTTGCCGACCGATTGATTGTTTTAAATGAGGGCTATGCGGAGCAGATTGATACGCCATTGAACATCTATGAGAAACCGGCATCTGAATTTGTTGCGGGCTTTATCGGCTCACCGCCGATGAACTTCTTTACCGGCACAATTTCCAGCGATGGCAAACTGCTTGAACTGGATACGGGGTCTATCATGCAAATCGGTAATTACCCGATTGAGAACAGCCACGGGCGTAATGTTAGAATTGGCGTTCGGGCAGAAAAATTTGTACCCTGCAATAAGGATGAGGCGGAGCTGGTATTGAATGTTGCAGCGGTCGAAACGCTCGGTTCTGAAACTCTGGCGCATGGTTTTGCCGATAATGCCGACAGAAATGATTTTGATAATTCCATCGTGGTTAAACTCGCAGGTGATGCCCGCCCGAATGTGGCTGAGGAGCTTCCTGTGCGGGTGATGCCAGGCGGGCTGCATCTGTTTGATATGGAAAACGGCAAGCGGATTTAGGTTTTCTTTTTTGCGGGCCGTATTGATTATTTGCCTATTTGCAAAAATGCTGGAACTTGCAGGGTGGGTAGGGGAAGGACTAGGCCACAGACTCAAAAACAGGTTCGAAATGGCACCAATACTGCAAAAATATGCAAGAAAAAGGGGGGCGGACTGGCTTTTCGCCTTTCCTGGCACTTTGACGCGGCAGATTGCAGCAATAGTGGTGTCCTTCGGATATGATCAATTTGCCCAGCTACAGCGTTGCAAGCTCTTGAAAACCAAAAGGTTTCCTGCAAACTTGCGCCTTGTATCTGAATAAATTGAAACATACCATTTCGATCCTGTTTATGGGTCTATGACCTAGGGTCTCGCTTGCGCATTGGACTGTGGATGGAGCGCAGCCTTGGCGCGATATTTATCGCACTCGGTGTGCGGTCGGCGTTGGAAGAACGGTAGGATTTAATGAACAAACCCGATGACCCGGTAAAAGGCTATTGTGATTATCAGCCGGTCGATGTGGAGCACGCAGCCACTGGCCCCTTGGCCGGCTTAACGCTTGGGGTGAAGGATATTTATGCGGTCAGGGGGTATCCCAATGGCTGGGGCAGTCCGACCAGATTGGCGGAAACCGGTCCGGATGATTTCACCGCGCCTGTCATTCAACAAATGCTCGATGCGGGCGTGCGGATTATCGGTAAAACCCATTGCGATGAGCTTTGTTATTCTCTGAATGGCATCAACGCCCATTATGGCGCACCGCTTAATGTGGCAGCACCGGAAAGGGTTACCGGTGGCTCATCCTGTGGGTCTGCGGCTCTGGTAGCTGCAAGCGCGGTGGATATTGCGACCGGGTCTGATACGGGCGGGTCAGTTCGCGCGCCGGCCTCATATTGCGGGTTGATTGGTTTGCGTACCACTCACGGGCGAATATCACTTGAGGGCACGATGCCGCTTGCTCATTCGTTTGATGTGTTTGGCTGGTTTACGCAGACAGTTGAGAATTATCAAAAAGTTGGCGATGTGCTGTTGGGCGCGGATGCATCTGACACGCCGCTTATCCGCCCAATAACTTTGAATGTACTGGATAATTGCCTGCTGGGAGATGCGGAGCGCCAGGCCTATGCGACTGCTTTCAATCATGTGATGGAAGTTCTGGGTGCGCCCGAAAATATTCGTGGTTTCCAAAAAACATTGAACGAATGGTATTGGACCATGCGGAAATTGCAGGCGCGTGAGGCGTGGCTTGCCCATGCGGACTGGATTACCAATTCCAATCCTGATCTTGGACCTGGCGTAAAAGACCGGTTTGAATTTGGGCTTGGTATTACCGACGATGAATATGATGAATGCGCAATCATGCGCGCGGCGATGCGCGAAGAATTAGCCGCGATTTTAGGCGATGATGGGGTGTTGGTCATGCCGACTGTGCCAAGTGCTGCTCCCTTGCGCGATGCGAGCCATGATAGTCTTCAGGATTTTCGTGAGAAAGCGCTGGAGCTTTTGTGTGTTTCGGGACTTACTGGCTTTCCGCAAATTACCCTGCCATTGACCAAGGTTTACGGCGCACCATTGGGAATTTCGCTTATGGGGCCGGCTGGTTCTGACCAGCGATTGATTGGTTTGGCGAAGAAGATTATGGGCAAATAATTAGCTCAACGGATCGGCATCCAACAAAATCGGCTTTCCGTGCGGGGTGGCTTTGGCGGCCCTGTCCCACTGGCCCTTTCGTGTTGCAAGCTCTGCTTTCGAAGCCGCTTTTTTGGCATCAACAATGGTTTCAAGGGCAGCCATCCAATGATGATAGTAGTTCTCCACATTATCATCGGGTCCTGCGGCTTTTATAAAGCTGCTCAGGGTTTCTGCCCATTCACTCCAGGTAAAAAGCCCCTGTTCGTGCAATCTGACCGCAATAGCAAATGCATGCGCCTGCCACGGTTCCTTGAACGGATGTTCCTTTGCCTGCGTGGCCATCGAAATAAAACTATTATCGCTCAAGATATGGCTCCCAGAGGTCAACAAAAATCAGATCATTGGCCGGGTGTTCATCGCCCCAGATTTCACGGGCGGTGAATTTTACCCGGTAAAGCCATTGGGGGTTTTCGCCTTGGCCTTTTGAATTGCTGTCGGGGAAAACGTGACAACCGTGAACCCGCTCAATTACGCCAACCTTGCCGCGCGCATAACGTGGAATTCTGGTATGGGTCTTAGGGTGCATATTGCGGGTTTTAACAGTGTCGCCATTGGCATACCGGTTTGAGGCTAATGGTTCACGCTCGTAGGATGATCCGGCCATCAGCATGTCCAAAACCTTGTTATTTTTCAGCACCTTCACATCTGGCTTTGCAGATGCATGTTGGTATCCGTCGGCGATTTCTTTTGCTGTTGCAAGTTGGGCAGCAAGCAGGAGTTTTTCCAGCCCCTTAAGCCAGATTTGATAATAGGAAAGCGTGGTATAAAGCCCCGGATGCATGTTTTCGCGCGCATGGCGGGATTTATCAATATTCCAATTGCCGGTGGCACCCATCGCAAGGGTGAGGGCAAAAACCCGCTCCTCCCATTTTTCGTGGAAGTTGATTTCCTGATGGCTAGTATCAATCGGGCCAAAGCCCATCATGCCGCCAAGATCGTGACCGGAATTCATGTATTGCCTCCCGGGATGGATAAAATGTCCGTGCCAATCATTGAGTTTCGGGTGACTAGGCCAGCAAGTTTTTCAGCGCTCCAATCCTCAGTGCCCTCAGGTCGCATAGGCAATACCAGATAGCGTGTTTCAGCGGTGGAATCATGTACCGCAACGCCGGTATTTTTCGGCAGTTCCACGCCAAAGTCTTTCAATACGCTTCTGGGGTCGATCATCACCCGCGAACGGTATTGCGGCGATTTGTACCAGGTGGGCGGCAGGCCAAGAACTGGCCACGGGTAACAGGAACATAACGTGCAAACAACAATATTGTGGGTCTCGGGCGTGTTTTCGACCACGATCATGTGCTCGCCCTGACGGCCGGTAAAACCGAGCGAATGAATGGCGGACGAACCATCTTCCAAGAGCCATTTTTTGTAATCAGGTTCGCTCCAGGCTTTTGCCACGACGGCGGCTCCATTGCGTGGGCCAATTTTGTTCTCATAGGTATCAATTAAAGTATCGAGCGCTTCCGGGTCGACATAACCTTTTTCGGTCAGCAGAGATTCCAGCGCGCGCACCCGCAGTTCCATTTCTGACAATTCTGACCCTTCGCCGTGGTGACGGTGATCATGTGAATGTTTGGGCATTATTCACTCCGCTGCTTGGGTTACGGGCTGTTTTTGGCGCACATATTGGTGGGCTGCCTTGCCGAATGCGGCAAATATTTTGGCCGAAGGCGTATCACTTTCAACCCAATATTCGGGGTGCCATTGGACACCAAGCGCAAAGCTTTTTGCGCCAATCACCGATACGGCTTCAATGGTGCCATCTTCTGCGACCGCTTCGACCGCCAGATTGGTGGCAGGAATGCGAATGGCCTGCCGGTGCAGCGAGTTAACCGGTACTTCGCCTGTGCCTAAAATGTCGGACAGACATGATCCTTCTTCAATATGGATGTTATGGGCGATTTGAAAGCGCACATCGTTGTTGTCGCTTTCCGGCGCGCGGTGGTCGCGGCGGCCTTCATCTTCCTGAATTTCAGAGGAAAGCGTGCCGCCAAGTGCCACATTCAGTTCCTGAATGCCTCGGCAGATTGCCAAAAGCGGGATACCTCTTTCCAGGGCTTTTCGGGCCAGCGGAAGGGTGGTTGCATCGCGTTCATGATCATGGGGTTCGTGAGATTTCGTTGGCTCAGTTCCATATAGTTTGGGGTAAACATTGGAGCGTGCACCGGTCAGCAAAACACCATCAACGTGGTCTAAAATTTCGTCAAGCGCGCTTTCATCGGGAAGGGATGGCACAATCAACGGGATTGAATCTGCACCTTTCAACACTGCGTTGATGAAGGTTCGTGGCGCGCAATGCCATTCGAAAATATCATTGAATTTGATATCGGATGTTACAGCTATTATCGGCATGAATGGATTCCTGGCTGATAAATTTAAAATCAAAGGATTTTGTACACCATTTTGCAGCATTTGCGAATGCAAATTATGTTCAAGTTTCACCAAGTTTTGAACTATATACGGCTGCTAGTATTAAACATATTGCGACGATTAAACAGTTTGATCTTGATATTTGTTGTAATTCCTGCTGTATCCCAAACGGCCGCATCACAATTGTGAGCGGATGAAATTGAACCGGCGTGTGCGGAAGGTATTTGCCACGCGGGCTGGGTCAGAAATCTCCAGTGCAAATAAATTGTTCTGGGTTAATATGACGGATAGATGTCACAACGCTGACATCTCAAAAGGGAGAAGTATTTATGGATCGTCGTTCATTTATTAAAAAGGCAGGTATTGCCGGTTCTGTAGGAACTGTTGCACTTGCCAGTCCGGCTCTTTCGCAGGGGCGTGAAAAACTTACTATGGTTACAGCCTGGGGCCGTGGCCTCGCCGGTGTGTTTGATGCGGCTCAGCATTTTGCTGATTCAGTCAACGCCATGTCTGGTGGTACTTTGGAAATTGAAATCAAAGCCCAGGGCGAATTGGTTTCAGGCCTTGGTGCTGTGTTTGATGCGGTAACTTCCGGTCAGGCTGACATGTATCATGCGGCTGATTATTATTATGTTGGTCAGCATCCAGCATTTGGCTTCTTTACTGCTGTGCCTTTCGGCATGACACCAAATGAGCTGCATAACTGGTACTATCACATGGGCGGTCACAAGCTGCACCTTGAACTGGGTGAAGAATTTGGTCTTCATACATTCCTGGCTGGTAACACCGGACCACAGGCTGGTGGTTGGTTCCGCAAGGAAATCAAATCTGCTGCTGATTTTAATGGCCTGAAATTCCGTATGCCTGGTCTTGGTGGCAAAGCACTTGGTAAGCTTGGCGCATCCGTGCAAACTTTGCCTGGTTCTGAAATTTATCAAGCTCTGGCTTCCGGCGCGATTGACGGTACCGAGTGGATTGGCCCTTGGGCTGATGAAAAAGCAGGTTTCCAGGAAATCACCAAAATTTACTACACATCAGGTTTCCATGAGCCAGGCGCTGGTCTTGCTCTTGCAACCAACAAAGATCGCTTCAGTGGTTTGAAACCTGAATTCCAGAAGATGATCGAAGTTGCTTCTGCTGAAACCAACCTTTGGAACCTGCACCAGTATTTGGCCAACAACTCAACGGCCCTTACTCGTTTGCAGGAAGGTGGTGTTAAAACCCTTGAATTCCCTGATGATGTTTGGGATGCATTTGGTAAGGCTTCGCTTGAAGTTATGGAAGACAACATGGGCGATCCATTGTTCAAGAAAGTGTTTGATTCCATGCAAACTTCAATGAAACAGTCTGCTGCATGGGATCAACTCTCATCCGGCGCTTACACCAGGCAGCGCACCCGCGTTCTTGGATAATCTGAAGTTTAATTAATTACTGAAACCGGGCTCATATTCGCCCGGTTTCAAAATATAACAATAACAAATCTGTATAGATTCAAATTTAATGCGTTTCATCACGCATATGGGGCCTCAAGATTGACGGGACGGTGTACGCGCCGGGCAATTGGGCAGGGAGACTATAAGCCGGGAACAGACGCTGAAATGGCGTTGGAAACTTGCGCATACTGCTAAATTATACCTCCATGAAGTTTGAATTGGTACCGTTGATCAGGAATAGACCGCATGGAAGTGGTTACAAGTATTCTTTTCAGTTTTCTCATGGGTTTTGTGAATCTGTTGATTCTACCCTGGCATATTTTCAACTGGGTTCAGCTTGAAACATTGAAAGAGAAAATGAACGTGCTGACTTTGATCGGCATGTCGCACCAGTTCTTTTTTGTCGTGGTGGCATTTGTTTTGGTTCTGATTGGTGCTGGTATCTACAAGCGCCAAATATTGCGCAATACAGTATCCGTGCTCGAAAATTTTAATGGTAAAATTGGACAATTTGCGGCCTGGTTTGCGCTTTTGATGATGCTGCAGCAGGTGTTAATTATTGCTATGGGGCAGATTTTTCGCGGCAACGAGCTGTTATTTGCGCCGCTTGGCATGAATCTTGGCAAGGAAGAGCTGCAATGGCTTTCCGGCCAATTGAAATTTTACAACGCCATCCTTATCACTCTTGCCTCCGCTTATACTTTCATTGAAGGCGGACATGTGCGGGTTGATCTGGTATATGCGGCTGTTGGAAAGCGCGCCAAACAATGGGTCGACCTTATTGGCACATTGATATTTTTCATTCCTTCAACCGTTATGCTTTGGTGGTTTGCCTGGCCAATTGCTATGAATGCCATGTTTGCTCAAAAACCAATGAACATCTGGTCGTCCTCCGCCCGTTGGCGCGGGTTCCGGTTTGAAACTTCTGGTACCGCAGAATTTTCCTGGGTCTGGGCTTTCAAATTCATGGTGCTGTTATTTGCAGGATTGATGTTTATTTGTGCTGTAGCATTCATGTTGCGGAATATCCTCGCCCTGCTGCAGCGTGATGAGGACATAAAAACCCACTATTCGTTCACCGGAAGTCGCTTTGGCGGCATGGGAAAAATAACAAAAACCGTTCCCAACCGGACAGATCCGTTTGAAGATTTGGCCAGTGTGCCAGCCACTCCTGAAAATGAGAAAGCTTAGTCGATGTTATTTGGTTTTACCGGCGTTGAACTTTCGCTGATGATTGTTGCTATCTCGCTGTTTGGCGGGATTTTATCTGGCTATCCGGTGGCTTACGCTATTTCAGGTACTGCTTTTGTTAGCTTTGCATTAATTGCCGGCCTGAACGAACTGGGCCTACTTTATACGCTGCAGGATTATAACGGGGTTATGGAAAAGGTGCCGGTGCTTGAGGGCGGTTGGCAAAAGGCTTTGTTATCAACGGAATCGACCTGGGCGCAAGGGGTTTTCTCGCGCGCATTTGGCGGTAATGTAGAAACCTTGCTTGCTGTGCCGTTGTTCGTATTGATGGGCATCGCGCTGGAGCGCTCCAACATTGCCGAAGACCTTTTGACCACTATGGCCAAATTGTTTGGCTCTATGCCTGGCGGCCTGGCCATTGCAGTGGTTCTGGTGGGCACTTTGCTTGCCGCGTCCACCGGAGTTGTTGGTGCAACTGTTGTGACAATGGGGCTGATTGCCCTGCCGACGATGTTGAAACACGGTTATTCTAAGTCGCTTTCAACCGGGATTATCGCCACATCCGGTACACTTGGGCAGATCATCCCGCCATCCATTGTGATTGTTTTGCTGGGTTCCATCGTTGGCGATATGTATGCGATCGGCCAGGAAAACCGGGCCAAGGAATTGGGCATCACGGTTCTGGAAATGTTGGGCGAACCGGCAGTTATTTCGACAGGCACTTTGTTTAAGGCAGCCTTTATTCCTGGAATTTTCCTGGCACTGCTATATGCGACCTATGCGCTGGTTTTTGCTTATTTCAGACCCAAGGATGCGCCGCCGGTTTATTTTGAAAACGAAGACACCTACAATCTGAATTCCTATTACAACAACAATCCGTGGTTGGTGCTTGCCGGTATGTTCGGCCCTTTGTTGGCGATGGTGGCAATTTGGATTGCACTTTCTCTGTCAGGGTTTATTGGCTCAACTGCGAGTGATGGGGTAATCGCTTACGCGCCGTTATCAGCAGGTGTTGTGTCGACGCTGGTTTTAACCAGTTTCATATTGACCTTGGCATGGGCCTTGAGGCCAAGTTATGCGCGATTGCCAATATATGCCGGCCTTGGGGGTGCGGTTTTAATTCTCATTGCTGACTGGGTGTTTGTACCGGGCGATGCCAGTGGCGGATTAAAAACGACCTATTACCTCATTCCCGCAATGATGGTTGTCTATGGTTTGAAAAATGCCATTCCGCGTTTGATGGAAATTGAAGCGTTGAGGGTTGTTTCCCCGCCGGTTATCCTGATTGTGGCTGTGTTGGGCTCAATTCTTGGCGGGATCACCAATCCGACGGCCGCTGCATCATTGGGTGCTGCTGGTGCCATTATGCTAGCTGCATCTCGTAAGCTGAAGGATAATAATCAATCTGCCAGAGTTGTAATCTGGGCGGCACTTGCGATTATCGTCATGTTGTTGATGCGCGGGAATTTTGATCTTCGCTTGGCCATGGACGGCATTAGCTTTGATAATAAAGCGGCGATATTTGTAACGATCATCGCCTACCATGTGGCGGTATTCGGGCTGGTATATTCCTGTTGGATATTGATGCGTGAAAAGATCATGTCGGGCATATTGAATGAGACCACCAAGGTTACCTCGATGGTGTTCGTGATATTAATCGCCTCATTGTTTTTGAGCCTGACTATTCGTTCTTTCGGTGGTGAACATTATATCCAGACATTCCTGCAGTCCTTTGAAGACCCTCGAACATTGCTGATTGTGGTGATGGTTGTATTATTCTTTTTGGGTTTTGTACTGGATTTCATCGAGATCATTTTTATCGTTATTCCTATTGTCGGACCGGTGATTTATGCAGCCGATCCGACATTGATGCATCCTGCATGGATAACCATTTTGATAGCGGTCAATCTGCAAACCTCGTTTATCACGCCGCCCTTTGGTTTTGCGCTGTTCTATCTTCGGGGCGTTGCACCACCGGAGGTCTCAACAATGGATATTTACAAGGGGGTCATCCCCTTTGTGATTATTCAGGTGATTGGACTTGTGCTGCTGTGGAATTTCCCGATCATCACCACACTGTTGCCGTCCTTGCTACCGGTGAATTAACGGTTACACTTGGTCGAAACGTGCCGGGCGGGAATACGCTTGAAGGTCGATGTGACGGGTGATGGATAGACTTGCCGAGTTGTTTAGCAAAATTGTAGGCCGGGTGGGGCAGATTTCCATCTGGCTTGCGCTCATTTTGGTTCTTGTGCAGTTTTTTATTGTTATCCTGCGATATATTTTCGGCATCAGTTTCATTGAAGTGCAGGAGAGCGTTTCGATCATTCACGGCATATTATTCATGTTGGCGGCGGGCTGGGTATTGCAACTGGACAAGCATGTGCGGGTGGATATTTTTTACAGCAATTGGTCTTACCGAGCGAAACTGGCCTTAAATATGGTGGGCGCCGTTTTTCTGCTTTTTCCTTTCGTGCTGGTGGTCTGGCTCTATTCTTGGCCCTATGTGGCCGAATCCTGGTCGGTTTTTGAGGGCTCTGCGGATACCGGCCTGCGGGTTATATATTTGCAGAAAACAATTATATTGGTATTCGCCTTTTTGCTGGGAATGCAGGGCGTTTCCATTTTATTGCGAGGCCTGATTGGCGACAATAAGTCAGCGGGTGAGCCGTGATTGCTCATCTCGATCTGTGGATGTTTGTGGTGCTCATTCTTTTGTTGATGAGCGGCTATCCGGTGGCTCTGGTATTGGGTGGAACGGGATTGCTGTTTGCTCTTGGAGGTTCTTTGCTTGGGCAGTTCGATCTCACTTTACTAAATGCTATTCCACCCAGAATTTTTGGCATTATGACCAATCAGGTTTTGATTGCAGTGCCGCTGTTTGTATTTATGGGGGCCATGCTGGAGCGCTCCAAAATTGCCGAAGATCTGCTTGATGCTATGGGGCAGGTGCTTGGTCGATTGCCGGGCGGTTTGAGCCTTTCTGTCATGGCAGTTGGAATGTTGATGGCCGCATCCACTGGAATTGTCGGCGCAACAGTTGTGACATTGGGGCTGCTATCATTGCCAACCATGTTGAAGCGCGGCTATTCCCCAAGCCTTGCCAGCGGTACAATTGCCGCATCCGGCACTCTTGGACAGATTATTCCACCGTCGATTGTGCTGGTAATTCTAGCTGATCAATTGTCCAATGCATGGCAAAAGGCCCAGCTTGAGAGTGGTAATTTTTCGCCCGATACAATTACGGTTGGCGACCTTTTTGCAGGCGCGTTGTTGCCAGGTCTGATCTTGGTGCTGCTCTATATGCTCTATCTTTTTATAACCGCATTGCTGGCAGCAAACCCCGCGCCCGAGCAAAAAAACCAAGGCGAGGGTGATGCGGGCGCGGCTATTCCCATGAGCCGGTTATTGCGTGCATTGTTGCCGCCAATCGTTCTGATCATATTGGTGCTCGGCACCATATTGGCCGGGATTGCCACACCAACAGAGGCCGCATCCGTTGGCGCTGTCGGTTCGATAATGCTGGGGGCCTCAAGGCTCAATGGGCGATGGCAAAAAATTGCCCTGATCTTTGGTGCGGCATTGCTCAGTCTTTTCGTGTTGGCA
>JALSIJ010000209.1 GCA_026981655.1 Rhizobiaceae bacterium | reverse complement strand
GCGCGGCATTCTGGGTGGTATTAAACGCGGTTTTTAACCCCAAGATAATCAGGTTTAAATATACTGGAGTTCTGTCGTGAGTGATAATAACGCCTATGCGTCTCTGCTTGCCCATTTGAAAAAAAACAACGCCCTGTCGCAGGCCGCCGGGGTGATTTCCTGGGATCAGGAAACTATGATGCCAAAAAACGGGGCACCGGCCCGCGCCGAACAGTTGGCGGCTCTTGCTTCTATTGTTCACGAGCGTAACTGTGATCCCAAAATTGCTGATTGGTGTGCTGCAATTGATGAGAGCAAGCTTGATCTTGTCGACAAGGCAAACTTGCGTGAAGCCAAACGCACCCACAAACGCGCAACGCGTATTCCCGCCCGTCTGGCTGAAGAAATAGCCCGCGCAACAGCGCTGGGGCAGGGGATATGGGCAAAGGCGCGGGCCGCAGAAAATGTGAACGATTTTCTGCCAACGCTGGAAGAAATTCTCAAGCTGCGCCGCGAAGAGGCCGCCGTATTAAGTGAAGCCGGTGATGATTTATATGATGCCCTGCTGGATGATTATGAGCCGGAAATGAAAACCGCGCCGTTGGCTGAATTGCTAGGGCGTTTGCGCCCGCATTTGACTTCATTACGGGAAAAAATCACCGATAGCGGGAAAAAAATAAAGCCGCTCAAAGGCGATTTTAACGATGCGGGACAGATGGAAATGGCGCGCAGGCTGGCCAGTGTTTTCAACTATAATTGGGATTCGGGACGCGTCGATAAGGCGGTGCATCCGTTTTCTTCCGGTTATCGCAGCGACAGCCGCATCACCACAAGGGTTGTGCTGGATCATGTTTTTGATTGCATGTATTCGACCGTCCATGAGGTGGGCCACGCCAATTATGAAGAGGGACGCGACCCGGCAATGGACCTGATGCCTGCCGGTGGCTATGCCTCTATGGGCATTCACGAAAGCCAAAGCCGGATGCTGGAAAACCAGATTGGCAGGAGCCGTCCCTTCATGGATTGGCTCTATCCACAAATGCTGGAAGTGTTTGGGGACATTGGTGTTTCTTCGCCGGATGAGCTTTTTGCCGTGGTCAATGAGGTGACGCCGGGCTACATTCGGACCGAGGCCGATGAGGTGCATTATAATCTGCATGTGATGATGCGCTTTGATCTTGAACTTGCGATGATCCGCGGTGATTTACAGGTTGGTGACCTGGAAGGTGCCTGGAACGAGCGTTATTTGGAAGATTTTGGCCGTGCGGTCGACAAACCCTCAAATGGTGTTTTGCAGGACGTGCATTGGTCGTGCGGATTGTTTGGTTATTTCCCAACCTATTCGCTCGGCAATATTTTTGCCGGCGAGATTTTTGCGACGTTGAACGGAGCGATTTCTGACCTCGATGGTAAAATTTCCAGCGGCAACCTGGATGAAATCTCAACCTGGTTGAGCCGCGAAGTTCATCAACACGGCCATGTATATTCAGCCCAGGACTTGATGCAGAAGATCTGCGGCAAAGCGCCGGATGAACTGGCGCTGGTCAAGTATCTTGATGCGAAATTTGGTGGGCTGTATGGGATTTGAAACGGAGCGCAGCACAAGTGCTGCCGGGCAATCAGCCCGCGCCATCGCAGGCGTGAACGCAGTGAACTGCCGTGAGATAAAAACTCAAAGCGCCGGATGAACTGGCGCTGGCCAAGTATCTTGATGCGAAATTTGGTAAATTATACGGGATATAAATTCAATCTATTATCCCGTTTAAATCATCCACCACTTTAGCC
>JALSIJ010000208.1 GCA_026981655.1 Rhizobiaceae bacterium | reverse complement strand
AATTCACCAGCGCTGGAACCAAGACCGGTGAAATCGAACCGCAATACGGCAATATTCTGCCTGGCTAATTCACCTGCAATGTATTTTGCGGCCAATACCTGGCTTGAGCAGGTGAAGCAATGGGCAAAGAGCGCATAGGCGCGCACCGGCCCGGTTGGCAAATCGAGCCTTGCAGCAAGATCAAACCCCTGACTTCCCTTAAACGTAATTTTTTGAACTTTCCCGGCCATGCAATTGTCTCCTAGTGGTTCGATTCAAACATTTTCATCCCCTTGCCGCCCTCCTGTTTGCAAATGTTTTTACCAGAAGATCTACTAGACTACGTCATGTTTACATGGAAGCAGTCAGGCTGCGAAGAGCGGCGATGCGAATGAATCTCTCCCGATACTCGTTCACACAAGGTAATTTGAGACTTTGCCCCAGCCTGCCCCGGGCAAGATCAGGAGGCGCAAATCTTCAGATCTGATTGTGAAGCAGTCTATTTGGAAAATTAATCACGGCTGCTATTCACGATCACTTAAAATTTTGGAGAGAGCAGCCTTTTCGTTGCTGGTAAGCGAGGTCGCCTTGGCATTGGCCCTTCTGCGCTGTGAAGACACCAGAACCAGACCACCAATTACCAATAAAATTATCGGCATTCCCCATAGCAGATAGGTTTGCGCCGTAACCCTGGGACGCAAAAGTACAAACTCGCCGTAGCGAGCAACCAGATAATCCAGCACCTGCTCATTGTCATCGCCTGCCGTTAGCCGTTCCCGCACCAGAATTCTAAGATCACGAGCAAGGTCGGCGTCAGAATCATCAATTGACTGGTTTTGGCAAACCAGACAACGAAGCAGAACAGAAAGCTCGCGTGCACGAGCCTCAAGCACCGGATCATCCAGCACCTCATCTGGATTAACAGCCAGAGCTGGCAGCGGTGTCAGGGCTACAGACAATGCAATCAACAATCCAGCAAGAAAGGGTGCAAATTTACGCATTGATTGCCTTTGCCCTTCGCACAGAAGGTTTCGGCGCGCCAACCCTCAGTCTTCTGTCTGACAGGGAGAATGCCCCACCAAAGACCATGACAACGGTTCCAAACCAGATCAAGGTAATTAAAGGTTTCCACCAGATGCGCAACACAACTGTGTCTTTGTCCTTAACCTCACCCAACGCCAGATAGAGCTGGGAAAACCCAAAGGTAGAAATTGCGGATTCCGATGTCGGCATTTGTCTGGCTGTATAAATGCGCTTCGTTGGCACAAGTTCATCAACAACCTTGCCATCGACAAGCACAGTTACTCTGGCAATATCCTCGGTGTAGTTAGGGCCGGCTCGCGGTCCTAGCTCATCAAGTCGCAGGGTATAACCAGAAAGTTCGGTTGTTTCCCCGACCTTCAATATCGAAACATTTTCAGTTTCGTAAGCGGTTACAAAAACGATGCCAAGCACGCTCATGCCCAAACCGAAATGCGCCATAGCCGTTCCCCACACTGTACGAGGAAGCCCAGATAAGCGGTTCATTGCAACCTTAAAGCCAGTTTTTGGATACCCAGAACGCAGATATAATTCCGCCATTGAGCCCATCATAAGCCATGCGGCAATACCAATTCCAATTGGCGCAAGACTGAATCCATCTGACAGGAATGCAAATGCAATAACCATCACCAGAAGGGATGCTCCAAATACGGCAAATAAACGCTGACTGGCCGCATAGAGGTCGCCGCGTTTCCATGCAAGCAGCGGACCGAATGGCACCGCAATAAGCAACGGAATCATCATCGGGCCAAAAGTCAGATTGAAGAACGGTGCTCCAACGGAGATTTTATTGCCGGTAATAGCCTCGAGCACTAACGGGTAAAGCGTGCCAACCAATACGGTGGCCGTTGCGGTGCTCAATATCAGATTATTAAAGACCAGCGCCCCTTCGCGCGAGATCGGGGCAAATATTCCGCCGGCATGCAAACGCCCGGCTCTTAAGGCAAATAATGCCAGTGAGCCACCGATAAACAGAACCAAAATCATTAGAATAAAGACGCCCCGTTCCGGGTCTGAGGCAAATGTGTGCACGGATGTCAGCACTCCGGAACGCACCAGGAAGGTTCCCAATAGCGAGAGCGAAAAGGTCAATATCGCCAATAGAACAGTCCAGATTTTCAATGCGGAGCGTTTCTCCATCACCAAAGCGGAATGCAACAATGCAGTACCTGAAAGCCACGGCATAAACGATGAATTCTCAACCGGGTCCCAGAACCACCAGCCACCCCAGCCGAGCTCGTAATAGGCCCAATAGGAACCCATTGAGATGCCAGCGGTCAAAAAGCACCAGGCAAGCAAAGCCCAAGGGCGCACCCAACGCGCCCATGCGGCATCAATACGCCCTTCAATCAGGGCGGCAACTGCGAAAGCAAAGGTAATGGAAAAGCCGACATAGCCGAGATAAAGCATTGGCGGGTGAATGGCCAAACCCACATCCTGCAGAATGGGATTGAGATCGCGCCCTTCAAACGGCACTTGATCCAGCCGCTCAAACGGATTGGAGGT
Source organism: Rhizobiaceae bacterium (assembly GCA_026981655.1). Classification (GTDB taxonomy): domain Bacteria; phylum Pseudomonadota; class Alphaproteobacteria; order Rhizobiales; family Rhizobiaceae; genus SZUA-100. The sequence continues at coordinate 9,764 of JALSIJ010000208.1, read as the reverse complement.
CAATAAAATAAACAGCAGAAACGAAAGCAGTATCCACGCTTGAACTCCAAGCACATTGGCTTTCAACGATGGCGGAAGATTGCCGCCAAACAATGCAACAAGGGCGGCAAACAGGGCTAATATCAGCACCCAAAGCAACATAGACCCTTCATGGTTACCCCAGGTTCCTGATATTTTGTAAATTGTCGGCATTAATGAATGCGAGTTTTGCCAAACATTCACCAGTGAAAAATCTGATGTCACATAGGCAGTGGTAAGAGCCGAAAATGACAGAAATAACAGAAAAAATATCATCGGAGATGTATAGCTGGCCGATGCCATCAGTCGTTCATCATTGATTCTTGCGCCCCATACAGGCGCGACCGACTGAATTAATGTCAGGGCAAGGGCCAAAACCAATGCATAATGTCCGAGCTCGGTTATCATTTTTCTTTCTCCACCCAAAGGCCTTTTTCTTTTAAGGATTGTGCAACTTCCTTGGGCATGTAGTTTTCATCATGCTTGGCCAAAACTGTATCTGCAACAAAAACACCCTTTTCATCCAGTGCACCTTCGGTAATGATGCCCTGCCCCTCGCGAAATAAATCTGGCAAAATATTGTTGAATGCAACCTGTACTGTATTGGCCGTATCGGTCAATTGAAATTTGACCGCCAGGCCGTCTCCACGGATGAGGGAACCTTCCTTGACCAGACCAAATAACCGAATACGTTCTCCCGGGGCAATTTTTTTCGCCAGCATCTCTGAAGGGTCTAATGAAAACGAAATTTTGCTGCTTAGTGCATAGAGCACAAGACCGACTGCAACTGTGAGCACAACACCCATTACACCAATCCAGGATAGTCTTTTTTGTTTTCGGGTCATTGTTTTATGGCCTCAATGTTCATGGCAACAGCCAGATCGTTCAACTGTTTGCTGGCGCCGGGATTATTTTCAAACTGTTTGACGGCTTTTGAATAGGCGGCAATTGCATCACCTTTTCGGCCCAAAACTGAATAGGAGCGAATGATGCGCAACCAGCCATTTATATTTGAAGGGTCTTCTTCCAGCTTGCTTGCCAGATTTGCAACCATGCCTTCAATCATCGCCGTGCGATCTTCAGCGCTCATGTTGGCGGCATTTGCAATATCGCCCTTGGATGGGCCGCCCAGCTTTTGTGCGGGCTTAACCGGTTGAATATTCATGGCTACGGCCAGATCGTTCAATTGTTTGCTGGCGCCGGGATTATTTTCAAACTGGATGACGGCTTTCGAATAGGCGGCAATTGCATCATCCTTTCGGCCCAATACTGAGTAAGAGCGAATGATACGCAACCAGCCATTAATGTTGGAAGGGTCTTCTTCCAACTTGCTTGCCAGATTTGCAACCATGCCTTCAATCATCGCCGTGCGATCTTCTGCGCTCATGTTGGCAGCATTTGCAATATCGCCCTTGGATGGGCCGCCCAGTTTGGGCGATTGGGAATTACTGGCAATTGCAGGAGCCGATGGTTGCCCGGCCTGCTTTCGAATTCTTGCCAGCTCACCTTCAGCTGGTTTATACCATGCGGCCGTAGTTGGACCTTGCGCTAACATGGTTTCCCACGCCTTGATTGCCTCATCAAATTTGTTTTCCTGCCCCAGGGCAACGGCCAAAAAGAAACGCGGCTTAATGTTCTTGGGGTTGGCAATCGTAGCGTTTATGAAATGCTGCTTGGCTTCTGCCGTGATCACGCCCTGTGCAGCAATAGTTATCGCCTCGCCGAGGGATGCCTCATTCTCGGAATTACTGCCTTCCAGAGATATGACCTTGCGAAAAGCGATAATTGCATCATCTGCTCGGCCCAGCCTTAAATAAACAGGCGCCAACACTTTCCAACCACGCACATCATTTGGGTTATTATTGGCCCGCGCCTCTGCACGCGCCACCAGTTCTTCTACCGACTGGGTCTTGGGATCAGCGGACATTCTGGCCTGTAATGGCATATCGGCACGCTGGGGATCACCCAGGGCCACATAAGTAGCGACGCTGGCAATCGGCAACAAAATAAATGTGCAGATTGCAGTGACTTGCGCCGCGGTCGAAAACTTGTCGGAGTTTTGGGTTTCTTCAACCAACTCATCCAACGCAATTAGCCGACGGGCAATTTCAGCCTTGGCAAGCTCAGCTTCCGAGGCACTAATTTGTCCTCGTTCAAGGTCGCGATCGACCTCTTCCAGCTGCTCGCGATAGACCGATTTGTCGTAGCTATCGGCATCGACAGAAGGTCGCTTCCTTAAAAACAGGGGGTAGCCGATCGACAAGAGCGCGATCAGAGTTAATACAGTTGCTAATATCCAAAATGTCATGGTGCATTAATAAGTGAGAATCTCAGGATTACAACAAGCCATTTCTCACAAATATATGAACGCATTGTCACAGGGGGCTCCGGATCAGTGGAGAATTTATCAAATTACCTCAATTAGATGAAACAATCGAGCTATATCCTGCCCCAAGGGGAACCCAATTGCCGTCCTGTTCTTTGCAGGCGGTTCCAAGTGCCGTTTTGGTTTCACCGTTCACTTCTAAAGTGTGAACATATTGCCGGCAATTGGAAGCGCCTACATCATAAGTCTTGGATGCTGTTACCACTCCAGAATTACCAGAAACCGGATTTTTCCACTCAACGGGATGGTCTGCGGGTGAATATTCAAGCGCCTCAAATTCAGCTTTCAATGCCTGTCGCAACTCCACCTGATTGAGCTCATGCCCGACATTTTTACCCACTGGCCCATGCATAAGGCCAGAAATGTTATCCTGAGGTGCCGGGGCAACATTCAGTGATTTTTCAATCTTTGTATTGGCCCCAGAACCAAAACTTTTGCTTACGGGTAAACTTGTAGCAGTACACCCAGAAAGGGCGCTTGCACCTAACACAATTACAGGGATCGCAAAAAGCAAATTAATTTCAAGATAATATGACATATGGTGCCTCCGGCATCAATTACGGAATTTGCCCATAAAGGAGGCCAGAACTTTGGGGAGTATATGGCGGAATTGTGACAATGCGTTCACTTTATCGAAGGCAAGTAAATACTAACCTTTAAGCCGCCAAGTTGGCTTTTTGATAATTCAACCTGCCCGGCATATTCGTGAACAATATCATCAACAATGGAAAGTCCTAGACCGGAACCAGGTTTGCTTTCATCCAGCCGCCGCCCTCTTTTCAAAGCCTCTGATTGCTGTGACTTGCTTAAGCCCGGGCCGTCATCTTCAATTGCCAGCTCAATCATCGAGGATTTCGACTTCGCATCTGTTTGACTGGGCCCACTAATCGAAATACGAACCTGCTCGCTGGCAAATCTTGATGCATTTTCAATCAGATTGCCAAGCACCTCTTCAAGATCCTGTTGTTCGCCGCGGAATATCAATGCCCCACTATCATCGCCAATCTGCTCATATTGCAGTTGAGGGTTCAGCCGCTGCATCACCCGCAGCATCCGCTCGACAACCGGCAATACAGGGGTCCGCGCATTGATCGAACCGACCTGAGCAGCAATCCGTGCCCGATCTAAATATCGCTGAACGTGTTCCTGCATATTGTCAGCCTGTTCGTCGACCAGCTGAGCAAGGTCGTCGCCCGGTGCACGGGCTTCGTTTTTGAGCACGGATATTGGGGTTTTCAACGCATGAGCAAGATTACCCACTTGCGTACGCGCCCGCTCAAGCACGGTTTTATTGGCATCGATCAAGGCATTCATTTCGGAAATCAGCGGAGCAATTTCATCTGGAAACTCACCTTCAAGGCGCTCTGCCTCTCCATTTCGAATGGCATTGAGCGCACCTTTGGCCCGATTAAGCGGCCGCAAGCCAAACTTGATGATAACAAATGTGGAAATCACCATGCCCAGGCCAAAAAGCGCCAGAAAAATCACCAGGTTTTTTGTAAACTCACTCGTCTCCAGATCAAGCGCGGCGTTATTTCCGGTTACCAGAAAACGATAGAGATGGTCGCCTTCGCCGAGGAATATTTGCGCTTCGACTGCGGTTAAACTCTCGCCCTGAATACCGGCCATCTGGAATGTACGAAGAAACCCGTCTTTGAACGCCACTTTCCCTGCATCCGGTGTATTCAGGTTTTCCCCACCCATTGACGGAGACCTGACCAGATGATTGCCTCCTTTGGATTGGACAGCCTTGTCGAGAGGCAATACGGACCAATACCAACCGGAAAATGGTTGTTGAAAATGGGGATCGCCGAGATTGGGAGAACCAACAAGAACACCAGCCTCATCGCGGTCAACAGCCCCCATGAGGTTGTATAAATGGGCACTTAAAAGCCCCTCAAAATTCTTTTGGGCATTATTTTTATACAGCGTTGTCAGCAACAAGGCCGTGACGACCAACGCAATAATTGACCAAAGCGCCGAGATTGCCAAAAACCGTGTGGCAAGCGAGTTAATCCGCATTGTCGGCCGATTGGATACGGTAGCCCAATCCCCGAACAGTTTCGATAAGATCGGTGGCAAGTTTCTTGCGCAAGCGACCAACAAACACCTCGATCGTATTGGAATCACGATCAAAATCCTGATCGTACAGGTGTTCAACCAGCTCGGTTCGTGAAACTACCTTACCCTGATGATGCATGATATAGGATAGCAACCTGAATTCCAGCGCTGTCAATTTGATGTTCTTGCCATCAACTGAAACGCGGGAAAGTTTGGTATCCAGCCGTATCGGGCCAATTTCAATTTCGCTGGAAGCAATGCCGACAGAGCGGCGGATCAGCGCCCGAATACGGGCCAGAACCTCTTCAACATGGAAAGGCTTGGTCACATAATCATCGGCGCCCGCATCAATGCCGGAAACCTTATCGCTCCAGCGGTCACGGGCTGTGAGAATAAGCACTGGCATTTTCCGTTTTTCACGCCGCCAGGCTTCCAGAACACTGATGCCATCCATTTCCGGCAGGCCAATGTCCAGAATTACAGCATCATAGGGTTCAGTATCGCCGAGAAAATGTCCCTCTTCGCCATCATAGGCCGTGTCGACCACATAGCCGGCCTCGGTTAAAGCTTCGACCAGCTGTCGGTTTAAATCTTTGTCGTCTTCAACAACCAATATGCGCATTGAGTAAGTTTCCGTTTTTCAATCAATTTGGATTTATCAGTCAAACGATAAATGATCAGCCCTATTTTGGCACAGTAATGGTCTTTTTTCGAGCCGGGCTGCCATCACTTGATCTGATTAAAATGGTAATTTTGCATTGGGCCGATGCGCCGCTGCCAATTGTTGCCACAGAAAGCAGTTCGCCACCGCTTTGTGCGGCGACAGCATTGGCTTTTTCTGCACAACTTGCTGCGCTAACCTTGGTTGGCTGCAACAACAATATTGAAACAATTGCCGCGAGCGGAAGGAACAATCTCGATATTTTCATAGTATCTGACACCCCAGACTGATTTGATTTTGCCAAATATAACGTTTTCCGTCTGAATGTAACATGAACGATTTTTGATTGTTAGCGGCAAAGGGTTTTCCAAACCGCATTATGCTCTTTTATCTGCAAAACGGTTGGCACCGTATCATTTTTTGACCATCGCACCGGGCGAAAAGCCGAGCAATTTACATCAGTCACGGCGGAAGCCGTCGTCTTGCAGCCGCTGGTCAGGCCTGTTGCCAGCAGCATTGCGCACATCACGGCGAGCCTTATTGGCCCGCCGTGTATTTTCGGTTTGAATGGCAATCTGTTCATTGTGATAGACTTTCCTTGCCTGCCGTTGGATGTGCCAGTTTTGAAACAGCCCAAGCAACCGGTTCACCAAAGACAGAACAATAAAAATCAATCTGGCCATGTTCATGCGCAGCACTCCGCGTCAATCAATCGGCCTTGTGGCGGCGAAGCGTCCGTAAATGGCCAAAAGCGAACCGGCGGTCGCGATGATTTTAAGAATACCATCAACCAGATCGGCTTGAATTTGCGCACCAAGATCAAAGCCCAACGCGCTGCCGATGCCGGCAACCATTGCGACCAAAGACCCCCAAATTGTTTTCGATGTGTACCAGGGTTTACTGCCTGTCATGCTTTTTCCTTTCATGGAGAGTTCTGCCTATTCGGCAAAGTTGTCCGGCTAAATGACCGGATTAGCGGATGAACTTATGCGTTCAGAACGAAGGGGTGTTTGGCGATAATCCCCGGCCCGTAAAGGGCGCTAATTTGCGCGACTTCGAGGGTTAAATTTGTCGGAAAACTTGCAATATCCAAAAGCTGCTCTGCTTGCGTATAGATCAATGGCCCTGCCCCGATGGTCCATTGCCGCAGCGTTATTGGGCCCGCTTTAACCGATATGGCATATTGCTCGACCGCTTCACTCATCGGGATTTCGCCATCGCTCCAGCCATCGGCATTGATGCGGTCGCGCCTGATCCAGGAAAACTCCAAGTCACTATTGGTAAGCAATTTGGTGCGCAAGTGAACCGGGCTCAGTGGTGTAAGGCCGCGCAATCCCGGCGCGAAACTTTCAACCGCATTTCCCGGGTCCAAAAGCGCCTTGCCGGGCGGGGAAATTTTCCAGTCAAGCGCCAGACCCACCTCAAAAGATTCATAGGAAATGGGTTGAACTGCTTGATTTATCAACACAAATGAAGCGCCAATGCTGCTGCCTGCCAGCATCTCATCTTCGGTGCCAACCTGCCCTCGCAGCAATCCCGAAAGCCGCCATGTATTAAGGCCGACAAGTTCAGCACTGGCAAATTGCAACACTTCCCATGCGCCATTGTTTGAACGGATCGCCGCCACATTGCCCCCACCCAAAACCTGCGCTGGCAATTGTGACGATAGCGTCCCCTTGAACAATTCAACTTCCAGACTGGAAGCATTATCCCAACGTGCAGAAACGCCTTCGGGCAAATCTGTTTTAAGCTGGCCCATTGTTGCACGCAAGGGAACTGACTGACGAAAGGCATAGCTTATCGTATCAGCTGCAGAGAACAGATTATGCGGACCCGGCCACGGATCGCTTGAAACTGCGATACGCGATGCGGTCAACGGATTATCCCCGGTCAAAAGCGGCAAGTCGAGTAATTGCATGGATGGCAGGCCAATACGGGCCACATCATTGGTGGCGATTTCTCGGATATAGGCAGATCCGGCGGGACTGGCCGGTGTTTCGATCGAGCGAAGATCAAGCGAAAGCGTATCGGCCTCTTCTATTCGGGTAATCAGCCAGCGGCCAAACAGAGAGGGCGCATCAAATTCCACATGATCGCCAACCTGCAAATGCTGATAGCGACGTGGCAGGCGCAATTGCACTGAATTTCGCCCAATCCAGGCGGAACGCAGCCAATCCTCAACCAATGGCATGGCCAGCTCCTGCGCCAGCATTAAAGGTGCAGCAAGTGAAACATGGCGTTCGCTGCCACCCTCAATACGTCTTGAATGGGTGGCCGTAGACTGGAAATCCAGTTTTGGATCAACATGCTCCAACACCACTGAATTTGGTAATTCAGTTTCCTGAATGCGCTTGGCCACATATTGCGGCTCGTCCTGATATTCGGCGAAATCAGCCTCCGGCAATTGTACGGTCGCTCGATTGTCAGGGGTACGGAATATCAACTTGCCCCCGTGTTCCAGAACCTGAACCTGATGCAGGTCGATCAACGACTGCATTGCGCCGCGCGCCGATGTTAGACTTGCCACCACATAGCCATCGGCATAGCCATGTACGCCGCTCACGTCGAAATCGGAAAATCCGTGATCTTGCAGAATTTCTGCAATCACATCTGCCAGTCTGGCACTGCCAAAGCGTCCGTTCAGCCAATGGCCAAGCCTCCAGTTTTCGCCATCGCTCCAAAGGTTGCCATTATCAGGAAACTGCGGATAGGGCCGCACGTCCCAGGCCCAAAGGTGGATATTATCCGCATCGACCATGCGGCCCGAATAATTGACAGATTGCGGATTGTTCGCGGCAACAAACCCAGGATGGGCTGGATCCCAGTGCCGCTGGTGGGCTTCGATAAATCCCGCTTGCACCGCCTCGTCGCGGCGACCGGATGAAAAGTAAGGAAAGTAGCTTTCCGATGATTTCGGATCGACAAAGACATTTGGCTGGTTCGCCCCCTTGTCGATGGCAGGACACCCAAGCTCGGTAAACCAAAGCGGCTTCATTTGCGGTGACCATGCGGTTGCAGACCCCACTTCAACGCCCCCTATGCGCGGCACATGAACATTTGACCACCAGTTGACCAGATCCTTGTAGCGATAGACCCAGGGCTTGCCGGAACCATCGGTTATCGGAGAACGCGTGCCATTATTGCGGTCAGCGGTAGAGGCGTAATACCAGTCATACCCCTCGCCCGCCGCGATATTGTTGGCCATCACATCCAAATCGCGGGCGGAGGCGCCAACCCCATCTGGTGCACCCTCATCACGCCAGTCGCTTGCCGGCATGTAATTATCAATCGCCACCATATCGATATTGGGGTCTGCCCAAAGCGGGTCGAGATTGTAAAACACATCACCGGAGCCGTCTTCGGGCTGGAAACCAAAATATTCAGACCAGTCGGCCGCATAGGTGATCTTCGTCGATGGCCCCATAATTGCCCGCACATCTGCGGCAATGGATTTGAGATGCGCAACAAAGGGAAAAGCACCCGTATCATCCTGCACTCTTGTCAGCCCGCGCAGCTCTGAACCAATGAGAAAAGCATCCACACCGCCTGCCAGCTTGCACAATTTCGCATAATGCAGAATCAAACGGCGATAGGACCATTCAGCCGGGCCGGAATAAATGACCGTATTGGTGCCATCAGCAAAATCTGCCGGTGCAGCGCTGCCGACAAAGGCATCAATTTGAACTTTGGCCGCCGCCGTCTTGTTGGTGCTTGCCACCTCGCCCACCGCCGGGTGACAGGAAATACGCCCGCGCCAGGGATATGTCGCCTGTTTTGTGCCACCATAGGGGTCGGGCAAAGTGTTGCTTGATGGCACATCCATCATGATGAACGGATAGAAGGTCACCTTCAGGCCGCGCTGTTTTACATCTTGTATCGCACGAATAATGCTGCCATCGGATGGCGTGCCACCAAAGGCCGGACGACCATTAATCTGGCTTACCAGTGCGGCCTGCGCACGCGCCTGACCGGAAACCTGCCATTCCTCGCCCTCAAGATGGGTGCGATTGGAGATTTCGACCTGCGGACGGCAGATGCAATTGCCCGCACGAAGATCGGTGCCAAACCATGATGAAATCAGCGCCACACTGTTTAAATTGGGGCAAAGCGCCTGCAATTCATCCATTGATGTGTGCCAGTCAGTCGTAGAAATGGTTGAATTGCTATTCAGTGCGCGGCTGGTCAACTGGTCAATTTTTTCCACCACTGGTGCTGGGTCATAGCCATATTCGGATGCACCGGGCAAAAGCGAAATTGCCTTGACGTGTTTTTCAAGTTGGCCGACCGGTTTGATAATTTCGACGGAAATCTGCGGAATCCGGTTACCGAAAGGTTCCAGCGGCAAGCGTTCGAAAACCACATAGGCAAGCCCGCGATAGGCAGGTGCATTGCCCGCCCCCTGCTTGGCCTCAATCAGGCTATCGGGCATTTGGTTGTTTCGCCCATCGCGAAAGCGGATTGTCAGATCGTTTTGATCGAGCAATTTGCCATCGGCCCAGATCCGCCGTATGCACCCGGCCTCAGCCTCACACAGGCCAACGGCAAAATTGGCGAAATAACTGTAAGAGGTCACGTGGGTTTTGGGACCACCCTTGCCGCCCTGGGTTTCTGTTTCCTGAATCTCTTCAAACCGGGTGG
>JALSIJ010000207.1 GCA_026981655.1 Rhizobiaceae bacterium | reverse complement strand
CGTGAACGGCGTTGCCCCCATTGAACGTGCGGCACGTAAATATGTCGGTGGGATGGTCTTCATAACCGAGAATAATGGCAAGATCATAAAGGGCAGCAATATATGCACCATGGCAATAATTGTACCCGTTTGATTATAAATCAGCTGTACCCGGCTTTCATCGCCAATGATACCGATGAAAACCAGAATATTATTGATAATCCCTTTCGATTGCAAAATCGCAATCCACGCGGTCGTTCGCACCAATAATGATGTCCAGAACGGCAACAGCACCAGGATCATCAGCAGGTTAGAAGTGGCAAGCGGCAGTGTCGACAAAAGATAGGCCACCGGAAAGGCCAGCAAAAAGCATAGAAAAGTTATAATTGCCGACAGCCAAAGTGTTTTCCAGAAATTCGACACATATATCTGATAAATTTTATCAGCCTCAACAATCTGTTCTGCCGCATCATATTTCATATCAAACGCCGCCAGATAAAATGACGGCGTGAAATTGCGCGTAACCCGCTTCAAAGTTCGCCACAAAACTGGATTTTCCCAGCGTTTATCCAGACTTATAAGTGCCTCTTTGTAGGGCCCTTCGGTAATTTTTCGCATTTTTCGCGGTGCGGATCTAATCAGGCTGAGCGAACCAGGTAATTCATAATTCACCCGGGTTCCAAGTTTGCCCGGTGTTTTACCTATTTCACGAACTTTTTGCGCCTGCAAAATATCTTTGACAAACAGCTCAAATACTTCTTCGCTTGGTAAACCCTCGCCATCCCACTTCTGGATAGCCACAGCAAAATTGGGCGTTACATCGGTGCCGGTGGTATTATAAACAGATCGAAACAGCATCTGGCCAATTGGTACGACAAAGCTGATAATCAAAAACAAAACCAGCGGCACAGTCAGCAAAAATGCCTTCCAGCGCATTCGGCGCGTGGTTATCGCCAGCTTTTGTTTAAGCGGCACACCATCAGAAGTCATTAGGGGCTGTTGTGCAATGTCTGTCATTTTGTAGTTGCCACGAATAATTGGTTCAGACTTTTGGTGAGAATGCGCGATTTATGGCGCGCATTCCCGTTTTTAGTAATTAACCAAAATTAGTTGCTGGCAAGCCAGGCATTGAAACGCTCATTCAACTGGTCGGCATTATCAGCCCAGAAGTTAAAGTCGTTCTGTACCGCATTGGCCAGATTGTTTGGCGCTGTTGGCATCTGAGGAGCCATATCGATGTCCTTGTTGTAATATTTTCCAACAAGTGGGGCAGAAGACATGCGCGCAGGACCATAGGAAATAAATGATGCCTGTTTTGCAAGTTGCTCTGTAGCCGTTGAGAACTTCAAAAAGTCCATTGCAAGTTCTTTGTTCTTGGCGCCTTTTGGAATAACCCAAAGGTCAAGATCCCAAATCTGACCATCCCAGACGATTTCAAATGGCTTGCCTTCACCGGCAACCGCGTTGAAAATACGGCCGTTATAAGCAGTCGTCATGGCTACTTCGCCATCAGCCAAAAGCTGTGGTGGCTGAGCACCAGCTTCCCACCAGACAACAGAACTTTTGATGGTATCAAGTTTTGCAAATGCACGATCAACACCTTCTGGTGTTTTCAAAACGTCATAAACATCTTTAGCGGCAACGCCATCTGCGATCAAAGCAAATTCCAGATTTGGTTTAGCGCCTTTACGCAGGCCACGTTTACCAGGGAATTTTTTCAGGTCGAAGAAATCAGCCATGGTTTTTGGACCATCTTTGATTTTTGATTTGTCATAGGCAAAAATAGTAGACCAAACAATATTGGCAACCGCACATTCATGCAGAGTACCTTTCATGAAGTCTTCTGTAGCAGGTTTGCCATCGGCACCTGCCGGCAATGTGGTCGCATCAATTGTTTCCAACAGACCTTCATCGCAAGCACGGATCGCGTCTGACAATTCAACGTCGACGATATCCCAAGTTACATTGCCAGCTTCAACCTGAGCTTTAATTTCGGCAATACCGCCGGAATAGTCTTCAGATTTGATACTGTTGCCAGTTTTTGCAATCCAAGGCTTGTGATAAGCCTCAACTTGCGATTTTGTATATGCTCCACCCCAGGATACGACGGTGATTTCACCGGCATTTGCTGCGGATGCTCCAAGCATCAGGCCAGCGCCCAAGATTGTTGAAGCAAGAAATTTGGTAATTTTCATTCCAGTTCTCCCGTTATTGGTTTTGCCGATATGTATCGGCGCTCTAATTAAGATGGGCTTTGCCCATTCCTAAATTCTAGGTTGGTCCAAACTCTCATGGCATTCAATTCAAATAATGTTGTCATGAGTAAATTAGGACCAAAATCTCTGGTTTTAAGCGTCCAGCGCCTTGCAGTCGATTGATGCCCAACCGACCTTGATGTCCTGGCCTTTTTTAAGATCGCGCTTTTCACCGCGATTCCTGATTTTCGCAACGAACTGATCATTGCCCGCCACATTCATGCGCACACGAATATGGTCACCAAGATAAATCAGCTCTTCAATTTTGCCATCCAGAATATCGTCCATATCTTCCGGTGGATTAATTTCAATACGTTCTGGACGAAGCGACAATACAGTTTTCTCGCCAATAGAATTTACATTGACCTTGTCTGCTTCCAACTCGCGGCCATTGCTTAATTCTACTGTGCAGGTGCTGCCATTGACCTTTTTGACCGTGCCGGTCAGTTCATTATTCTCACCGATAAACTGGGCCACAAATGCATTTTGCGGGCGCTCATAAAGATCATCAGGTGAAGAAATCTGCTGAATAACACCGTCGTTAAACACCGCAATCCGATCGGACATGGTCAATGCTTCCGACTGGTCATGGGTCACATAAACAACGGTGACGCCCAACTGCTCATGAATATGCTTGATTTCATATTGCATATGCTCGCGCAATTGCTTGTCGAGCGCGCCAAGTGGTTCGTCCATCAAAACCAGTTCCGGTTCAAATACCAATGCACGGGCAAGGGCGATACGCTGTTGTTGACCACCGGAAAGCTGGGCCGGGCGACGGTTGATGAAATCACCCATCTGCACCATTTCCAGCGCACGAACCACGGCAGCTTTTGTATCTACCTTGTTCATCTTCCGCACTTCCAGCGGAAATGCCAGATTTTCACCGATGCTCATATGGGGGAAAAGTGCATAGTTTTGAAAAACCATGCCAATGCCACGCTTATGCGGAGGGATATGATTGATAGAGCGTCCACCAATATAAATCTCGCCATGGGTGGCAGGCTCAAACCCAGCCAACATCATCAAACAAGTGGTTTTGCCGGAACCCGATGGCCCAAGCATGGTGACAAATTCGCCTTGTGCAATATCAAGATTGAGATCCTTGACCACAAGGGTTTCACCATCGTAACTTTTTTGAACTTTTTGAAAACTCACATAGGCATCATTTTGATTGCCGCTCGTGGGCGTGCTTTGCTGATCGCTTGCCAATTTCCATCCCTGTATTCACGCAGCAGTTTTTGCTGTCATTTTGTTGTTTTAGCTTATTTCCCTATAAACAACATATCAAACACCGTGTCGTCAATGGAAAAAACCGCCACTTGCCCGTTCACATTGCGACATGCCCCCTGATATATTGTAGTTTCTTCAATGTAGGTGGCCTAAACTGCAAATTTAACCAACAATGTTGTTTTCTGGTCCAAACGGGAAATGGGTTATATTTGTCGTTTCATTTTCGCCAATTACCAAAATATCATGCTCGCGATATCCACCGGACCCGGCAAGGCCTTCCGGGATCATGATCATAGGCTCCATTGAAACCACCATGCCCGGCTCCAGCACGGTTTCCACATCCTCACGCAATTCGACCCCGGCCTCGCGCCCGTAATAATGTGATAAAACGCCGAACGAGTGGCCATAGCCAAAGGAGCGGTATTGCAGCAGATCGTGCTCGCGGTAAATGTCGTTTAACTCACGCGCAATATCGCAACACCGTGCACCGGGTTTTATCAGTTTCAAACCGGCGCGGTGCACATCGCAATTGATTTCCCACAGGCGCAGATGTTCATCACTTGCATGATCGCAAAACAAGGTGCGCTCAAGTGCGGTATAATAGCCAAATATCATCGGAAAGCAGTTGAGCGACAGAATATCGCCTGAGGCTACTTTTTTGTTGGTTACCGGGTTATGGGCGCCATCGGTATTGATACCAGACTGAAACCAGGTCCATGTATCCATCAATTCAACTTGCGGAAATGAACTTGCTATCTCACGGATCATTGCATTGGTTGCGGCAATTGCCACCTCATGCTCGCTGATATCCGCCTCAACCGCATCCACACAGGCCTGACCACCCAAATCAGCAATGCGTGCACTTTCAGTAATCAAGGCGATTTCTTCTTCCGATTTTACCGTACGCATCCACATGGAGGGTTTGGCAATATCGATAAACTCGGCATTGAGGAAAGTCTCTTTCAACTGCTCCAGATATTCAAGATTGAGATGATCAAACTCAACCCCAATGCGCAATCGGGTTGAGGCTGGTGATTGACCGACAATTTGTTGCAGGGCTGAAAAAAAGTTATCCCGCCGCCAATCCGTATAGGTGACATTGTCACCATGGGTCATGCGCCAAGGCTGGCCACCGTCTATACCGGCGGAAAGTGTGGTCACATTATCCGCATCAATGATGCAGGCATATTTGCGGCCAAAATAACAATAGGTAAAACCGGAATAATAATTAATACAATGATAGCTGGTGAGTATCACGCAGTCGATATTAGTATCAGCCATATGGGTGCGCATGGCATTTTGGCGGCGCTGCATTTCAATGGCAGAAAATGGCGGCCATGATTTTTCACCATTATGCAATTGCATCATCTGCTGCATACCGGTTGCGGGGTCAATTGAATTATAGCGGGTCAATTAAATATTCCTTGTCCCAAAACCAAGTTCATTGATTTTTCTCTTTCACGGCTATTCCAATGCTTAGAATTGCTCTAACCTTACGCGGCTTTGCCACGTGTGATTTGACCGAAGCATTGGGCCTGCAAGAGCGCGCCGCATTAGCGGCGGCTCGAGGTTCTCTCGCCATGACATCAGCATTGCCAAAAACTATCGGTAAACAATCACAATCTGAAAAATGGCTTGCGCAATAGCGCGACACAAAATGTCGTAATTTTACAATTCAAGCTGATTGGCGAGCATGAAAAATAAAGCCCAGAAAATTGAGCAGAATTTGAGCCGCCAAAAACGAGGTCGAACCGGAATGATCGTAATCGGGTGCAACCTCCACCAGATCTATGCCCACAACTTCGCCGCGGATGCTTAAGCCCTGGAGCAACTCCAAGACCTCGTAATAGAGAAACCCGCCATGGCTGGGCGTGCCGGTGCCCGGTGCAATGGAGGGGTCAAAGCCATCAATATCAATGGTCACATAATAGCGCGCGGCTTTTGGAATTCGCTCCAGTACCGCATCCACACCAAGCTTTCTAATCTGGCGCACAGATAAAATATCACTGCCCATTTTGCGCGCATCCTCATAGCCTTCTTTGGCGGTGGAGGAGACATTGCGAATGCCCAGTTGAGTAAGGCCTGTAACATAGTCCTTTTCAGCCGCCCGGCGCATCGGATTACCGTGGCCATTGCGTACCCCGTGGCGCTCGTCGACAAAATCGAGATGCGCATCTATCTGCACAATATGGATAGGCTCTTCTTTGCTAAAGGCATTAATGCAGGGAATGTTGATTGAATGATCGCCGCCCAGAACCACCGGCAGAGCGCCGGCGGCCAGAATTTTGCGCACCCCAAATTCGATATTGGCGTGGCTTTTTTCCGTATTGGTGTGCACAATATCCGCATCACCCAAATCGACAATACGCACCGATGTCGGCAGATAAATTGCATCATCCTCATGGTCATAGGCACCCGCATGACCAAAGGAAAACAAAGTTGAGGCCTCGCGAATAGCCCTTGGGCCAAACCTCGCGCCGGCGCGATATTGGGTGCCGAAATCATAGGGAGCGCCAAGAACACCTATATCGGCCTCAATATTATCCCAATCTAGGCAGGGCGGTCGCTTGCCGAATGTCGCATGGCCGACAAAGGGTAAATCCAGCCGGCCGCTTTCATAATTATTTGCCAATTGATCAGACCTTTTCGACTATTTGCTCAATCGCCCCAAAAATCGAATGCCCATCCGCATCATTCATTTCAATGCGTACCATATCGCCAAAACCGAGATAAGGGGTTTCCGGCTTGCCAGAATTGATTGTTTCAATGGTACGAAGCTCGGCAATACAAGAATAACCAACTCCGCCATCACGTATCAGCTTGCCCGGGCCGTCCTCAAATTTGTTTGATATTGTACCCGAACCAATAATCGCTCCGGCTGAAATTTTCCGGGTTTTGGCTGCATGAGCAATCAAGGTCGGGAAATCAAATACCATGTCGACACCGGCATCGGCCTTGCCAAATGGTTCGCCGTCCAATTGCACATGAATTGGCAAATGCAATTTTCCATCGCGCCAGTCATCGCCCAATTCGTCCAGTGTAACCGCCACCGGAGACAATGCGGTTGGCCCCTTGGACTGGAAGAAACCGAAGCCTTTGGCCAGTTCTGCCGGGATGAGATCGCGGAAGGAAATGTCATTGATCAATACCACCATGCAGATTTTGCTGGCCGCCTCTTCAACCGAACAACCAAGCGGTACGTCGGTAACAATCACCCCAATTTCGGCCTCCAGATCGATGCCCCAGTCTTCGCTTGAAGCGGGAATGGTATCGCGCGCGCCAAGCATCGCATCAGCAGCCCCCATATACATGAGCGGATCGGTCCAGAAAGATGCGGGCATTTCAGCCCCGCGGGCTTTTCGCACCAGCTCCACATGGTTGACATAGGCGGAACCATCGGCCCATTGGCTGGCACGTGGCAAGGGAGCCATTGCATCATGTTCGTGAAACCGGTCGCTTGGAACAGAACCAACCAGCAGACCTTGCGCGGCGTTTTCCAACCGGCGTTTAACATCTGCCCAATTATCCACCGCTTCGCGCATATTGGCTGCAATATGGCTGACATCGGTAAACCGGGTCAGGTCTTTTGATACAACAACAAGTCTTCCGTCTCTGCTTCCATCACTCAGTGTCGCCAGTTTCATTGAACGCCTTTCATTGCGGTTCTTCGTAATAAATATTCTAGCCAATATTCATTTCCCACTTGGAAAAAGCCTCATGGCGCCCCGGTAAAATTCTTTTTTAAACCACCCCAGCATTGCGGATAATCTTGCTGTAACTCATCAAGTCCGCTTGCATATCGTGTCAGATGTTGAGGAAAGCGCGTCTCAAACATAAAGGCAAGGGTGTCGGTTAATTTATGCGGCACCAATTCAGATTGGGTGGCTTTTTCATAGGCCTCATTGTCTGGCCCGTGGGGCAACATGCAATTATGCAGGCTCACAGCTCCCGGGGCGAAGCCATCGGGCTTGGCATCGTATTCACCCTTAATATTGCCCATGAATTCCGACATGATGTTCATATGATACCAGGGCGGGCGGAAGGTGTTTTCACCCACCAGCCAGCGTTCGGGAAAAATCACAAAATCAATATTTGCGGTGCCGGGTGTTTCAGACGGGGCGGTGAGGACTGTAAAAATCGATGGATCCGGGTGGTCAAAACGAATAGCGCCAACCGGCGAAAAAGTATTCAGGTCATATTTATAGGGCGCATAATTGCCGTGCCATGCCACCACATCAAGCGGTGAATGGCCAAGTTGGCATGCATAAAATTTTCCGCACCATTTTACTGTCAGGGAGCAAGGTTCATCGCTTTCTTCAAAAGCGGCAATCGGGGTTTTGAAATCGCGTGGATTGGCCAGACAATTGGCTCCGATCGGCCCACGGTCGGGCAAGGTGAACTTTCCGCCATAATTTTCGCAAATATAACCGCGCGCCTTTTTGCAACCTGCAAGCTCAACCCTAAACTTCATGCCGCGTGGAATGATGGCAATCTCGCCGGGCGAAATTTGTAACTTTCCAAGCTCAGTGAAGAATAACAGTTCACCCTGTTGCGGCACCACCAGCAATTCGGCATCGGCGTTATAAAAAACCTCGTCTTCCATTGATCTGGTGACAAAATAAAGCCCCGCCGCCATGCCGGTTTGGGTATTTACATCACCAGCGGTGGTCATGATCCGCACGCCTTCGACAAAACTTAACGGCTCATCAGGTATTTCCACCGGTGACCAGCGCAATTGCGAAATCGGTAAATCATGGTCACCAATATTAGGGGCTGAGGCCCAATTGGGCATATCAAGCGGGGAAAAAGCCGCCGAATGACGCACGCTCGGTCGTATGCGATAAAGCCATGAACGCTCGTTTTCACCACGCGGCGCGGTGAAGGGCGAGCCGGATAATTGCTCGGCATAAAGCCCATAGGCGCAGTTTTGTGGTGAATTTTGCCCCTGAGGCAAAGCACCTTTTAACGTTTCAGTTTCAAAATCATTGCCAAATCCAGACATATAGTCGGAAGAAACATTGGAAAAATTGCCGGTCATCTTGATGTTTTCCTTATGCATGCGAAACTGATAGGAATATTTTGGTTTCAATTGCAACCAATCTACCGCATGCTATTCTTTAAGGAAAGTCAATATTAATGCCTGAATTCGATCTGCAAAATTTTTTGCCATTTCGGCTATCCAGATTGTCCTATGAGGTCTCCAACCGGATGGCGGAAATTTATTCCGACCAGTTTGACATAGGCATTCCTGAATGGCGAATATTGGCAACACTGGCGGCAAAAAAGCAATGCACCGCCAAGGCCATCGTCGCCAGTACCAGAACCCATAAGTCGACCATCAGTCGCGCTGTTGCCCGGTTATCTGAAAAAGGCTGGATTGAACAAATCTCCTCCAGTCAAGACAAACGTAAACATCTGCTGCAATTGACCAATATTGGCAAAACCAAATTTGGCGAGATCAAACCGCTTGTAGAGAAATTTGAAAAAGACTTACGGGCAAAACTAAGCTCTGAGGCCATTGCTCAATTAACCGCTGGCATTGGTGCGCTGGAAAAGATTTTGGAACTTGGACCGGATAATAGCCAAATTGATAAATAGTTATAGCAAGATATAGTTATTAGTCTGGCAACACCGCAGTTGCCTCGATCTCAATTTTTGCCCGATCTTCAATCAGGGATGAGACCTCCACCACGCTCATAGCCGGGAAGTTGCGCCCCAGAACCTTGCGATAGGCTTTGCCGATTTCGGCAAGATTGGATTTATATTCCTCACGGTCGGTAACAAACCATGTGAGCCGCACCAGATGTTGTGGCCCGGCGCCCGCTTCGGCCAATATGGCCGCAATATTTTCCAAACACTGTTCAAGCTGGGCAACAAAATCATCGCTCTCAAATTGCTGATCGGCATTCCAGCCAATCTGCCCACCGGTAAAAATCATTGTGCCTTTGGCCAATACGCCATTGGCATAGCCGCTGGCTTTTTTCCAACCCTTGGGCTGTAAATTCTTATGCATTTCAATCTCGCCGGTTAATCTTTATCTACCAAAAAATTCTGCATTTTTGCGCGAATTTTATCCCGCCAGTGCTTTGACTTTCCGTTTGAATTGGAGATATGCACCAGTGTTAAGTTCGCCTCGAGTCGTTTTTCGCCCAGACAATCGGCAATGATATTCAACTCTACGCTGCTATTTCCCAATCGCGAAACTGTAAGCGAGAAATCCAGCAAGTCCCCAAGCCTGCTGGGGGCGGAAAAGAAGGCATCAAGCTTTAATGTGGGAACCCCTTCTTCGCGCTCCATATGCATTTCTGCGAATGATAGACCGATGCCTTCTTCAAACCATTGCTCAACCACCGCGTTGATCAGCTCAAAATAGCGCGGATAGAAAACAATACGAGCCGGGTCGCAATGCTGGAACAGGATTTTCTGTCTGGATATAAAAGCGGGCATCAATTAATTTTCGCAATTCTCGTTTTAAAGACTGGTTCTCACCTGCCAAAGCTCAGGAAACAATACCACATCGAGCATCCGCCTCAGATAAGGCACCCCGGATGTGCCTCCGGTGCCACGCTTGGAACCAATGATGCGCTCTACCGTGGTCACATGATTAAACCGCCAACGGCGGAAATAATCTTCAATATCCATCAGCTTTTCTGCCAATTCATAAAGCTGCCAGTGCTTAAGAGGGTCTTTATAAATCACCGCCCACGCGGCCTCAACCACATCATTGGGCTGGTGAGAAATTGCCGGGTTGCGATTGATAACCTCGTCGGGCAAATCAAAGCCATTACGCACAAGCAGAGAAAGGGTTGCATCATAAAGACTGGGATTTTGCAATTCGCCTTTCAGCGCTTTGGTGATTTCTGCCGAATGCGCATGGGGCTTCAACAGGGCCTCATTGCGATTGCCGATGGCAAATTCAATCAATCGGTATTGCCAGGATTGAAAGCCGGAGGATTTGCCCAAAGTCTCACGGAAAATCGTGTATTCGCTCGGTGTCATGGTGCGCAAAACATCCCAGGCGGAGTTTAGCTGCTCAAATATGCGCGAAAGCCTGGCAAGCATCTTAAACGATTGTTGCAATTGATCGTTTGATATGGCGGTGCGGGCGGCGACAAGTTCATGAATTGCCAGTTTCATCCATAATTCAGAGGTTTGGTGCTGGACAATAAACAGCATTTCATCATGGGCCTTAGACTGCGGATGTTGGGCGGTCAAAATATTCTCAAGACCCAAATAGTCTGAATAGGACATTTTGTCAGCGAAGGCGGTTTCAGCCTGTGCATCATCCTTATTGGTTTTATAAGTCGCCATTAATGCAGCCCTCCTGTTGTTTGATTTTCGCCAAGCCTGAACCGCTGGATTTTTCCGGTCTGGGTTTTTGGCAAGGCTTCAATGAATTTAATGGAACGGGGATATTTATAGGGTGCGATGATTGCCTTCACATGGTCCTGCAACAGTTTCACGCAATCCGCATCACCGGCAATTCCCTTATTTAAAACAATATAGGCCTCGACAATTTGCCCTCGTGCCTCATCCGTTTTGCCAATCACCCCGCACTCGGCCACATGGGGGTGCGCAAGTAGGGCTGCCTCCACCTCGGGGCCTGCAATATTATAGCCTGATGAGATAATCATATCGTCAGATCGGGCAGCAAAATGGAAGATGCCGCGTTCATCAACAAAGAATGAATCGCCGGTCAGGTTCCAACCCTCCCGCACATAGGTTTTTTGCCGATCATCGGCCAGATAGCGGCAACCGGTCGGGCCTTTGATTGCCAACCTGCCGATTTCACCAATGGCGACATCGTTCATATCCTCATCCACCACGCGGGCCAGATACCCTTTTACCGGAGTACCGGTAGCAGATGCTTCCGCACTGCCAAGCCGGTTGGAGATAAAAATATGCAGCAATTCGGTTGCCCCGATACCATCCAGCATCGGTTTGCCGGTCTTTTTCTTCCAGTCGTCAAATACAGGTGCCGGCAGGGTTTCTCCGGCGGAAACCGCAATGCGCAAGGAGGAAAGATCCGCTCCTTCATCCATTGCCGCCAGCATGGCCCGATAGGCGGTCGGGGCGGTAAAACAAATGGTTGCCTTATAGGTTTCGATAATCTCGACCATGCTCGGTGGCGTTGCTGCTTCCAGCAGGGTGGCGGCAGCACCAAACCTCAAGGGAAATATAGCTAATCCACCCAGCCCAAAGGTAAAGGCCAGCGGCGGCGAGCCGACAAATACATCATCTGCCGTGACATTCAGCACTTCTTTTGCATACCCATCGGCAATGATTAGCAAATCGCGGTGAAAATGCATGGTTGCCTTGGGTTCACCCGTGGTGCCTGAGGTAAACCCCAGCAGCGCCACATCATCGCGGCCGGTTTCAACAGCCGAAAAGCGCACATCTTTGTTAAGTGCCGCCCTGTCCAGTTCCGCATCGTGATTGGCTGTACCATCAAAACTGATAACCTGCTGCAAATACTGGCTGTCCTTGGCGCAGGTCACCAGCTCATCCATAATGCGGCTGTCACAGAGCGCCAGCTTGATTTCAGCCTTGTCGATGATTTTGCCAAGTTCACCGGCCCGCAACATCGGCATGGTATTTACCACCACCGCGCCAGCCTTGGTGGCAGCCAGCCAACAGGCAACCATTGCCGGATTATTGGCCGAACGGATCATCACCCGATTGCCCGGTTCAACGCCATAATCTTCCACCAGCGCATGGGCCAGCCGGTTGGTCCAGTCGGTCAGTTCCTTATAGGTACGCCGCCGACCATTTCCGATGAGAGCGGTGTTATCGCCAAAACCTTTTTCAACCATATCATCGGTTAACTCGCAGCCGACATTAATGTGGTCTGGATAG
>JALSIJ010000206.1 GCA_026981655.1 Rhizobiaceae bacterium | reverse complement strand
GCTTAGATAGTGCAACAAATTTTGGTGGATGCCGGTGAAGCAGTTTCCATATTGGGAAAAATTACTATGCGCGACGGTGATGCGGTTGAATATTCCGGTACGCTGGAATTTTAGAAGGTGCGCGGTATGAGCGAGCGGGAAAAACGCGTTGCGGTACTGATTTCCGGTCGCGGCTCCAATATGAAGGCGCTGGTTGCAGCATCGCGCGCGCCTGATTACCCGGCAAAAATTGTGCTGGTAATTTCCAACAAACAGGATGCTGCGGGCCTCGAATTTGCACGCTCCGAAAATATCACCGCAATAGCGATTGATGCCAAGGCCTATCAGGATCGTGCAGCACAGGAAGATGCCATTCATCAAACATTGATTGAGCATAATATCGAACTGATTTGCCTTGCCGGTTATATGCGGATTTTAACCGAGAATTTTGTGGCAAAATGGTCGGGGAAAATTCTCAATATTCATCCAAGCCTGCTGCCGAAATATCCAGGCCTCAACACCCATCAACGCGCCCTTGATGCGGGTGATAAAGAGCACGGCTGCACGGTACATATCGTCACCGGAGAACTCGATGCTGGGCCCATTGTGGCGCAGGCCGAGGTGCCGGTTCTGCCGGGTGATGATGTGGATAGCCTCACCGCACGGGTTTTGATTGAGGAGCATAAGCTCTACCCTAGGGCGCTGGCGATGGCGGTAAGCAAGTAAACCCATCAATGCCCAATTCCGGTAATTCGCGCATTGGGCCGTTTTTGGGGGTCACCGGTCATGGCAAAGGCGGTCTTTTTCCATTCGCGATGCAGCACGGCGCGGCGCTTGCCCATGCGGGTTTTCAAAACTTCAAATCTTGTGATCTTGTCGGTTCGAAAATGGCGAAAGTCTTTGCGCGTAGTACACCATGCGGTAATCATACGGGCATTTGGGAACAGGCCAATCGAAAATGGCCATATGGTCCTCGAGGTTTTATTTCCCTTCAAATCGGTATAATCAATACAAATTTCGCGCTCGGCCCGAATGGCCGCGCGTAAATCCGCCAGATTAAACATCTCCACATCCTGCTCAATCCAGAGCGGCGCAAATATTGGCGTATCCAGCAAAGTCGCCCGCATTGATTTTGGAATAACGGCCTTTATCTTTGCCACCACATCGCGGGCAGAGCGGCTCATTTCATCATCAACCCGCCCGTCCACCATCCGCGCGCCCAGCATGATCGCCTCCAACTCGCTTTCTGAAAACATCAGCGGCGGCAGCATATAGCCCTCGTCCAGCACATAGCCGATCCCCACCTCGCCCCTGATCGGCACACCGGTTGATTCAAGCGAAACCATATCGCGGTATAAAGTGCGCTGCGAAATCTCCAGCTCGTCTGCCATCGCAGCAGAGGTAACCGGACGGTTTTCCCGGCGGAGAATTTGGATGATCTGTAAAAGTCTGTCTGCTCGTCTCATTTAATACTATTCAAATCTTGCTTAGTTATATGCTCAAGTCTTGCGCATCGCTTCGCTCTACGTGCGACTTGAATTTATTCCTTGCTCAATACCCCTCATCCTGAGCCTGTCGAAGGACGAGGAAATAAGCCCCCAATCGTCATCCTCGGCACGGCGTCCGAGGATGACGACGCGGCATGTATTACATTTTGAAAACCCATTTAATCCACTACTGACACCATGCTGTCAGTAGTGGTTGTGTTAAGCAAGGCAAAATTTGAAAATCAACGGAGAATTCAGTGCTTATTTTACAAGTTTTCGCCCCGGCCATGGGCCAGAAAAGCCCCAGTCCTTTCACGATGAAAGCCATAGCGCTCATGCAA
>JALSIJ010000205.1 GCA_026981655.1 Rhizobiaceae bacterium | reverse complement strand
TTTACTCTGGATTCATCAAAATTGGCGGTAAAAATTGCAGGCTCCGGCACCGGGCGGCCTGTTTCCAATGGAAAATTTAACCGGTTCCACGCGGGCATTCCACCCGACAATAAACGCACGTCTTTTGCGCCCATGATTACAAAATTATACCAGACCCGGGATGCCGCCATGAACACCCCAATGCCGTCATAAATAACAATTGTATCATTGTTGCTGATGCCAAGTTTGGAGACACTCGCAGCAAAGTCGGCCTCACTCGCCAGCATGTGCGGCAGGCCCGAATTTGGCAATTCAATTTCATCAATATCGAATTGCACTGCGCCAGGAATATGCCCTTCCTCATATATCTCATGCGCGCTCATCTCAGCGCCAGGCATATACCACGATGCATCAATGATCTTGACGGATGGATCTATAAGGTGCTCGTTCAACCATTCCGCGGTCACTGTTTTTGCTGGGCTACTCATTTGGTCTGCTACCTTTTCGATGTTGGTTCTAAAGCTAATTAATGGTTGGGGCGTGTGCCCATTGCAACCCGAAAGCGGCGGTTTTGTTTGCCCTTTTTCTCAATTTTTGCAATATAAATTTCACCTATTTCCCCGGTGGAAAACACATGGGTACCGCCACAGGGTTGGGTATCAATTTCACCATTATCACCGATGCAAACAAGCCGAATTTTGCCTTGCCCCTTGGGTGGTCGAACATTTTTGGACTTCACAAGGCCCGGATTGGCTTCGAGTTCTTCTTCTGAAATCCAGCGGGTGAAAACCTTATGATCAGCATTGACCATCTGCATCAGTTTATCAGAAACCTCAAACTTGTCGGTATCGAGATCAGGAATATCAAAATCCACCCGCGATACATCTTCGCTCACACTGGCTCCTGTGATCGGGTAGGGGGCAATAACGGTTAAAAGGTGAAGGGCTGTGTGCATCCTCATCAGCTTGAGGCGCCGGTTCCAATCGATTTTCAGAACCAGCTTTTCGCCAATTTCCGGCACGGCCTGATCCGCTTGCGGTACGTGAACGATCTCTTCTTTGCTGTCACCGTAAACCGCGAGTGCTATATCGATTTTTTGCCCATCCTTGCGCTCAAAACTCCCGCTATCACCGGGCTGACCGCCGCTGGTTGCATAAAAATTGGTTTGATCAAGAATAATGCCTCCACGAGCATTTATACCAACAACATTGGCCTCGATCGATACAAGATAAGCATCATCAATGAACAGTTTTTTGGTATCAAATGACATTACTAAACGTCCTCAAACGGAATGTCGATTGCGCTTTTTTCTTCCATCCATTTTGGATAGGGTAGTTCTTTCGAGCGCAGGAATTCCGGATTAAATAACTTCGCCTGATAGCGCGATCCATAATCTGCCAAAATCGTCACAATCGTGTGGCCCGGCCCCATTTCTTTTGCCATGCGAACGGCTCCGGCAATATTAATTGCAGTCGAGCCACCAAGCGCCAAACCTTCGTTTTGCATAAGATCGAAAATAAAGGGTAGAGCCTCATTGTCGGTAATCCGGTAGGGGAAGTCGACTTCCAGCCCTTCCAGATTTGCTGTAATGCGGATTTGGCCAATGCCCTCGGTGATGGATGTGCCCTCTGATTTTAATTCGCCATTCTTGTAATATTCATAAAGTGCAGCACCGCCCGGGTCTGCCAATCCGATTTTGACATCTTTCTTGCGGTCTCGAAGGGCGGTGGCAATGCCGGCCAATGTGCCACCAGAGCCAACGGCACAAATAAATCCATCGACTTTACCGCCAGTTTGCTGCCAGATCTCCGGGCCGGTCGTATCAATATGGGCCTGTCGATTGGCAATATTATCAAATTGCTGCGCCCAAACAGCGCCATTTTTCTCGCTTTTTGCCAATTGTTCTGCAATGCGACTGGAGACATGGACGAAATTATTCGGGTTTCGATATGGGACCGCTGGAACCTCAATAAGTTCCGCGCCAAAGGAGCGAACTGCATCCTTTTTCTCCTGACTTTGCGTGTCAGGCATTACAATGACAGAGCGGTAACCAAGGGCGTTGCCGACCATAGCAATACCAATGCCGGTATTTCCAGCGGTGCCTTCTACAATGGTGCCTCCGGGTTGAATTTTTCCCTTGGCAACCGCATCATTGATGATCGAAAGGGCCGCACGGTCTTTGATCGATTGACCGGGATTCATAAACTCTGCTTTACCCAAAATCTCGCAGCCGGTTTCATCAGACACCTTGTTGAGCCGAATGAGGGGCGTATTGCCAATAGCATCGATTACAGATTTGCAGATAGCCATAAATATCCCGATTGTTCAGAGTGAAATTGTATTCTTGAATATGAATATAAAACTATTCTGGTAAATCCGAGGATGCAAGAAAAGAGTTTGTGCCAATCATTCGAACCGTGGAATTTTGGACCAGAATTTGCGCACTTTCAGCCAAACTGTTGCTGTTGCGGTAATGTGACCAATGGCACGATCCAACCAGGTAAGGCGTGGTATCTTCAACTTAATGTGCGGAAAACTCCTATATTAACACTTTATCAGCGATAAATCGTTCATTATAGTAACCAAAATTCCTCATGGCATTCGAGTGGCGGTAAACAATATGAAAAACCATTTTATCAAACCAACGCTGGTAGTGCTTGCGGCACTCACTGCGTCATTTACTACACCTGTGCCAAATGTCGAAGCGCAGTCACTGTTTGAGTTATTGTTTAACGGAAACAATCGCAAAAACCGTCGATTGCAGCGCGAACAAGCGATAGTCCAACCACGCCAACAGCGGCGCGTGGTTGTGAAAAAGCCACGGATCAAGGCTGCACAATTTTATAACTATCGCCCTAAAGCGTTGAAAAAGTCTAATTTTTCAAGTCTTGCAAAACTGGCACCCAGTCTGGGATATTACGGCCCGCAAACCAGTCAGGTTGACCAAAATCGGATGGTATTTGCCGAAGCATTGCAATTTGTAGATGGTGTCGATTTGCGGGCGCGCGCAGACATTGCCAAGGCAATTATTACCCATTACAGCGAGAATCCTGAATTTATCTGGGTGACAGACCTAAAACCCAATATCGATGCGGCAGACGTAATCGGGGTTTTTAGTTCCGCCGATAAATATGGCCTGCAAAGTAATGATTACCTGGTGAAATTACCCGAGTTTTCGCCCGCAGAAGAGCCGTATTCAGATGTGCTGGCAAAGCTTATCAAGTTTGAGATGAAGATGTCGCTGCGCGCAGTTCGCTATGCACTTGATGCAAATGGCGGCGTGATAAATCCTAATAAATTAAGCGGATACCATGATTTCCCAAGGAAAAAGCTAAAGCCCTCCGAGGTGCTGGCAAAATTGCATGCCACTCGTAACCGGGTACAGGATAATCTGGTTTCCACACAAGAGGTAACGGGCTCCATCCAAACAGCCAGTGTCGATGCCACAAATATTCCTCTAACACCTTCCTTGCCGGATAATTCCAGCTTTGATGCGCCCGCTCAATACCTGATTTCGCTTCACCCGGAGCATCCTGCATTTGCCACATTCGTGAGAACTTTGGCAGAACTTCGCCAAACGGTCGATGATGCAATTGTTATTGATCCTGATACATTTGTGCGGCCGGGCAAATCGCATGCCCAAATTCCCACCATTGTCAAAGCCATTAAACACCGTGGTTCGGAAGAGTTGCTGAAGAAATATGCGGTTGAATTGTATTTTTATGATGGTACGGAAACCTATACGCCAGACCTTGTGGCGTTGGTAAAAGGGTTTCAGAAAGAAAACAAATTAAAGCCAGACGGTATTATCGGCAGCAGAACCGTATCAAAAATGAGTGATACACCGGTTGCAACCAAGATTAACAGCATCATTGTGTCAATGGAACGGTTGCGTTGGCACCCGCGAAAGTTTGGCAACCGTCACGTGTTTATCAACCAGCCGGCCTATCGGGCGACTTATTTATCTGGTGGGCGCGAAGAGCTGTCTATGCGGGTTGTGGTTGGCAAGCGTTCCAATCAAACCAACTTCTTCTACGACAAAATCGAGAAGGTTGTTTATAATCCTTATTGGGGCGTGCCGCGCTCAATTCTGGTCAATGAAATGTTGCCAAAACTGCGCAGAAACCCAGCCTATCTGGACCAGCGCGGCTATGAGGTGACGACCAGATCTGGCCGAAGAATTTCATCTGCCAGTGTGGATTGGTACAGTGTTGGGGCAAACTTTGGATATAATGTACGCCAGACCCCTGGACCCAAAAATGCACTTGGTGAGTTAAAAATTCTGTTCCCCAACAAGCACAGTATTTACATGCATGATACGCCCGCAAAAAGTCTTTTCAAGCGCAGTAAAAGGGCGCTTAGTCATGGTTGTGTACGACTTAAAAGCCCAAGGGCAATGGCTGCAGCCGTACTGGGTACGGATATAGCTTCGGTCAGGTCGCGTTTAAGCACCAAGCGCAATAACACCCAGTTTTTGAAGGAGCAAGTACCGGTTTATGTGGCCTATTTTACCGCCTGGCCAAGCGAAGCAGGTGAGGTTCAGTTCTATTCAGATATGTATGGGCGAGACAGACAACTGCTCAAAGCAATTAAGAAAACCGCCAGTGCACGGGCCGACATTTAAAGCTTACTAAATTGCTTGGCCAGCCCGCCCGTCACTTTACAACAAATACGAGGGCCATTTCATATGCGCCAACGCGGCTGATTGAGCTGATTTAGATTTGCTCTACCGCATCCCATAATTGGTCAAAATTGGAAATTATTTTGCTCGCCCCCAATGATTGAACGGGCGTTGGGGAATATCCAAAATCCACTACGATTGAAGGGATGCCGGAATTCTTTGCCGCGTCAACATCCGTTGCCGTATCGCCAACCATCACCGAACCTTCCACGCGTCCACCGGCCATAGATATGGTTTTCAAAATGTGGTCCGCATGTGGCTTGCTGACGGGGAAAGTATCCAACCCGCAGATAGCTGCAAACTGGTCATCCATATCAAGCGCATTCAGTAGCGATTTTGCCATGTTTTCGGGCTTGTTGGTACACACTGCCAAATGCCATCCGCTGTTGCTAAAAGTACGCAGAGCGGCTTGAACGCCTGAATATGGCTTTGAAAAATTAGCAATATTATTGCTGTAATAGTTTATGAATTTTACAAACAACTCGTCCTGCAGCTCATCTGACAGTGGCTCATCATAATGGCTAAACGATTTTGCCAGCATCGCCCGCACGCCTTGCCCAACCCCATGTCCGATAAGTTCATCAGGGACAGGCGCAAGTCCAACGCTTTCAATTGCCACATTGAGAGCTGCAACCAGATCAGGTTTTGTATTGACCAGAGTCCCATCCAGGTCGAGGACCAGAACCGGGCGTTTATTGTCATTCATAACCTGTCGCCCCAATATGTATGTTCTCTCGCAGATCAAGCAAAAAGCTGGTATCAGTTCCGACTTCGTGATAGCAGTCGATACATCAAAAAGCTGCCTTTATCACGTTTACTCTAATTTTCAAATCTCGTTTCTTCCATTGAAAATAGAGGGTAACAATAATCATTGATGTGAATACACCAATAAAAGTTCGAGAAACAAAAATGTCCGATGATCTGAAAACCGCAGCAGCGCGTGCCGCTCTTGATTATGTTCAAGATGGAATGAAACTGGGCATTGGCACCGGTTCAACCGCCGATGCATTCGTCAAGCTGCTTGCCGAAAAAGTTGATGCGGGATTGTCGATTATCGGGGTGCCGACGTCGGAACGTACTGCCGACCTTTGTCGTGAGCTGGGGGTTCCGCTAACAACGCTTGAGGAAACACCTGTCCTTGATTTGACAATTGATGGAGCCGACGAAACAGATAGAGAATTAAACCTGATTAAAGGCGGTGGCGGCGCGCTGTTGCGCGAGAAAATTGTTGCAAAAGCATCCGCGTCAATGTTGGTGATTGCCGATGAAAGCAAACTGGTCGAAACATTGGGTGCCTATGATCTGCCTATCGAGGTAAACTCTTTTGGCCTGGCTGCAACAAAAATTGCGATTGAAAATGTTGCGCGATCTCTTAATCTTAGCGGTAATGTGATATTGAGATTAAACGGTCAAAAAGAATTTGTTACCGATGGGGGACATCTGATTCTGGATGCATCTTTTGGCCGTATTCCCAACCCAAAAGCGTTATCAGATGGTTTGTTGCAAATTCCTGGTGTTGTGGAACATGGCCTGTTTATCAATATCGCTAAAACTGCTATTCTGGCTGGAACAAATGGAATTCAAATATTGAACGCTTCTTAGGCGTTTTTAAATTCGGAACTGTGGAGTTAAAATGAAAAATACAATCAAATTTGCCGGGGCATTGGCGACAATTATAGTGTTGGGAAGTCTTGGAGTTACACAAAGTAATGCCCAGGAGCTTTCTCCATCACATTTGAAAGCTTCAAAATCCGCCCTCGCAGCATCTGGTGCAACCGATCAGTTTGACCGTATTTTGCCCGCCATCTCCAACAAGGTGAAATCAGACATTATCGCTGCTCGACCCGACCTTGCTGATATTGTCTCGGAAATTGTTGATGAGGAAACATTGAAACTTGCACCACGCCGTGGTGATTTGGAAAATGAATCCGCTGCAATTTATGGCCGGGTGTTCAACGAAGAAGAGTTGAAGAAAATTCAGGATTTTTATTCCTCGTCTGCTGGACAAAAATTGTTGAAAGAAGCACCTGTTATCACCCGTGAATTGAACAAGGCCTCAAAAATATGGGGAGCCGGTATCGTGCGTGATTTAAATCTGGCGGTTGAAAAAACTATGAAGGACAAGGGCATCAATTAACTTGCGCTTGTTGTCATATTTAATTGGGTGAGCTAGACACCTTACCCAATTCAATAGCTGTGATGCAGTAAGTAAAATTTGGCCATTTACGGCTATTTGAGCGATTGTTGTTTGCAGGCATCGCGAAAACTCCCTTGCAGATAGTTAGCGAAACACTTAACTAAAACGCTCAATGACGCGTGACGATGCCGGGGCATGAATTCTATGAAATTTGATTATGATTTATTTGTAATTGGTGGTGGTTCTGGTGGCGTGCGGGCAGGGCGGGTAATTGCCGGCCTTGGTAAACGGGTTGGAATCGCCGAGGAATATCGTTACGGTGGCACCTGCGTAATTCGCGGTTGCGTACCAAAAAAACTGTTTGTCTATGCCGCATCATTTGCAGAACATTTTGAAGATGCAAAAGGTTTTGGCTGGAGCGTCGGTGAAACAAGCTTTGACTGGCCAACCCTGATCGCCAATAAGGATCGTGAAATCGATCGGCTGGAAGGACTTTATCGTAAAGGCCTCGACAATGCCAATGCCGATATATTTAATTCCCGCGCTGTGCTTGAGGGGCCAAATGAAGTACGTTTGCTGGCAGAAGATCGAATTGTAACGGCCGAAAAAATTCTGATTGCTGTTGGCGGAACCCCAAACAGGCAACCGGAATTGCCCGGACATGAATTGTGCATTACCTCAGACGAGGTTTTTCACATTGAGCAGTTGCCAAAGAGTATTGTAATTTCCGGCGGCGGTTATGTTGCCGTTGAATTTGCCGGCGTGTTTGCCGGCCTTGGAGTTGATACCACCATTGTCTATCGCGGGCCTGAAATTCTGCGCCATTTCGATATGGATCTGCGCCAGCATTTGCATCAGGAAATGGAAAAGAAGGGCGTGCGCATAATATGCGGAGAGACATTTGAAAAGGTTGAAAAAGGCGAAGCCCGACTAAATGTAACGCTGTCGGGTGGTGAGGTATTGAGCGCTGATCAGGTTATGCTGGCTATTGGGCGATTGCCGCTGACGGGTGAACTTGGGTTGGAAAAAGCTGCGGTTGAGCTCGACTGGAGCGGCCATATTGTCGTCGATGAATATTCAAAAACCAGTGCTGAAAACATTTGGGCAGTTGGCGATGTTTCCAACCGCGTGCCGCTCACGCCTGTGGCTATTCATGAATCCATGTGTTTCATCGACACGGAGTTTTTAGGCAAGGCCCAAATGCCTGATCACGAAATCATCGCAACCGCTGTATTTTCCCATCCGGAAATTGGCACCGTTGGCATGAGCGAAGAGGAAGCCACTGAAAAAATAGGTAATCTCGATATTTTTAAAGCTGTGTTTCGCCCGATGAAACACACACTTTCCGGGCGCGACGAGAAAACCATGATGAAATTGATTGTCGACAGCCAAAGCAACAAGGTTGTTGGTGCCCATGTGCTTGGACCGGATGCCGGTGAGATGGCGCAGTTAATGGCAATCCCGATGAAAATGGGCGCGACCAAGGCTGATTTCGACCGAACAATGGCGGTTCATCCAACGGCCGCTGAAGAGCTGGTTACAATGTACCAGCCAAGCTACCGTATTGTTGATGGAATTCGCCAGGATTAGAGGCCGCGTTTTTAGGGGCAGGGGCTTAATTACTGGTTATACATCAAAGATAAGCGTTACACTCAGGCCATTTGATTGCCGATTTTCGATCGTCATATCGATATTGTAGACTTCACAAATCTCTTGAACGAGCGATAACCCAATTCCGGTGCCTGGAATTTTTTGATCATGGCGAATGCCGCGTAGCATGATTGAATCAATCAGTTTTGGGTCCAGTCCCGCGCCATCATCCTCTATAATCAGTGTAAACCGGCTTTCTGTGGCGTTGCCCGTGATTGCGATCATCGAGTTTGTCCATTTAAGCGCGTTTTCAATAATATTGCCGAGCAACTCTCTCAAATCATCCGGGTCAACCATTACCGTGCTCGTTTTCGGAACCGATACATTCCACTGAATTAATTCGCCATTTGGCATCCGCTGTAATGTTTTTACGATTTCAAAAACGATATCATGCGGACAACCATCGCTTTTCCGCTGGTTTTGCTCAGGCGTGATGCGGCTGCGGGCCAATTCATAATCAACATGAGTGCGCATTGTCCTGGCAAGATCCATCAATTCTTTCGCCAATTCTGTTTGGCCCATAGCCTCAATTTTTTTAGCGTCATTGGTTAAAACCGTAAGTGGGGTTTTCAATCCATGCGCAAGGTTTGACGCCTGTTTTCGTGCCCGTGATATGGTCTCGTCTTGCGAATCCAGCAGTTGATTAATTGCCTGAGTAAGGGGCCTTACTTCATCTGGAAAGTTACCATCTAAACGCAGTTTTTTCCGGTCTCTGACAGCATTAAGCCCGGTTTGAATATTTTTCAGGGGTTTTAAGCCCAGCGTCATTTGTATGGCAGAGCCGATTAATAGAAAAATGCCCAAAACAAATAGATAAGGCACCATATCAAGTGCGAATTCACTGCGTGCGTCGGTAATTGTCCTATAATCCAAACCGGCACTAATTCGAATTGGACGCACACCCGATGGAGATGCCACCGTTAATTCCCGTTCCTCAACAATAACCGTGCTGTCATCAGGGCCCTCAATGAAATACCGGTGAATTTCTCCGGCCGCATGAGGATTGTCTGGCAGCGGTAAAGCAAAGTCCCAAAGTGATCTGGAGCGTAATTGTTTTTTTTCTGTCGTGTCGTCAATTTGCCAGTATAATCCGCTGTAGGCGAGGTCAAATCGTCTGTCCAGCAGTTTTTTTGGCGGCGTTAGCTGGCCATCTTTGTCAAATGATAATTCGGCAGCAATTTGGTTGATATAATTTGTCAATTCAGCTTCTACCCGGCGCTCCAGATTTTTCTCAAACAGCCGGATCATGATGAAGCCTGCCGCTGTGAGGGCCAAAGCAATACTGATTGCAGAAACCAAAAGAAAACGTACCCTCAAAGAGTTCAAGAGTTATCTCCATCCGAGAGGGTATACCCGAATCCACGTTTGGTTGTGATTACTCCCTTACCCAGCTTTCTGCGCATTCGAGCAATCAGCACTTCAACCGAGTTGCTGTCACGCTCAAAATCTTGCGCATAAAGCTGCTCTGTCAGTTCCATCTGGGAGACAACTTTGTCACGATTTAGTGCCAGAAAATGTAAACAGCGATATTCCATCGGTGACAATTCTACAGGAGAGCCGTTGACGGTCAGGGATTTTGTTCTTGTATCAAGCCTCATATTACCAGCGGTGATGACGGGTGATGCCTGCCCGGATGCGCGGCGTACAATTGCCCTTAACCGGGCAAGGAGTTCTTCCATTTGGAATGGTTTTGCCAAATAGTCATCGGCGCCAGCATCAATGCCCTCAACGCGCTCGCTCCAGTTGCCGCGTGCGGTTAAAATAAGAACAGGAAAATTTCGATTATTCTCGCGCCAGCGTTTCAATACTGACAATCCATCCATACCGGGCAAGCCCAGATCGAGTATTGCCACGGCATATTCTTCGACGTCGCCTTTAAACCAAGCTTCCTCACCATTAGATTCCGTGTCGACCAGATAGCCGTTTTTAGATAAAACAGCTGCCACATCACGAGAAATCAACGGGTCATCTTCAACAAGCAAAAGCCGCATTTATTTGCCCCGTTTTCCTTTGTTCTTCGATTTAATTACTTTGCCGGTTGTGGCATTCATGTAGACCTCAAGCAGTCGGCCCTTTCGGTCAATGATTTTAAATTCGTATACCCAACCGAATCGTTTGCGTTCAAGCTCTATGGAGATTATTTCGGATTTAGTATATTTGGCAATTCGTTGTTTGATTTTATTTAATGGCAAAATCTGCTTTCGCTGAACTGCTTTGCGAATTGATTTCTGGTGAGACCGGCGAGATTTTCCTTTAGATGACTTATAGTCACGATTTCCCGACCGCTCCTGATCGCCATCATCACTATCTGAATCGCTATCACTATCTGAATCGCCTGAACTATCAGCGCCGCCATCTGAATCACTATCGCCAGATCCGCCATCTGAATCACCGTCACCATCAGAATCTCCCCCAGAATCTCCCCCCGAATCTCCATCGCTATCTGCATAAGCATTGGGAATTCCTACGTCGCTTATGACTGCAGCATAAGGAAGTGCAAGCAATAGTAATATTAAAGCAAAAATTCTATACATGCGGCCCCGTATCACGACGAACCTTACAAATAACTGACAATGATCATCATCTTTCAGTCAGTTGATAGGTGCTAAAAGCTTTTTATCGAATACGCAACGGCCTGCAAATGGCCACAACATATAAACTAAACACCAAGGAAACTATCCCATGAAACATCCTCTCAAAACAGTAGCAGTATCTGCAGTTCTTTCAATCGCGTTACTTTCTTCAGCTGCCTATGCAGCATTGAATACTAATGCAGGTACCACACCAGAAGCGAAACCTGCTTATGCTGGTCAACAGCTCGCTTCATCTTACAAGACTGACCGCGACGGAACGCCCGGTTATGACGATGATAATGATAAAGACCGCAAGGGCGGATACGACAGCGACAGCAATGACAGCGACAGCGATGGCAATGACGGCGACAGCGACAGCGACGGCAATGATGGCGATAGCGACAGCGACGGCAATGATGGCGATAGCGATGGTAATGACGGCGACAGCGACGGCAATGATGGCGGCAGCGACGGCAGCGATGGCGACAGCGATTAATTCCTGCGCTTGGTTTTTACCAAAATTGATTGCCAGGGGATAACATACAACCCCCTTGAACCTGGCAGGTGTTGAAGTGATTTAAGCCATTCAGGGCCGGCAGATGATCGTCGGCTTCGAATATCACTTCAACACCATGTCAATTTACTCAAATATGGCTTTGCGGTATGAGTTTACCGCACTTTTGAAATTTTGCGAAAATCAATGCTTTGGCCGCATGAGCCTAGAGCACTTTCGCGGGTACCTGAATCGCACCAGCGCTCTAACTATTTGTTTCTACGCACTTCTTATCCGAAAACCGGCTGCCACTTTTCGGGAGCGCTCTAGTTACCACCGATGCCAAACTGGCCGCTGTAATTGAAGCCAACATCCACCATGGCACTCAGCGAGAAAACTACTCCTGCGTTAACAATGACGGCATTCGAAGAGGTCTTTGCTCCGCCAACCACATATTGTTGGCCGTTTGCAAAGCTGTTTGCCAAAATATTTTTATTATTGAATGCATGTCGCCAACCAATTGTTCCATACGGAGTTGCGGGTAGTTTTGCGGTGCGCGAAAACTTGTGAACCGCATCGAGGCCAAGCGTTACAAATGTCTAGCTCACTCGCGGTGGCATTTCTAACGCAGTTCAGCGGCAGCCAAAGAATTGGTATTATTCCAATAATCCTGTTTCTTGTTACTGGTATGGTTTTTCTAAGAAGGGTAGGCGGCAGGCAAGAGCGATAACGCTGGCCGCAGTCGCCGTATTCTAACTAAATATACACAGGTGCAAATTGGTGGTGCAGCGGGGCAGAGAGATCACGAACACGGTGCACCAATGCGACCCAAGGGGCGCCGGGCGAACAGCCCGCGCAGTCGCAGGCATGAGCGATAAGCGAGTTTGCCGTGAGACAATAGAAATCACATGAAATGTGTGGTACGCCCTAGGGGAATCGAACCCCTCTTTCCAGGTTGAAAACCTGGCGTCCTAACCGATAGACGAAGGGCGCACAATGAGCCGCGTTATAGAGACGAATGATCTT
>JALSIJ010000204.1 GCA_026981655.1 Rhizobiaceae bacterium | reverse complement strand
AAAACCCACCGCAATAGATGCAAGCGGCACGGCATAGGTGGGGATAGAGCAACCATCTGTACCGCATTGATCTTGCGCATGGGGCGCGCCGGTCATGGCCTCCATTACCGCTTTTATTTCACGTTGAACTTTATGTTCAGACCCGATATAGCCCTTGTGATCGACGCCCATATGGCAAGCCAGACACAGAAATCCCGCATGTTTTCCAGAGCAATTATTATGCGTTGCCAAAGGCTTGTTCCCTTTTATTGCCAGATCAAGACTGGCATCCAGGTTCATCGGCCGCTGGCAACCGCATTCAAGTGCACCGTCATCAAGATCAATTTTGCCCAGCATTGAATTAACCGCATTGATGTGATCGGCCTCAGCAGAATGAGAAGAACAGGCAAGTGCAATTTCCTTGTCATTCAAGCCAAAATGATCGGCGGCGCCTGATTCCACCAACGGTAAAGCTTGCAGAGCCTTAATCGCAGAACGGGGAAATATTGGCTGATCAATATCGCCAATGGATAGGACCTTGTGGCCATCACCATCAAAGACAGCCACCGCTCCACGGTGTCGACTTTCCACCAAAAGCCCGCGGGTAACTTCTACCAGAACAGGATTGGTCATTGGCTACCTTATACTTTCAACAGACGAAGAGAGTGCAACATTCAAATAATGAATCCTCCAGCGAAGTTCAGGAGATAAAGAGATTGTTCATCGCACCACACTTCTTCGGTGCCATCAAATTGATTTTCGTCACCATACAGAACTGATCGATATACCCAATTATCCAAAGTATAGCTTTGCGGGCCGCGATAAGGATGTTCACGGCTCGCCTGAGCCAATGCTTTTTGAAGGAATGAGTAAGCCGGTTTAACCAACCCCTCGCTGGTTTCCGGCCGTATGCCTCCAAAATATCCCATCGACCAGACCGGATTCGAATGCCAATACACCGTTTCCATTCCGGAAAATCGGGTCATTCCAAAATATATGTCGCGATAAAGCCAATTACCCGACTTCCAATCCAGCTGCTTCGAGGCAGGAACAAGCGGTATTGAAACGCGTGTATCCTGCCCGCCGGACGCATAGGTGTTACGCTTGGCCAGCAGCAAAAATTCAAAAAAATTTTTACGGTCTTTATTGTTCATTGCAATTTAATATACCAAGCTCGGTATTGATTTGTACTCGCAAAAGCATCAACGCTCTATTTAATTCGTTCCATGATCGAGACATAATTGGCAACCGCCGCACCGCCCATATTGAAGATACCGCCAAGTTCTGCACCCTTAACCTGAATATCTCCGGCGGTTCCTGTTAATTGCATGGCGGTCAAAACATGCATGGAAACCCCGGTTGCGCCAATTGGGTGACCCTTGGATTTAAGCCCCCCGGATGGGTTGACCGGCAGTCGTGCGCCCATCTGTGTTTGGCCTTCAATGGCAATTGCGGCCCCCTCGCCGGGTTTTGCCAGCCCCATCGCCTCATATTCAATCAATTCAGCAATGGTGAAGCAATCATGGGTTTCGACAAAGGAAAGATCATCAATCGCAAGGCCAGCGTCAGCCAAAGCCCGCCGCCAGGCAACAGAGCAACCCTCAAACTGCAGAATATCACGCTTCGACATTGGCAGAAAATCCTGCGCGTGGGCGGTTGCGCGAAAGGCCACGGCCTTGTCCATTTTCAGTGCGGTTTGGGTGTCGGCCAACACAATAGCGGCTGCCCCATCGGACACCAGCGAACAATCGGTACGCTTTAATGGCCCTGCTACAAACGGGTTTTTGTCACTTTCAGTCCGGCAAAAGTCATAGCCCAGATCCTTACGCATTTGCGCGTATGGATTGTTAACCCCATTCTTGTGATTCTTGGCGGCGATATGGGCCAGCGCATCGGATTGATCGCCATATTTTTGAAAATAGGCTTGGGCAATATTGCCAAATACACCGGCGAAACCACCCGGCGTTGTGCCATCTTCCGGCAGATAGGATGCTTTTAGCAGGTTTTGGCCGATCTCCGGCCCGGGCGTTGTGGTCATCTGTTCAACGCCCACCACCAGCACTTTTTTAGCGCCGGTTTGAATAGCACGAATGCCCTGTTGAACGGCCGCCGAACCAGTGGCACAGGCATTTTCCACCCGGGTGGCCGGCTTAAAGCGAAACTGATCAGAGGCCTGCA
Organism: Rhizobiaceae bacterium; assembly: GCA_026981655.1. Lineage (GTDB taxonomy): Bacteria > Pseudomonadota > Alphaproteobacteria > Rhizobiales > Rhizobiaceae > SZUA-100. The sequence goes on along the minus strand of JALSIJ010000204.1, from coordinate 10,554 downwards.
ATATCAGGCTTGCGGTAAAATCCTGATCGGAAAATCCCGCATTGAAATGGCCCAGAATAATTTCATCAATATCGCCCGCTTCGCAACCGGCATTTTTAAGTGCTTCGCCAACAACGCCGACAATCAGGCTTTCAACGGTTTCATCGGAATGTTTGCCAAATTTGGAATGGGCCCAACCCACGATACATGCCGTCATTGCTTTTCCTTTCGAAATTCATCCGCCGGGTTTTGTCTGTCTCTTTTGAGGGAAATATTCAAGGTGACAATGGACTTCTATTCAGCTGGACGATAGTTTATCAATCTCTTGCACCATGTTGTATTCCTCCCAATGATACATGGTCAATCCAATTGAATAATATTCAGGCCAAACCGCACTATAAGTTGGTTGGCCTTCCACACCCAAAGGATCATGAAACATGGATATTGTTATTGTCAGTGCTGCGCGTACGCCCGTTGGCTCGTTTAATGGTGCACTTGCCCCGCTCAAGGCTCACGAACTTGGTGAAATCGCCATAAAAGCGGCCATAGAGCGAGCAGGAATTGAGGCCCGCGAAGTCGATGAGGTTATTCTCGGTCAGGTTTTAACCGCCGGCCAGGGGCAAAACCCCGCCCGTCAGGCATCAATTGCTGCGGGCATTCCGGTTGAGGCTTCCGCCTGGGGCATCAATCAGGTTTGTGGCTCGGGCCTTCGCGCCGTTGCCATTGCCATGCAGCAGATCGAAGGGGGAGACGCGGAAATTGTTATAGCCGGTGGTCAGGAATCCATGTCGCAATCCACCCATTGCCAGCACCTGCGCAATGGTGTGAAGATGGGCGATTACCAAATGATCGACACGATGATTCGCGATGGATTGTGGGATGCCTTTAACGGCTATCACATGGGCAATACGGCGGAAAATGTTGCCAATAAATTTCAGTTAAGCCGCGATGTGCAAGACGCTTTTGCGGTTCAATCCCAAAACAAGGCGGAGGCAGCCCAAAAGGCCGGGCGCTTTGAGGCAGAAATTACCCCTGTCACTATCAAAACCCGCAAAGGGGAAACCGTTGTCGACAGGGATGAATATATCCGCCACGGCGCGACCATTGAAGGCATGACAAAACTGCGCCCGATATTCGCCAAAGATGGCTCGGTGACAGCTGCCAACGCATCCGGCATTAATGATGGCGCGGCAGTTATGGTAATTATGAGCGCCGAAAACGCTGCAAAACGCGGGATCACACCGCTGGCGCGTATTGCCTCTCGTGCAACGGCGGGTGTTGACCCGGAAATTATGGGAACAGGGCCGATACCCGCCTCCCGCAAAGCACTGGAACGGGCTGGATGGAGTCCGCAAGACCTCGATTTGATCGAGGCGAATGAGGCCTTTGCCGCACAGGCTTGCGCGGTAAACCAGGAAATGGGCTGGGACCAAAGCAAGGTCAATGTCAATGGCGGGGCAATTGCTATTGGTCACCCGATTGGCGCTTCCGGGGCGCGAATTTTAGTGACGCTTTTGCATGAAATGCAGCGCCGCGATGCTAAAAAAGGTCTTGCTACCTTGTGCATTGGCGGCGGAATGGGTGTCGCCATGTGTCTGGAGCGCCCATAGGAGCAGGTTTGGCGACTGTTGCTAATTTGCTAGGGTTTCAACGCTTCTATCTGAGTTGACTGGGTAATTTTCAGCTGATGAAAATTTTAATTAAATTTAGTTGGTTATTTGCGGTTTTTAAGAACGGGCAATTAACACCAACTTCCAATTCAGATTGAAAATAAAGCCATTTCAGGTAGCCTTGTGAGACGAATAACAGCACAGGTGTGGCCGTGAAAATCAAGGGGACTAAGGGTTCTGACTTCATTTCAATTGATGCGGTCGATCTGGTAAACGCAAAGATAAAGTTGAAATCCGGACTGGACACACTGGCGATAACATCGACTGGTGATTACTCCTTTGACACCGATAGCTACCGCGATATTGAAGGCGTCGAGATATTGGATTTCACTGGCATTTCCGGCGATATTTTAAACATCAATATTGATAAGTCATTGCTGAAAGAAAGCGACGACGACGAGATTACCATTATTTCCGGTGAAAACGGCATTACTTCGCTGCAGGCTGAAGTTGATGACAAAGGCACTCTGTTTGTTGGTGGCTCTGGTGTTATCAACCTTGCCGATGGTTTTGAGAACGAAATCACAATTGCTGACAATTCCAGCGTTCAGGTAATTGGCGGCACAGGCCGTGATACAATAACGGCTGCAGATGATGGATCTATACTCAATGGCGGCGGCGGCAATGACAAATTAAAACTTGGCGATGGCGCTGATGTCGTCGTATTTGGCACAGGCAGCGGTCAAGACAAGGTCAAAGACTTTGATGTCAGCCAGGATCAGGTAGATTTCAGCGATGCAGGTTTTGCCACCGTCAGTGAAATTCTGGCCGCCGCAGTCGATGATGACGGCGATACCGTTATTAATCTTACCAACGGCGAAAAAATTACGCTCAAAGACATAAAACCTGAAGATCTTAGCGCACAGAACTTCACCATTGCGGGTGTTGCGCTGGCAATTGACACCTATGTGATAGAAGTTGGAACGACGGCGGCCGAACTCAATTCTTTAATCGCCACTGTAAATGACGGTTCAACTTTTATTTTGACCAATGGCACCCACACATTCAATGAAAGCATAATCATTGACCGGGGCAACATTAGTTTCAAAGGTGAGAGCGAAGCTGGAACGATTATTCAATTTGACTTTCCAGAGGGCCAGGTAAGTGACGGGTTGCAGGTTACCGGCGGCGCACGCACCTATCTTGGAACCGCAGCCAGTGGCGTAAATGTCGGCGACACCTCTATAGAGATTGCCGGAAACAGTCTTGTGGCTGGCGATACCATTTATATGTTCCAGCAAAACACCCGCGAATGGCTGGATGCAAATGGCTGGCAGAATGTCAGCATGGAAGACGCGGACCGACGCCCGTTTCGCGAGGTCATCTTACAGGTAGACCGGGTTGAAGGCGATATTGTTCATTTCACCCATGAAATTCCCTATGCGATGGATCAGGGTAAAGTAAAACTCAATTATATTGAGATGTTCGAGGGTTTGAACATCAGTGACTTCACAGTGACCCATAATTTGGGAACCGCCAACAGTTATGATTTCACCAACACTCTGCCAGCCTATCTGTCCAACACTGCTTTCAGCATGGTGGGCACGGTCGGCGCAACCCTTGAACGGGTTAGCGTTGTTGATATAGGCAGCAAAGGCCTGGTTATCGGTTCTACAATCGACTTGCAGGCTGATGATCTTTATACTAGCGGCGCCCACAATAAGGGCGGCGGTGGCAATGGCTATGGCCTGCTGCTTTTTGAAAGCAACAATAACTCGCTGACCAATCTGGAAATATATGACACCCGCCACGGGTTCATCACGTCCGCATGGAGTGCAGAGACTGACAACTATATTCATATCGCCGATACCAATCGCGATGTGGGGTTTCATGGCAGCCCGGATCGGGGCAATGTCATAGATGTTGATAACAGCGTTCTCGATTTTGATGTGCCGTTCTACGGCAATGGCGGCTCTGGCTGGACAGTCATCAGCGGCAGTGGTTCAACCCATGCTGCAATTGACCCCTATGCGGAAAACAAAATCACATTCGGCAATGTCGAAGGCGTAAATCGCAATGATGTTGCCCATGCCAATGACAGCGGCGTCTATATGAACGGCAAGTATGGCTATGACACGCTGATCGGCGGCGCTGGTGACGATTATATTGTCGGTGGCACGTTGAGTGATAAACTTACCGGAAATGGTGGCAGTGATACGTTCCTGTTTCGCGTCGGTGACGGGCTGGATACAATTACCGATATGGAATTTGGTGAAAATGGCGATCTGATTGTTTTTGCCGATAATGAGAGTGTTACGGCTTTTGAGGATCTGTATTTTTACACCCGCGATGACGAGCTTCGGGTTCGCTTTGGTGCCAATGCAACCGTCATACTTGAAGGCGTTGAGCTTGCAGATGTCGTTGCGGATAATTTCGCCTTTGACCCTACCGGAACGCTGACCGCTGAATTATATTTCGGCAGCGATTATATCGCGGTTTAATTACTGGATATGCTGGCCGAATTGGTCGCTTGACCCTGACAGTCAATTGGATGGCAGCCCATCGCGCATTCCTGAAACTGGAAGCGGAAGATATCGAGGATTCTTTCACATGCGCCGTTGAAACCGCTTGAAAATTACCGCCTATCGCGGCAAAAGGCTTGCAATTATAATATCATCAGTGAGCATACCATGAGCCTTGAGGCCAGCCTTACCTCCCGCGCGGAAAACAAATGTGAATTGTGCAGCGCCAGCGAAGGCCTTGCTCCCTTTCAGGTTTCACCAACCACGGATGCCAAGGCGGAAAACAATATCTTGCTTTGTGCCACCTGCCGCGAGCAGATTGATAACCCGGATAAAATTGATATTCACCATTGGCGCTGCCTGAATGAAAGCATGTGGAGCGAGGTTCCTGCGGTTCAGGTTATGGCGTGGCGGATGCTAGATCGGCTGAGGGCAGAAAGCTGGGCGCAAAACCTGCTCGATATGCTCTATCTTGATGACGAAACCCTCGCATGGGCAAAATCCGGAGCTAAATCTGGCGCAACCGAGAGCGCTGAGGACGACGCAGTTAAGCATCTCGATGCCAATGGTGCACAGCTACAGGCTGGCGATAGCGTGACATTGATCAAAGACCTCAATGTCAAAGGTGCCGGTTTTACGGCCAAACGCGGCACGGCGGTGCGCAATATCTCGCTGGTGGCGGATAATGAAAAGCACATCGAAGGCCGCATCAGCGGTCAGCAGATCGTGATTTTGACCGAGTTCGTCAAAAAATCCGGTTAGATTTTAACTTTGTTGATTGGCTGGGGCGGCAGGGTTCGAACCTGCGCATGGCGGCATCAAAAGCCGCTGCCTTACCACTTGGCTACGCCCCAATCCGTTCGGCGCTTTAATCAAAGCAGATTTGAGAACAAGGTTTCCTCAAATTGAACGCGGCAAGCTATATCCGCTAACTGTCGCGGCTGCAATGGTGGATTTTCGAATAAGGTAATTTATTCTCATCTGGGTTAAACTTGCTGCGCTCATTGCGTCGGCAACAGGGCATTAAACGCAATCAACTGCCGCGGTAGGTCGAATAGGACCACGGGCTGACCAGCAGCGGCACATGGTAGCCCTGATCAGCATCAAATATGCCAAAGCGCACCGGAATAGTGTTTAAAAAGGGTGGATTGGCTAATTTATCGCCATGCCTGGAAAAATAATCTGCGGTATGAAACCGCAATTCATACTCACCAACCGCCATTTCATCGCCGCCCATGAGCAATTCGTCGGTTCGCCCGTCAGAATTAGTGACGTACTCTTTTAAAAGAACAGAGTTTTCGCCATCGATGCGGAAAAACTCGATGCGCATGCCTTCAGCCGGGCAGCCATTGGCCGTATCCAATACGTGGGTTGAAAGTTTTCCCATAAAATACTCCTTTTAATTGGTCGTTCGCTTGCGCATTCTTGATTACTCATATTTTGCGCTTCACTTCGTTCAACGTGCAATATGAGTTGGTGCCCTACATGAGACTTAACTAACCAAATCATCCAGCCGGAATTTTGCAATGCGGTAAATCTGTTCGAGTGCGGTTTGTTTTTCAACTTCAATGCTGTTTTCAATCCGCGTCTTAAAGGATTCCAGTATCGAATGCTTGTCATGGCCCTTGACCGCGATGATAAAGGGAAAGCCAAATTTCGACTGATATTGATCATTCAATTGGTGAAAGATCTCATATTCTTCAGCGTTCAGCCGGTCCAGCCCGGCACCCGCCTGTTCAGAAGTAGATTCTTGCGTCAGCTCACCGGAAAGAGCCGCCTTGCCCGCCAGATCCGGGTGCGCCTTGATCAGTGCCAATTGCAAATCATCGCTCGCCTGGTCCACCGCGCTGCACATATTTTTGTGCAATTCATTGACCGTATCAAAAGGCCGCAAACTGCAAACCGCCTCTCCCACCCAGGGGGAATGCTCAAATATAGTTGCCAGAGCTGATGCAAACTCCGCGTCAGAGCATTGATTTAATTTAGTAATTTTCATTTACTCATCACCTGCCGCAACGCGAGCCTTCATATCTTCCACGGCAAACAACACCCGTTCCGGGGTTGCTGGTGCATCAAGATTGGCAGCGAGCCTGCCACCGGATATGGAGGAGACCGCATCGCGCAACGCCAGCCATACGGAGATTGCCAGCATCAGAGGCGGTTCGCCGACGGCCTTAGAGCGAAAGATAGTGTTTTCATGATTTGGCTTGTCATCCAGAATCGCCACGTTGAATATTTCCGGCACATCGCGGGAACCTGGAATTTTATAGGTCGACGGACCAAGAGTGCGCAGCGCGCCTTGTTTGTCCCACCATAATTCCTCGCAGGTAAGCCAGCCCAAGCCCTGCACAAATGCGCCTTCCACCTGGCCTAAATCAATGGCCGGGTTTATCGGCTTGCCGCAATCCTGCACAATATCGGCGCGCAGGCAGCGGGTTTCGCCGGTCAGCGTATCAATTGCCACTTCGGCAACAGCGGCCCCATAGGTGAAATAATAAAACGGGCGGCCTTTAAGCGTTGCCGCATCCCAGTGAATTTCCGGCGTGGCATAATGGCCTGCGGCTGATAATGAAACACGGTTGAACCAGCAGCGATTGGCCAGTTCGGCAAATGTCATCGACTTGCCATTACCGCTGACCTTATTATCGGCAAAAATAATATCACCCGGGTTTGCATCCAGATGTTTAGCCGCAACCTCAATCATCCGCGCCTTGATTTCGCTGGCTGCCTTGAAAGCCGCCGCGCCATTGAGATCAGAGCCGGTCGATGCAGCCGTTGCACTTGTGTTCGGCACCTTGCCGGTATTTGTGGCAGTTATCTTGATCTTGTCGGCATCAATCTGAAAGACCTCGGCCACAACTTGGGCAACCTTGGTGAAAAGCCCCTGCCCCATTTCAGTGCCGCCGTGGTTCAAATGAACCGAGCCATCCATATAGACATGCACCAGCGCACCGGCCTGATTAAGGGTTGGCAGATTGAACGAAATGCCGAATTTAACCGGCATCATCGCCAGGCCGCGACGCAGCAGCGGATTTTTGGCATTATGGGCGTCAATTTCTTTACGGCGCCTATCCCATTCTGCGGTTTGCAAAATCCGGTCAACCACATCATTAATGCGGTTATCAACCACCGGCTGATCGTAAGGAGTTTTCTCGCCCGTATCGGGGCCGTAATAATTGACAGCACGCATATGGTTTGGGTCCATGCCCAATTTGCGTGAAACCGTATCAATTATTCCTTCTATTGCGATAATGCCCTGTGGCCCGCCAAAGCCACGAAAAGCTGTATTAGAGACCGTATTGGTTTTGCAGGCGTGGCCAATGAAATCGGCCGCCGGAATTGAATAGCAATTGTCCAGATGGGTGAGCGTGCGGGTGATCACCGGGCCGGTGAGATCGGCCACATTGCCCGCATTGGCAAGACATTCAGCATCCAGTCCGACAATCCGGCCATCGGCCTTAACCCCGAGCTTCCAGTTAATCACGTAATCATGGCGCTTGCCGGTGGCCATCATATCATCATGGCGGCGCAACCGCAGCCGACAGGGGCGCTTTTCGCTATCGGCAAACATGGCAGCAATCGCCGCAATAATGGTCGGGTGGCTTTCCTTGCCGCCAAAGCCGCCACCCATCCGCCGTATCTGCACATCGACTGCGTGGGCAGGAACGCCCAGCACATGGGCCACATGGTGCTGCACCTCGCTCGGGTGCTGGGTGGATGAATAAACCGTTACATCACGATCTTCGCCGGGATGAGCATAGGCGATCTGCCCTTCGAGATAGAAGTGATCCTGTCCACCAATACGAAAGGTGCCTTCAAACTGTTTTTCTGCCCCGGCAATGGCGCTTGCCGCATCCTTTTCAATCAAATGCTGAACATTAAGCGCATAGGATTTGTTCTTGTGTGCAAGTTCAACATCAAGCACCGGTTCAAGCGGGGTAATATCAAGCTTGACCAGCCGTGCAGCCTGTACCGCAATTTCAAAACTATCGGCGGCGACCGCTGCAACAATGTGGCCGACATGCTCCACCGTGGTTTCGGCAAACAGCGGTTCACCGGACAAGATTGGCGCCACATCATTGTGGCCGGGTACATCCTTTGCGGTGATTACTTTAATCACCCCCGGCAGGGCCAGCGCTTCGCTTGCATCAATGCTATTCAAAGTACCGTGGGCAACAGGTGACAACACCAAAGCGGCATGCATGGTGCGGGGCAATTCCGGCATATCATCAATATAGATGGCCTTGCCTTCAACGTGTTTGACGGCGGAATCATGGGCATAACCCTTACCCACATGCATCCGCTGCATGGTAAGATTGCCAAGTTGTTGCTGAATACTCAAAGCGCCATTACCTCCACTGTTTCACCCGCCACATCGCGGACAAAGCGTTCAAACAGGTTTGCTGCCACCACGCCCCGGTAATTGGCACTGCCGCGCCAGTCATCCAGCGGAGAAAAATGTGCGTTGATGGCCGACGATACGGGCGCAACCAAATCCATGCCCAGCTGGTTGCCATTAAGAGCGGCTTCCGCCCCCGGGCAACGCTGGCTGGTTGCCGCCATACCACCAAAAGCCACATGGGCATTGGCAATTGCACCATCATCGTTGATCTCAACCGAGAACGCCCCGCAAACGGTGGAAATATCCTGATCATATCGCTTGGAAATTTTGTAGACCCTGAATTGCTGGGCCGCTTTTGGTAGCGGCAATTTGATCTTTGAGATAAGCTCATCATCGGCCAAAACGGTTTGACGATAGCCGGTGCAGAAATCTTCCAACAATATCTCGCGCTCACCATCGACATTTGCAAGAACCACACTTGCACCCAGCGCAATCAATGCCGGAGGACCATCGCCAATCGGGCTGGCATTGCCAATATTTCCGGCAATGGTTCCCATATTGCGCACTTGAGTGGAACCAAAGCGGCGCACCATATTGGCAAATGAGGGATAGTGCCGGTGCAAATGCGGTAAGGCCCGTTCCCAGGTTACCGCACCGCCAAAACTGATATGATCGTCAAATTCATCAATTTGCAGCATTTCACCAACGCCAGCGGTGACAATCGCTATCGGCCAACGGGTTTTTGCTTCAGCCACCCCAAGGCCCAGATCCGTGCCGCCGGCAAGCAGGGCAGAACCGGGGTGCTCAGATCGAATGAGGCATAATTCAGCCAGTGTTTTTGGTCTGAAAAACACCGAATCCTCGCTGCCAATGACATTGGATGCGTCATCCGAAGCGATGGTATCACCGGCCAGTTTGGCCAGTTGATTGATGCTTTTATCGGCAGCTGATTTTGCCGCTTCGACAATCGGTCGATAACCGGTGCAGCGGCAAAGATTGCCTGCAAGCGCATCATGAATTTGTTCGTCATTCGGGTTGGCATTTTTGTTCAGCAATCCCGCGAGCGACATCACGATACCGGGTGTACAAAATCCGCATTGGGAGGAGCCATTTTCAGCCATATCCACCTGAACCGGGTGGCGTTCACTTTCATTCGGCGACAGGCCTTCGACTGTAATCAGCGAGCAACCCTCGATCTGCCCCATCAACATGATGCAGCTGTTAACCGCACCAAAATCACCCGCATCGCTGCCGGGTCTGGCCAGCAAGATCGAGCAAGCACCGCAATCACCTTCGGCGCAACCTTCTTTTGAACCGCATGTTTGTGGATTTGAACGAAGCCATTCCAGCACCGTCATATCGGCGCGCACGAATGCCTTAGTCAATCTGCCATTGATGTGAAACCTGACCGGGTTCAAAACAGCATTTCCTCCTATGGCTATTTATTTGCTCTGTTATGGGCGAACCATAACATTGATTTCAGTAAATTGGCACAATAGGTGTTTCAAAGAAAACTTGTAAGTAACGGAGTTTTATTCAGGTTTACTCTGGTGCGTGATGGTCATGCCAATGTTCGGCAATATCAAGGCGGCGAGAAACCCACACCTTTTCAAAGCCTTGAATGTAATCGAGAAAGCGCGCAAGGGCAGCCGCCCGCCCGGGCCTGCCCACCAGCCTGCAATGCAGGCCAATCGACATCATTTTCGCGCGACCCTCACCGCCTTCCTGATAAAGCACATCGAAGCTATCTTTTAGATAGGCATAAAACTGATCGCCGGAATTAAAACCCTGCGGCGTTGCAAAGCGCATATCATTGGCATCAAGCGTATAGGGCACAATCAGATGCGGCTTGTTTGGCCCATCAACCCAATAGGGCAGATCGTCGGAATAGGCATCGGCCGAATAGGTAAAGCCGCCCTCCTCCATCGCTATATCCAGCGAATTGATTGAAGATCGCCCCGTATAAACACCTTTGGGGCGGCTGCCGGTCACTTCCGTATGAATACGGATCGCCTCTTCCAGATGTTTGCGTTCATCTTCTTTGGCGAAATCCTTATATTCAATCCACTTCAACCCGTGGGTGGCAATTTCCCAATTTGCC